>NZ_CP011477.1:0-313333 GCF_001010805.1 Spongiibacter sp. IMCC21906 | reverse complement strand
AGCGCCGTGCCTACCTTGGCTTAAAACGGAACAACAGGAAGCCGTCCTACCTGAGGTAGGTATTCTTGTTTTATTGGGATGGAGACTGCAGTTTTGTCTCTGATCCAGAGACGACGGTAAATATGCTTCTAACAATTTTTATTAGATTCTTATTGGGTCGCCTACACTGTAACTTTTAGCTTGAAGTGGCTCACATTTCAAGAAGATATCAGGAAATAATACATTTTATTATAAATCTCTTACCCTGCTTAATTGCTGCTACTAACGATAAGTAACTTGGGTAGGGTATTACGCAAGGCAGTATCGTTTTATGAGTTGTTGAAGCAAGGCGATGCTGGGTTTGATGTGTTCTAGCGGCATAAACTCATCTGGCTGATGCGCTTGATCAATGTGGCCGGGGCCCATAACGAGGGTTTGCAGCCCGAGTTTTTGGAAAAAGGGGGCCTCGGTGCAGAAGCTAACGGTTTCGGGCTCGGTTTTGGTCAGTTCTTGTACGCCGGTTACCAGCTCGGAGTGCAGCGGTTGTTCAAAGGCATCAATGCCGGGCATTAAGGCGTTAATGCCAATATTGATTTGTCGACGCAGGGCGACTTCTCTGAGTTTGGCGCTGATTTTTTCACGCATTTCCTCGTTGCCCATACCGGGAATGGTGCGTAGGTCAAAATGTAACTCGCAGCGACCACAAATTCGATTGGGGTTGTCGCCGCCATGAATGCAACCCAGGTTCAGTGTGGGGGTGGGGTAGGCGAAGCCGGGATGTTGGTATTTGGCTTGTAGCTCACCTCGTAAAGTAAGTAGCTCCGTGATGACCTCATGCATTGCTTCCATCGCGTTGTTGCCTAACAGCGGGTTGGAGCTGTGTCCTGAGCGGCCTTCAATGACGATGCTTTCCATCATTATGCCTTTATGGGCATAGATGGGTTTTAGGCCGGTGGGTTCACCAACAATAGCGTAGCGAGCGCCCAATAAATCGTCTTTTACTAGTGCTCTAGCACCATCCATGCTGCTTTCTTCGTCGGCGGTGGCCAAAATAATAACCGGTGCCTTAAGTTTGCTATCAAGCAGCGGTTTTATGGCTTCTATTGCAATAGCAAAAAAGCCCTTCATGTCGGCGCTGCCTAAACCGTATAAACGGTTATCTCGCTCTGTTAGTGCAAAGGGGTCGCTTTGCCACAGTGCGTCATCGCAGGGAACAGTATCAGTGTGTCCGGCTAGCACCAGCCCGCCAGTGCCAGTGCCCAGCGTGGCGATTAAATTCGCCTTGTGGGGCTGGGTTTTGAGAGGCATGACTTTTACGTCAAAACCTAATGGCTCTAACCAGTTTGCCAATGCATCAATCACCGGGCGATTTCCCATATCTCGGCTGGGCATGGTAGAGCTGACCGACGGAGTGCCAACTAACTGGGAGATCATTTTGATAAGCGAGGGGGTGGACATTATGGGCGGCCGCTGGAGGTGTGGGCGGCTATTGTAGCGCCAAGATTGGCGCGATTCATCCTGCCACCACTGTTTTATGGTGGCAGGATGGGGGAGTTTAGATTGAGCTTAAGAGTAGAGACTTAGCCTAAAAAGGCTTTGAAGATAAAGAAGAACACGATGGCTAAACCGGCACCCGCTGGCAGGGTGATGATCCACGACATAAAGATATTGCGGATAACACTTAAATTGAGGGCGCCAATTCCTCGTGCCAGGCCAACGCCTAATACCGCGCCGACCAGGGTGTGGGTGGTGGATACGGGTAAGCCGGTTGCCGAAGCCAGTACCACCGTAGAGGCCGCGCCCATTTCAGCGGCAAAACCACGGCTTGGCGTTAACTCGGTGATTTTGGTGCCGACGGTGGCGATAACTTTAAACCCATAGGTAGCTAGACCAAAAACGATACCGCCTGCCCCTAATATCAATATCCACCACGGTAGAGCAGATTTAGCAGCGATTTCACCGCCAGACTGGATAACGCTAACCACTGCCGCTACCGGACCGATAGCATTGGCCACATCGTTGGAGCCGTGGGCGAAAGCCATGGCGCAGGCGGTGAATACCATTAATACGGCAAAGACCCGCTCGACACTGGCAAAACGGAAGCGGTCATCACTGCTGCTTTCATCTTTAATTCTGCGCAAAAACAACTGGCCAATCCCGGTGACGACAAGGCCGACTACCAGTGAGGCTAAAATACATTCACCGAAGCTGAGGCCCAAACCAATATGTTTTAGACCTTTGGTCATGGTGACCATGGAGATCATAAAACCGACCAGAAACAGGTAGAAGGGAATGTATTTTTTGGCGGCCTCAAAAGGTTTTTCGGCACTAAGAATAAAGTGTTGAGCACTCATAAATAAGCCGAAAGACAAGGTGCCCGCCAAAACCGGAGACACCACCCAGCTGGCCACAATTTGGCCAACTTTGCCCCAGGCAACAGCGTTGACATCAATGCCTACCGCAGCAAAACCGACCAGGGCACCGACAATGGAGTGGGTGGTAGAGACCGGCCAGCCCATTAAGCTGGCAACAAATAACCAGGTACCTGCTGCGAGCAGGGCTGAAAGCATCCCGAAAACGAGTAGCCCAGGCGTGTCTTGAATAATAGCGGGGTCGATGATGCCTTTGCGAATGGTGTCAGTGACTTCACCACCAGCCAAGTAAGCGCCGCAAAATTCAAACAGCATTGCAATCAAAATTGCCTGTTTGATGGTAAGGGCTTTGGCGCCCACTGATGTGCCCATGGCATTGGCAACATCGTTAGCGCCGACACCCCAAGCCATAAAAAAGCCGAAAAGGCAGGCCAATATGAGCAAGAGTTGCCCGTGCTCAGCAATGATATCCATGAAAGATCCTTATAACGAAATTACCGCTAGGCTTTAGTTAGCTCTAACGTGCAATGATAATTTGCAGTCTGGCGCCAATTTTCTGCGCACGGTCTGCCAACTCGCCGATTAGATCGATAACTTGGTAGAAAAACATTACGTCTACCGGTGGCAGATCTTTTTCAACCTTGAACAAGGTGGAGCGGATACTGATCTGGGACTGGTCGGTTTTATGTTCCAGGTCATCCAGCTCTTCGATTAGCTTTTCGACAAATTTGACCTCGGGGCCGCGAAATCCGGTTTCGAGTAACTCGTCCAGCTCTTCTATAGCGGCCTGCGCTTGTTTTGAGGTCGCCACTGTTTGCTCAATAAATTCTTTCATGCTGTCGGCCAAGACGGACGGAATACTCATGCGTCGGCCTATCGTCAGGCCCGCTATATCTTTGGCGCTGTTGGCGATACGGTCTTGCATGGCAACCAAGTCGAGCAGGTCGGAACGAGGAACCGGCAAGAAGAAGTTATTGGGAAGCTGTAGGCGAATATTCTTCTTTAAGTCGTCGGCTCTATTTTCCAGCTCGACAATCTCTTTGTGCTGAAGGGCCGCGGCATCCCAATCATCAGCTAATACCGCCTCGAAAAAAGCCGGAAGAGTTTGGGCGCACTGGTGAACGACAAGCATATGGTCCTGGATGGGACCAAAAGGGGATTTTCCGAACAGGTTGTTCAGTCGATTTAATGGCACAAGACGGCTCCTGTCATCGATAGTGGTCAGTCGGGGGATTATAGGTGCCCCATTGGCCTGTCACCAGTTTTTGCCGAGATAAAATCAATGTTGTCAGTCAACGTCATCGGCCTAGCCGAGTTGGTGCTGCAATTGTCATAATGGGGATACTAACCTCGTTATATGGCAGAAATATGATGCTCGGCCAAATGAACAATAAAGAACTGTTAGATACCGGTGTGTTGCTGAGCCAGCTGGTAGCCGATGGCTTGATCGATGCTGAAGCAGCTAAGGCGGTTCGGCTGGAGCCAGAGCGTCGAGGGGATAAATACCTGCATCCCGTCAACCATTTAGCGAAACAGCAGATTCCCGATGCCCGGCAGACGGGGCGACATTTGACGGTAGATGTGTTGCTGAACAACCTATCTAGCCACTGTGGTCAGCAAACCCTGCGTATAGACCCTTTAAAAATAGATGTCACTGCGGTGACATCAGTCATGTCTTTTGCTTTTGCCCAACGGCATCGGATATTGGCGGTGGCGGTCACTGATAAAGAGGTTGTGGTGGCGGGAGCCGAGCCCTTTGTAAAAGGCTGGGAAGCCGACCTGCAGCAGATTTTACACAAACCTATTCGCCGGGTACTCGCCGACCCGGAGGATATTGATCGCTACACTGTGGAGTTTTACAGTCTTGCTCGCTCGGTGCGCAGCGCCAACGGCAGCGCCCGGACTAGTGGCAAGGGTTCAGGAAATTTGGAGCAGTTGCTGGAAATCAGCAACCTTAAAGACTTAGACGCCAACGATGGTCACGTGGTGAATATTGTCGACTGGCTGCTGCAATATGCGTATGACCAGCGGGCCAGCGACATTCATATTGAGCCTAGGCGTGATCAGGGCAATGTCCGCTTTCGGATAGATGGCGTGCTCTACAATGTCTACGAACTGCCCGCCGCAGTGCTGACCGCGGTGGTGAGTCGCCTGAAGATATTGGGGCGTATGGATGTGGCAGAAAAGCGTCGGCCCCAGGATGGCCGCCTGAAAACCAAAAACCCTGTGGGCGAAGAGATTGAGCTGCGCCTGTCCACCTTGCCCACCGCGTTTGGCGAAAAAATGGTAATGCGGATTTTTGATCCAGAAGTGCTGTTGCGCAGTTTTGATGAGCTGGGGCTGCGGGGCGAGGACCTTAATCGCTGGCAAAACATGATTCGGGCTCCCCACGGTATTGTTCTCGTTACGGGGCCAACAGGTTCGGGTAAAACCACGACCTTGTATTCAAGCCTCAAACAAATCGCCAGCAGTGAAGTGAATGTTTGCACCATTGAAGACCCCATCGAAATGGTGGAAGACGCCTTTAACCAAATGCAGGTTCAGCACAACATTAATCTGGATTTTGCCCGAGGGGTGCGGGCCTTGCTGCGCCAAGACCCGGACATCATCATGATCGGTGAAATCCGCGATGTAGAAACGGCAGAAATGGCCGTCCAAGCGGCATTAACCGGCCATCTTGTGCTGTCTACGCTACACACTAATGATGCACCGTCTGCAGTGACACGATTAACCGAGCTGGGGGTGCCAGCATATTTAATTCGTGCGACGGTATTGGGCGTCATGGCCCAGCGCTTGGTGCGTACCCTCTGTCCCCACTGTAAAACCCCTTGTGAGGTAGATGAAGGTGCGTGGACTGCGTTGACCGCGCCATGGAAAGCGCCGCCGCCCCAGCAGTTTTATGAGGCGCCAGGTTGCTTAGAATGTCGCAATACCGGTTTTTATGGCCGTCAGGGCATTTATGAAATTCTAGCAATAGATGGTGGGGTGCAAAGCGCGGTAGTTGATGGCATGGGCTTGGATGAGTTGCGGCGGAGTGCAATGAAAAATGGCATGCGCACATTGCGTTTGAGCGGTGCCCAAAAAGTGGCCAGGGGTGAAACAACGGTTGCCGAAGTGCTGCGTGTGGCTCCGCCGGTACAAAACTAGAGGTGGAGATTTATCGCTATGCTCCGCTCTTGGTGAGTCGTGCATCTATAGATTAGTTATCCCTCGATAGCCGGACTCGGTGTGAGGGCAGTGAAATCGGGAAAAGTGAGAATAATGTGAAAAAACAGCAAAGCGCCCCGGAATCTTTGAATATTAGCGACACTGAGCTGCCAGCGAGCTTGCATGGCGAAGTGGATAATCGCTGGTTGACCTTAATGGAACGGAGCGAACCCAGCCAGCAACAATGGTATCGGGAGTTTGCCCAGTCTTCTCGCAGGGGTGAGTTGCTACGGGCCTTTTCTTGTAGCCCGGCGTTAATGGATTACTGCGTTCGTCAGCCTGATTTGCTCCCTATGCTGGTTGAAAGTGGTGAATTAGACCAACGGCTGGATCATACTTTTTGGGGTGAATCCTTAGCCAGGTATTGTGCATCTGCCGCGTCGGCAGAGGAGTTTGCCTCGCTGCTGCGGGCATTTCGCAACAGGCATTGGGTGAGGGTGGTGTGGCGAGATCTGAACCGGCTGGCAGAGCTGGAGGAGACGGTTGCAGATTTATCCCATCTTGCCGATGCCTGTGTGCAGGTTGCCACAGACTATCATCACGATGAATTAGTTAAAGATTGGGGGCAGCCTTTATCACGCGACGGTGAGCCACAACGCTTGCTGGTCATCGCCATGGGTAAGTTGGGTGCGGGCGAGTTGAACCTGTCGTCAGATATCGATTTGATTTTCACCTACCCCAAAGCTGGGCAAACCTCTGGCGGCAAGCGCAGCGGCGATAATCAGGAGTTTTTTATCCGCTTGGGCCAGCGGCTTATTAAAGCCTTGGATGCGCCTACCCCCGATGGGTTTGTCTTTCGGGTAGATATGCGTCTGCGGCCGTATGGGCAGAGTGGCCCCTTAGTGGTCAGTGCCGATGCGCTGGAAGAGTACTACCAGGATCAAGGTCGAGATTGGGAGCGTTATGCCCTGATCAAAGCCCGAGTGATTGCCGGGGATGCTGCGGCGGGTGAGACGCTCATGGCCAACTTGCGGCCCTTTATCTATCGTCGTTATTTGGACTTCTCTGCCTTTGAATCACTACGAGATATGAAGGGCATGATTCAGCGAGAGGTGCAGCGCCGGGGCTTAAAAGACAACATCAAGCTGGGGTCTGGGGGCATTCGAGAAATTGAATTTATCGCCCAGTGTTTTCAGCTTATTCGCGGTGGCCAAGAGATAGAGTTACAGGCTCGGGGGTTGCAGCAGGTTCTACAGCATTTATTAACCGGGGAGTTTTTGCCCGCAGCAGCAGTGGCCGAGCTTCGAGATGCCTACCGCTTTTTACGCAATACCGAGCACGCGATTCAGGCTTGGCGAGATCAGCAAACACAGCAATTGCCGACGGCTGATGATGTCCGTGCGGCCCTGGCTTTTGCCATGGGTTTTACAGACTGGACAGGCTTTGTTGACAGTCTGGAGGAGCATCGTCAGCGGGTTGCAAACCACTTCTCTCAATTAATTTCTCCACCTGAAGAGGATGACTCCGCTAGCCAAGATGAGCTTCGGCAATGGCGTTCAGTGTTGGATGAGCCAGAGCAGAACGAGCTGAAGGTAGCTTTAGAATCGGCAGATTTTGATGATGGTCAAGAAGCAGCCCGGTTGTTAATCGCTCTGTTAAATGGCGCTGCGGTGCAGCGTATGCAGCCCAGCAGCAAAGACCGGCTCGACGATTTTATGCCGCTTTTATTAGAAGCCCTGAGGGCAGCTGAGCACCCGGCGACAGCCCTGCTGCGGATTATTCCCTTAATAGAGGCAGTCTTGCGGCGTACCGCCTATCTTGTGTTGCTGATGGAAAATCCCGGCGCTTTGGCGCGGCTGGTTCAGCTTTGTGATGCCAGTCCATGGATTTCTCGCCAGCTCGCGGCTAACCCGGTGCTGTTGGATGAATTGCTGGATGCTCGCAGCTTGTTTCATTTACCCAAAAAAGACGGCCTCCGCAGCGAGTTGCGTCAGCGATTGCTGCGTATTGATGAAGACGATCTTGAAGCGCAAATGGAAGCGCTGCGTTATTTTCGCTTGGCCCATGTGCTGCGCGTGGCGGCGTCAGAGGTGACGGGTAGCCTGCCGTTGATGAAGGTCAGTGATTACCTTACTTATATAGCCGAAGTGGTGTTAGAGGCAGTGTTGGATATTGCCTGGCAGAATCTCAGCGAAAAACACGGTGTACTGTCCGCAGATGATCGGCGCCATTTTGTGGTGATTGGCTATGGCAAGTTGGGGGGCATTGAGCTGGGTTATGGCTCCGACCTGGACTTGGTGTTTCTCCACGACGTCGACAGTGGCGCGGTGAGTGACGGTGACAAACCCTTGGACAGCGGCACTTACTTTACTCGCCTGGGGCAGCGCATTATTCATATTCTGACCGCCCATACTCGGATGGGTAACCTTTATGAAGTGGATATGCGGCTAAGACCTTCGGGTAACTCCGGTTTGCTGGTGAGTTCTTTTAAAGGGTTTAAAGAGTATCAAGACAATCAGGCCTGGACCTGGGAGCATCAGGCCCTGGTCAGGGCAAGAGTGACCGCTGGTGATTCTCAGTTGGCAGCGCGCTTTGAGGCTCTTCGGCAGGAGGTGCTGGGCCGGGACCGCAACGCCCAAAAGCTGAGAACAGAGGTGGTGGCCATGCGCGAGAAAATGCGCAAACACCTGTTGCCTGCCGGAGATAAAGAAAAAAACACGGGATTTGATTTGAAACAGAGTCCTGGAGGTATCGTCGACATCGAATTTATGGTGCAATACGCGGTTTTAACGTGGGCCCATCAGCACCCGCCGCTCGCCGAATTTACTGACAACATTCGCATACTGGAATCGCTCCAAACCGAGAAGCTAATTTCAGATGCAGATGCGCAGGCTTTGATCGACGCTTACAAAGCGTTCCGCAGTCAGGCACACCGCCTTAGTTTGCAAGAACAAAAAGGCCGTGTTGCTGCCTCCGCGCTGCCTGAACAACGGGCAGCGGTTGTCCGCCTCTGGCATTCGTTGATGGAACCCAGTCTTTGAGTAAACGTTGCCTACCGTGAGCTTAAGCGCCGGTAAAAAGGCCGCGTTGTTAGCGTTTGCGTATTAGGAGTAAAAAAACATGTCCATGGCTGATCGCGATGGCCTGATCTGGTTTGACGGCGAAATGGTGCCTTGGCGTGATGCCAAGGTTCACGTACTCACCCACACTCTGCATTATGGCATGGGTGTATTTGAGGGCGTACGAGCGTATAAAACCCGTGACCGCGGCACCTGCATTTTCCGCTTGCAAGAGCATACTGACCGCCTGTTTCGGTCTGCGCATATTATGAACATGCCTATGACCTTCAGCAAAGAAGAGCTTAACCAAGCCCAGCGGGCGGTGGTTCGAGAGAACGACCTAGAAGAAGCCTATCTGCGGCCAATGGTGTTTTACGGCTCAGAAGGTATGGGGCTGCGTGCCGACAATCTGCAAACCCACGTGATTGTGGCAGCATGGGATTGGCCAAGCTATATGAGCCCAGAAGCCAGAGACTTGGGCATTAAAGTGCGTTGCAGCAGCTACACGCGCCACCACGTTAATATTTCCATGTGTAAAGCCAAGGCCAATGGTCATTACATCAACTCGATGTTGGCATTGCGGGAAGCATTGGATAGCGGCTGTGAAGAAGCACTGTTGCTGGATAACGAAGGCTATGTTGCTGAGGGCAGCGGCGAGAACGTCTTTATTATTCGCGACAATGTTGTGTATACCCCAGAACTGACCAGCTGTTTGGATGGTATTACCCGTAATACCATTTTTAACTTCTGCCAGGAGTTGGGAATTGAGCTGCGTGAAAAACGTATTACGCGGGACGAGGTTTATGTGGCAGATGAGGCCTTTTTTACTGGAACGGCGGCAGAGGTGTTACCGATTCGTGAACTGGATGGCCGGATGATTGGAGAGGGCAAGCGCGGCCCGATTACCACTCAGCTGCAAAGCATGTACTTTGATCAAGTTAAAGGCTGCCGAGAGCAATATCCCCAGTGGTGTTCGCCCGTTCGCTAAGTGCTTTTGTTCGAGGGGGCTCGTTCGAGCCTCCTCATTTGTATTGACACTCGCCTCTTATCACCAACTCATTCAGTACCGCATAGCGTTCTATCACGGTAAAGCCGTTCGGGCAGAACTCCGTTAGCGATTGTTCATCTTTTAATGCCTTTTCAATATTTTCCAGCTGTTTTTTGTGCAACTCGGCCCTGTCTTGCAGCGCCTCGCGCCGTTGGCCGCTCTGATTTCTTTGGGTGATTGGCCTAACCGATTGTTCGGGTACGTCTACGACAAAGCGAAATAGCCGAATATCGCCCGATACAATGTTGGTAAATAACTTACCGTTAAGCCCTTCGTCTTGTATCCCTGCGGGTTTACTGGCACAGGCTGTTATTAACACCATACATAGCGCGGCTAAACCGAGGTTGAATTTGAAGCATTGAGGTATAAAGCATTGCGGCATAAAACGCGTTCTCAGAGTGTTGGCAAGGCAGCCGCGAGTGTATCACGCTGTTGCTGTAGGGCCAGCGGCACGGGTTTGTCGGTAGCGATGTGGATTTCTGTTTATCCGCTGGTTACAATCCTGTAACAAAAATAGTTAGCGCGCCAGACAACCACGGCGGAACCTTCAGTAATATGCCTATATGACTAGCCCTGCGACGGCGATTTCCACGCCAGTTACTTCACCGGTGGTGCCAGTCCATCACAATAACAACAGTATCCCAGCACTGAAAATTTGCTTATTGGGCTATCGCAGTGCGCCCTATAGTGGTGGTCAGGGAATCTATCTTAAATACCTCAGTAAAGCCTTGCTTGAAGCGGGGCATGAGGTCGATGTTATTTCTGGCCAGCCCTACCCTGAATTAGACCCCGGTGTTCGGTTGATTAAAATGCCAGGTATGAATCTTTACGAAACCGGCTTGGGTTCACTGCGTTGGGGGCATTTACGGTCATGGACCAATATTGTGGAGTGGACCGGCAAGTTAACGGGGGCTTTCAGCGAACCTTATTGCTTTGGTCGTCGGGTTTATAAGTATCTTCGGCATCATGGTCGCCGTTACGATATTGTTCATGACAATCAATGCTTGAGTTACGGCATTTTGGCGTTACAAAAAGCAGGCATTCCTCTGGTGACTACCGTACATCATCCCATCAGCAGCGACTTGAGTATTGCCTTGGCGGCGGCAAAAGATAGTACTGAACGCATGTTGATTCGTCGTTGGCATAGCTTTATCGATATGCAGCGCGAAGTCGCGGCCAAATTGCACCACATCGTCACTGTGTCAGAGCGGTCTCGGCAGGACATTGCTGCCGCCTTCGATATTCAGCCGTCAGCAATACATCTGGTGCATTGCGGTATTGATACCGACGTCTTTAGACCGATTCCTGAAATTGTTAAAAAACCATATCGCATTATGGCTACGGTATCGGCAGATCAACCCTTAAAAGGGCTGAAATACTTGCTTGAGGCGATGGCTGAATTGCTGCCGCATTACCCAGAGTTAACGCTGCTACTGGTAGGCAAACCCAAGGCCGACGGGGAAAGTCAGCGCCTGATTAATGAGTTGGGAATTGGCGGCCACATCCAGTGTGTTAGCGGTATTAGCACAGAGCAGCTGGTGCATTATTACAATGAGGCAGAGGTGGTCGTTGTGCCGTCTGTCTATGAAGGTTTTGGCCTGCCAGCGGGAGAAGCAATGGCCTGTGGTACTGCGGTAGTCTCTAGCGAAGGCGGTGCCCTTCCCGAAGTGGTTGGCGACGCTGCTGAGCGGGTTCCCATTAAAGACAGCAAAGCCATTGCCGCTGCGGTGGCCGATTTGTTAAACGATGCTCCCAAGCGCCAGGCGTTTGAAGCAGCGGGACGTCGCCGGATAGAAAATAATTTTTCTTGGCAGCGTGCAGCCCAAGAGATGGCTGTTTTGTACACAAAGGTTATCGATAGTGAAAACCGTTGATTTTCGCTATTTCAAACTTCAGCCCGGTGACAAGGTACTCGACTTGGGTTGTGGCGAAGGGCGGCATGTCATTGCTGCTTATGTAGAAGCTGAAGTGACCGCGGTCGGCGTCGATCTGAATTTTGCAGACCTAAAGACGGCATCCCAACGCGCTGCCGATTTTATCGATCCAGATACTTCGCTCCGGCAGTTTTGCCTTAGTAATGCCAACGCCTTGCAACTGCCTTTTGCAGACCATAGTTTTGATAAGGTGATCTGCTCTGAGGTATTGGAGCATATCGATAACTATCAAGGGGTTTTAAAGGAGATCGCTCGGGTGTTGCGCCCTGGTGGTTTGTTTTGTGCTTCTGTTCCTCGGCGCTGGCCAGAAAAAATATGCTGGCGCTTGAGCAAGGCCTACCACCAGGTTGAGGGAGGCCATTTGCGTATCTTTCATGCCCGCCACCTCAAGGCAAATATTCAGCAATTGGGATTTCGATTTTATCGTCGCCATTGGGCCCATGCACTGCACTCGCCGTATTGGTGGTTGAAGTGTTTGCTGTGGGAGCAAGACGAGCATTTTCTGATTCGACATTACCACCGATTTCTTGTTTGGGATCTGCTGGAAAAACCGCGACTAAGCCACGTTATGGAGCAGGGTTTAAACCCGATAATGGGTAAGTCGGTGGTGATGTATTTTCAAAAAGAACTTAATCAATGAGCGGTCTGTTTCTGAGTCGAGGCTTGTTTCCAGTCGATTTTTTTCGGCCTTGTGTCGAGTTTTTGCTTCGTAGCCAGCAGAGCAATGGTGCTATTCCGTGGTTTGACGGGGGGCACACTGACCCTTGGGACCACGTTGAGGCCGCTATGGGTTTAAGTATTGGCGGTGAATGGAGCGCTGCCGAGAAGGCGTACCGCTGGTTGCAATCAGAACAGCTTAGCGACGGTAGCTGGTGGTCCAGTTATGGTGGCACCGAGCCAGTCGCTGAGCCACGTCGAGAAACCAACTTTGTGGCGTATATCGCCACAGGCCTATGGCACCATTACTTAGTGACCGGTAATCGTGAATTTTTGCTGGAAATGTGGCCTTGCCTCTATGCAGCCGCAGAATTTGTGTTGTCCCTGCAAACCTCCCACGGCGATATCCACTGGGCCGTTGATGCGAACGGCGAGGCCATGGAAGACGCCTTACGCACCGGTTGTTCTTCTATATATAAGAGCTTGGAGTGTGCTTTTAATATCTCGGTTGTGTTGGATCGACCTCAAACGAGTTGGCGGAGTGCACGAGAGACTTTAGCAAAAGCCTTGCTGCATAAACCCCAGCGCTTTGACAGAACCTGGGAAAGCAAGTCGCGTTTTTCAATGGACTGGTTTTATCCTGTTCTTACCGGGGTGATTCCCGCATCCCTGGCGGGTCGGCATTTACAGCGGCGTTGGCACGACTTTGTTGAACCGGAACTGGGGTGCCGCTGCGTTGCCGATCAGCCCTGGGTGACCGTGGCCGAATCTTGCGAGTTATGTCTTGCCTTGTTGGCAGCTGGCGATCACGCCCGAGCGGTGCAATTATTTAGCTGGCTGCAGCAATGGCGTGGCGATGAGGGTGAATACTGGACAGGCTATCAGTTTGTAGATGAGCTGCTGTGGCCGGAAGAGCGTCCAACGTGGACCGCTGCCGCCATTCTTTTGGCTGCGGATGCATTAACCGAATATACGAATGCTTGCCGGTTGTTTACCGAGGTTCGGCTATTAGATGTGGACCTTAGTCGAGTTAAACAACTGTCTGGTTGAGACCTTTGATTTTCTTTACCTCCCCCTGCTTCGATATCGTGGATCACGGTGGTCGTTCATTTTTATCGTGTTTGCTAGCAAAAAATCACCGCTAAACATGACCGTTTTCACAAAACTTACCATTAATGTCAGAGTTTGCTTGTCGGTAGGTGATGCGATATGCAGAATCAAGGTAGAAAGCAGCTTTTAATAAAGCCGGTAATAAAAACGGAAGCCGAATCGGTTTATTGCATGAGCATCTCTTTCATTACTTACGCTTTTTGCGAAGGCGTTGAAAGTGCTGGCAATAAATGCGTTTCAGCGACCTTCATTCACCATCCGAGACGGGCAGGCTTCACAATTATCAAATATACATATTGACAATATTGTAACCAACAAGAGAAGTGTGCAAAATGCACAGTTCTCGATATTCTGGGGTTGTGGTGCACGTTAGCCACTTTGGTGGGCCCCATAGAGTTTTAAAACATAAGGAATTATAAAATGAATGCAAAAATGAAAGGTTTGGTGGCTGGCCTGGCAATGGCTGGCTCTGCAGTATCTGCTCAAGCGCAGCTGCCTGTTGTAGGCGGCTTGCTGGGTGGCGACTTACTTGGTGGCGGCATCCCTGTTGTAGGTGGCTTGCTGGGTGGTGATTTACTTGGTGGCGGCATCCCTGTTGTAGGCGGCTTGCTGGGTGGTGATTTACTTGGTGGCGGCATCCCTGTTGTAGGCGGCTTGCTGGGTGGTGATTTACTTGGCGGCGGTATCCCTGTTATCGGCAGCCTAACTAGCGGCGGTTTACCAGGTCTTGATTTACTGTCTGGTGGTGGCATCCCGGTTATCGGTAGTCTAACTAGTGGCGGTTTACCAGGTCTTGATTTACTGTCTGGCGGTGGTATTCCCGTTATCGGTAGTCTTCTCAATGGCGGCATCCCGGTTATCGGTAGTCTAACTAGCGGCGGTTTACCAGGTCTTGATTTACTGTCTGGTGGTGGTATTCCCGTTATCGGTAGTCTTCTCAATGGCGGCCTACCCGGGCTTGATCTTTTGTCTGGCGGTTCAAATCCATTGGGTGATATCGGTGCTCAATTAGGAAATATCGCATCAGATGTGACATCTGGACTGCCCGTGATCGGAAGTTTGGTCACGCCTGGATTTCCTATTTTTGACATTTTGCTAAGCGGCGATATTTTGGCTGATGGGATTCCTGTTGTCAGCGACATTTCTAATGGCACCTTCTTGCCCAACGGCATCCCTGTTGTTGACGGTCTTTTGAATGGCAGCCCGTTGCCTGTAGTGGGTAGTTTGTTTGGCGGCGGTATTCCTGTCATTGGTGGCCTAGGTGGGGGCGGTATTCCCGTTGTAGGCAGCTTGCTGGGTGGCGGTATTCCCGTCATCGGTGGTCTGTCTGGCGGCGGTATCCCTGTTATTGGCAGTCTGCTAGGCGGTGGCATCCCTGTTATCGGTGGCTTGCTGTAAGCACTCTCTGCACGATAAAAAAACCGGGCTTGATGCCCGGTTTTTTTATGTCTAGGCCTTCAGGTTTGAAGCACTCTATTCCAACGGCCGCAGTGTAATTTATAGAAAAAGCTAAGGGGCGAGCGCTGTCAAAACCTTTGAAGCAGAAGCTGAAAACGTAGCTGAACAAAAAATAAGATTGGCAAAATATTTTTAATAATCTTAAAAGTACCTTGCACATAAAAGCGATTTATAAGGCTCTTAAATGCGTCATCTCCTTTTATTCATATCGGCTCTGATTATGTCGGGGTGTGCTAAATATTGGTATGTTGGGGAGTGGACAGTATCAGACGCAACGTTTCCCGGTATTAGCGCAATGGGCTTGGATGAGGCTAGGGAGTGGTTTGGCTCTAAAGCCGTGTACTCTTCTTCATTAGTGCGTTTTCGCAATGAGGTGTGCAGCGGCCCTGTTTTTAGCGTTGAATTACTAACGGAAGATGATTTCAAAAAGCGTTATCGAGCCAGCTTTTCTGAATTAAGCCTCGAGGGGGATTTAGCAGAGGTGGTGCAAGTGGGGTGCCCATTGACGTGGACAGCACCCGGCTCAACATTCATAAAATCAAATCGTGATACCGCGTATATACTTTGGGACGGGGTATTTTTTAAGTTGAAAAGAAGCTTTTAATAAACGGTAGGGGTTGTTAGACGAATTCAGCAATTACTTAATTGCATTGGTGGATACCCTCAATTCAGCATGAGCCGTAATCGCTTAAAAACGCGTATTGCCGAGAGCCCGTAGTTACTTGGCAATACGCGTTTTTTAGGATGAGAGCCCGTTGGTTTAAGAGCCTTCTTTATCTTTGTGGGCTGCTAGCTGATCGTCCAGCTTTTTGCTCAGCGCCATTGGCGAGCTGCTGTGGCGGGCCATGAGTTGGTAAGCCATGGGAATCACAAACAAAGTGAAGACCGTGGCGGCGCAGACGCCAAATATCACCACAATACCAATTACTATGCGTGACTCACTGCCGGCGCCGGCAGCCAGAATCAAGGGCACTGCCCCGGCAACAGTCGTAATGGCGGTCATGGCAATGGGGCGTAGCCGCTGTTGTGCTGACTGCAATACAGCCTCGTTAAAAGCGACCCCTTGATCCCGTAGCTGGTTGGCAAACTCCACTAATAAAATCCCGTTTTTAGCAGCTAGTCCGACAAGCATGATTAAGGCAATTTGGCTGTAAATATTTAGGCTTTGGCCGGTTACATACAGTCCCAGCAAGGCGCCAGCGACGGCCAAGGGCACACTTAGCAATATGACCAGTGGATGGATAAAGCTCTCAAATTGGGCGGCCAACACCAGATACACCACCAGTAGCGCAAGGGCGAAGGTAAACAATACCGTCCCTCCTGCGTCCATGTAGTCCAGCGATTCGCCCTTGTAGTCGATGACCGCTTCGGGGGTTTTGTCCTGTACGGTCTGTTCAAGGAAGCTTAAGGCCTCACCCAGTGAATAGCCTTCGGCAAGGCTGGCTTCAATGGTGATGGCTCGTACACGGTTAAAGCGATTGAGCACGGCGGCATCGCCTCGTTCTTCCAGGGTAACTAAATTCGCCAGGGGGATGAGGCTACCACTGTTTGCCCTGACGTAGATGTTTTCCAGGTCGGACGGACTTCTTTGGCTACTTAACTCGCCTTCTAAAATCACGTCGTACTCCTCGCCATCCATCATAAAGGTGGTGGCGCGACGTGAGCCCAATAGGGTTTCCAGGGTTCGGTTGATTTCTTCGGTAGAGACGCCCAGTGTGGCTGCGCGATCTCGATTTACGGTAATCGACAACTGGGGCTTGGTTTCACGATAGTCGCTGTCTACTGAAATCAGGCCGGGATTTTTTCTAGCCTCTTCCAGCACAATATCTCGCCATTTGGCCAGCTCGTCATAATTACTGCCACCTAATACAAACTCCACGGGCTTGTTAAAGCCGTGGCCGCCCAATGCTTGAGGTTGTATCGGAAAGACGCTGAGGCCAGTGAACCCGCCGAGGCGTTTTCGAATGTCGGCGACAATTTCACCACTGGGTCGCCGTTTGGCCCAGTCGTCTAATACCACAATGCCGATCGCTTCATTATAAACATCGGCGCCGCCCCGGCCGCCGGGTGCTCTTAGCAGCAGGCGACGAACTTCTCCTTCGTCTACCAGGGGCATTAAACGGCTTTCGATTTTTCGCAGTTGCTCGGTGGTGTAGTTGAACGATGAGCCCTCTGGCCCGCGGATGATCATAAAAATCACCCCGCGGTCTTCAGTGGGGGCGAATTCAGAAGGCACTTTTTGTAGAAAAAATACGCAGAGACCAACCATGATCAGCAGCACACTGCCTGAAAGAATGGGCCTTTTCAGGCTGGATTCAAGCGTCCGGCGGTAACGGCTTTCCATATTGTGGAGTAGTGTTTCGACAAAATTAGCCAAGCGGCCATGCATAGCATCCCGATTCAGTAATTTTGAACACAGCATGGGTGTCAGGGTGAGAGCAACAATGCTGGAGAAAATAACCGCGACGGCCATGGCAACAGCAAACTCACCAAATAATCGGCCTATATCGCCTTCCAAAAAGCTAATAGGAATGAACACCGCAACCAGTACAGCGGTGGTGGCAATAACCGCAAAGCCGACTTGGCGGGCACCTCGATAGGCGGCAACTAAAGGTGGCTCGCCGTTGATTAGTCTGCGATGAATGTTTTCTAGTACGACAATGCTGTCGTCTACGACTAAGCCAATTGCCAGTACGAGTGCCAGCAAGGTGAGCAAGTTGATGGTATAGCCCAATGCATACAGCGCGGTGAAGGTGGCAACCAGTGATACTGGCACGGTGATAGCCGGGATCAACATTGCCCGGAAGTCGCCCAAAAATATAAAAATAACAATAACAACCAGGGCAGCGGCGATAAACAAGGTGCTGTATACCTCACTAATGGCACCGCTGATAAACACCGAACTGTCGTAGCTGGAGCGCAGCTGGGTGCCGTTGGGCAGTGAGCGCCGCACATTCTCTGCTTCGGCTTTAACGGCGTCGGCCACCGCTAGGGTGTTGGCGGTACTTTGTTTAATAATACCCACGCCGACCATGGGCACGCCGTTGCCCCTGAACATATTGCGGTATTCTTCGGCGCCAAGGCTCACCCGGGCAATATCCCCCAGCCTTAGCAGGTAGCCGCTGTCTTCTTTGCGCAGCACCAGATTAGAAAAGTCCTCTTCAGTGAGATACTGGCGCTTAATTTTGACCGTAAAATCTCGGTTGATGGACTTGAGGGTACCCGCTGGCAATTCGACGTTTTGGGAGCGCAGTGCATTTTCGACTTCGCCGGTGGTGATGTTTCTGGCCGCCATGGCTTCCCGGTCCAGCCAGATGCGCATGGCGTAGTTGGGGCCACCGCTCACTCTAATTCGAGCTACACCGTCTATTGCCGAGAAGCGATCCACTACATAGCGGTTGGCGTAGTCGGCCAGTTCCAATCGATCAAGGGTAGTGGAGGTGAGGTTGAACCAGACAATAACTTGATCGTCGGCATCGGCTTTTTGTACTTCGGGCGCTTCGGCTTCGTCAGGAAGGTTGCCCATTACCCGGGACACCCGGTCTCTGACGTCGTTGGCGGCGGAATCAATATCCCGGTCCAGCTCAAATTCTATATTGATAGACGAGAATCCATCCTGGCTGCTGGAGCTGATGGTTTTAATGCCTTCGATGCCAGAAATACGTTCTTCTATGGCTTGGGTCACCCGCGACTCCACCACCTCGGCTGAGGCACCAACATATTCAGTGGTGATCGAGACAATGGGGGGATCGATATCGGGGTATTCTCTCAACGGCAGGCGGTCAAATGAAAGCAGACCAAAGGCCACCAGCAGCAGACTGATGACGGAAGCAAATACCGGTCGTTTTACCGATAGATCGGAGAGCAGCATGGTTTAGCTCTCCTCCTGAGGGGCTACCGGAGCACCCTCACGGAGCATGTCGTAGCCTTCGTAAATGACCTTGTCTCCTTCGCTCAGGCCGCTACTGGCTTCGACCAATCCGGGTTTGCGAAGTCCCAGTTCAATTTGCTGTTGTCGAGCGGTCTGTTCGTTTGTCATCACCCATACGTAATGCTGGTCTTGAATGCTTTGCAGTGCCTCTTCTGGCACCATCAAGACTGGGCGCTGTTCGGTAATTAAAGATAGCTGCATGAGCATGCCGGGTTTGAGCTGCAGCTCCGGGTTGGGCAATTCAGCGCGAACATTAATATTGCGGGCAATGGGATCAATACGGCTGTCTACGGCGGTAATCTTTCCCGAGAAGCTTTGCTGCAGCGCTTCGCTATAAGCCTCTACCGTTTGCCCTTGGGTAACTGCAGTTAAGAACAATGCTGGAATTTGGAAATCCATTCGCATTACCTGAATGTCATCTAGAGTCGTAATGACTTGCCCCGGCGTGATCAAGGCACCGGGACTCACTCGGCGCAGGCCGACGTGACCGGCAAACGGCGCACGTAAATTGCGCTCGGCAATCATGGCTTCCACTTCTTTTATTCTGGCTTGCGCCTGTAGTTTGGCAGTTTGGCGCTGATCGTATTCTGTTTGCGCCGCTACTTTGCGCTCGATCAAGCCTTTTAATCTCTGTAATTCGCGTTCTTGTTCGGCAAGGTTCGCCTCGGCAGCGGCCAGTAATGCGCGCTCTTCCTGCTGGGCGAGTGTGGCCAGCGACTGGCCTTTGTTCACTACCTCACCATCACGAAAATGCAGGGCGGTAATTTTCTCGCTGACATTGGTGGTGATGTCGATGGAGTCTCGTGCCAGCAGGGTGCCCAAGGCTTGAATACGGCGTTGCACATCTTGCTGGGTAATGATTTTTACCGCCACAGCGGTGGGCGGCCGCTGGGGGCTGGCACTGCTTGTGGTATCACCGCTGCAAGCGGCGATAAGAAAGATGGGGGTAATCAGAGACAGCAATCGGCGTGCACGCTTGGGCATCGTCGGGTAGCTCCTTATCGATAAAGGTGAAGTTTGCTGGGTATGACTTAGCGAACATTATTTGTTGGGCATTAAACGTGTACAGGCTGCTAGTTTACGCGGCTAGCGAAATTTTCGTTCATGGCCGGGGTTTTGCAATCGTTTAATCTGTATTTCTACAACAGAAAAAATCCGCTGTTAGTGGGAATCCAATCCGCTGTTACAAGGCTGTGCCACAAATACTTTAACACCGTTACCGCATTTTTCCTTCCAAGAAAGATAAAGCGACTTGTACAAGAGTGGAGAAAAGAGGGTGGGGATGCTTGCTCTGGCGTGTTCACGACGACGCCGCAACCCGAAAAAATATCGGGTTGCGGCTGGGTTTGTTCGCGGTGGTGAGCTTCGCAGAGTTTAGTTGCGACGCTGAAGGCGTTCGCTGGCGCGCTGGGCTGCTGCTTTTACCTGAGCAGGTGCGGTGCCGCCAATGTGGTCGCGGGCATTTACTGAGCCTTCCAGTGTTAGCACATCAAAGACATCTTCACCGATGGTATCGCTAAACTGTTGCAGCTCGGCCAGGCTCATTTGCGACAGATCCCGACCTTCTTTAATACCGAAGGCGACAGACTTACCGACCACTTCATGGGCGTCTCTAAAAGGCAGGCCTTTTCTAACCAGGTAATCGGCAAGATCCGTGGCGGTGGAAAATCCGCGCAGTGCCGCCTCGCGAGTGACGTCGGCATTCACGGTAATGGCGGGGGCCATATCGGCATAAGCTTTTAGGCTGTCGCGCAGGGTGTCGATAATATCAAACAGCGGCTCTTTGTCTTCTTGGTTATCTTTGTTGTACGCCAGTGGCTGTGACTTCATCAAGGTCAGCAGACTAAACAAGTGACCATTCACCCGGCCGACTTTACCCCGCACTAACTCGGGCACATCGGGGTTTTTCTTTTGGGGCATGATACTGGAGCCGGTGCAAAAGCGGTCAGGCAGATCGATAAAGTTAAATTGCGCCGAGGTCCATAACACCAGTTCTTCACTGAAGCGGGAGAGGTGGGTCATGATCAGGCTGGCAGCCGCCGCAAATTCAATGGCAAAGTCCCGGTCGCTCACTGAGTCCAGAGAGTTTTCTGTCGGTGCATCAAATCCTAGCAGCTCGGCGCTGTAGTGCCGGTCTATAGGGTAGGTGGTACCGGCAAGGGCCGCGGCGCCTAAGGGGCACTGGTTTAAGCGTTTGACGCAATCTTGCAGGCGGCTAAAGTCCCGCTCGAGCATTTCGTTCCACGCCAGTATGTGATGGCCAAAGGTGACAGGCTGCGCTGTTTGTAAGTGAGTGAAACCGGGCATGATGGTGCTGGCTTCGCGTTGGGCCAGTTCAATCAAGCCTGACTGCAGGCGGGTGAGCTCGCCGACAATCACGCCAATTTCATCCCGCAAATACAGGCGGATATCGGTGGCGACCTGGTCGTTTCGAGAGCGGCCGGTGTGAAGCTTTTTGCCGGTAATACCAATCTTCTCGGTGAGTTTGGCCTCGATGTTCATGTGGACATCTTCAAGGCTGACCGACCACTCAAAATGACCGCTTTCGATCTCGCTGCGAATTTCTTCCAAGCCGTTTTGAATTTGTGTCAACTCGTCTTGGTTTAGCACGCCAACCTTGGCCAGCATTGCCGCATGGGCTAATGAACCATTGATATCGTGATGGTAAAGGCGCTGGTCAAAACCGACAGAAGCTGTAAATCGTTCCACGAACTGGTCGGTAGCTTCAGAGAAGCGGCCGCCCCAGGGTTTGATGCTGGATTCTTTGTCGGTCATGGATGCTGTCCTGTACTCGCAATATACCGCCGTGGCGGGCGTTAAAAGGGCGGCATTATAGCAGTAATGGATGCCATGCGTTGAGAGGGTGGAATAAGTTTGGGCCAGCGTCACATCGCTGTCATACCTTGCCTCGATACTTGCCATTGATTTTGTGTCGAAGAGTAAGGACCGGTATGAACGAGGTACACGCGCCAAGAGCAAGGTTAGTGGAATTGCTCTGGCAGCTTAAGCAGACCTATGACAAACACGGCGATGGTGGCGTGCGTTATGTGCATTTTAGTACCTTGCTCAAAGACACGGGTTATCGACGAGAATTAATCGATCAGGCCGTGATTAGCGGTAACCCAGAGATTCGGGAGTTGGGCCAACGTCTGCGGCAATTGAATATAGAGGGCGAGCTCACCCAAAGTTATAGCAGTGCTGCAGCGCGGCCGGTGTTTAATCCGGATATTGCCGAAACAATGGTGGCGGCATCGCCTGCTGATATAGAGAAAAAACCGGGGCCCCGTCCGGTTGTTTTGGGTGCGGGTTTATTGATCTTGCTGGGCATTGTTTCGGCGTTGATGTACCAATTTTTTTGGGCGGCGGATACCAGAACCGAAGTGGTTAGCGGCTCTATTTACGGCGACCAGTATTGGGGCAGTGATAAAACCTGGTTGCTTGATGGCATTGTCTATGTAGAAGCCGGTGCACGGCTGACTATCGAGGCTGGTGCCGTCGTGGCTGGTCGGGCAGGCAGTGCGCTGGTGGTGACCCGTGACGCCACTATTCTGGCCCGAGGCAGCGCCAATGCCCCGGTGATTTTTACCAGTGCTAAAGATACCGGCAGCCGCAGTGCGGGTGATTGGGGTGGCTTGGTGTTGCTGGGCGCAGCGCCAGTGAACGCCCGATACGCACAGATAGAAGGTGTACCCGCCAGTGATAGCCGAGGCGCATTTGGTGGGGGCAGTGCAGAAGATAGCTGCGGTGTGTTGGAGTTTGTGCGCATTGAGTACGCGGGCTTTGAGGTCTACGCCAATAATGAGCTCAATGGCCTAACGCTGGGTGGCTGCGGGAGTAATACCATTGTCAGAAATGTGCAGGTGCATCGCGCATTGGACGACGGTGTCGAGGTATTTGGTGGCAATGTGGATTTGAAAAATATCATTGTCACTGGTGCCGGTGATGACTCACTGGATTGGGATATGGGGTGGCAGGGCCGGGTACAGCATTTGTTGGTACTGCAATATCCGGGCATGGGTGACAACGGCATTGAAGCAGATAATTTACAGAGCGATCATCTTGCTCAACCACGTTCAGAGCCCGTGTTTTACAATGTCAGCTTGCTGAGTCTGTCCAGCGGAGAAAAATTTCAACGCGCGATGACCTTGCGCCGGGGTACGGCGGGGCATTTTAATAATATGGTGATCAGCGGTTTTTCTGGGGAGGCCATCGATATTAAAGATACCGCCACCAGCGTTAACTTAGGCAACGGCAGTTTGAGTTTTGCGGGTGTATCAATCAGCAATATTGGCGAAGGCGGACGTCGTTATTTTTCTGCGGAGCAAGGCCCGCAAGACGACGACAATGGTTTGGATGAAAGTCGTTATTTCAATGAGCATGCACAGTTGCTGCGGGAGCCGTTATGGCAGCGCAATGCAGAGGCGCTCAATGAAATTAAATTTGATGTGCCTGCAAACTCTGCGTTGGCCCAAGGCGCTGTCGCTATTCCCGAAGGTGAGTTTTGGGATGAAGGTGCAAATTATCAAGGCGCGGTTCGCCCCGGCAGTCAACAGCATTGGTTTGATGGCTGGTCTGACTACAGTTTAAATTAGAACCGAGCGTTTGGGCCGGTCGTAGAGGCGCGGCGACCTGTGTTTGTTTTGCTATTTCGCTTCGATAACGGCCCCGTCCTGCTATCATGCTTTTAACGGCATTGGATGGGCGCGTGATGTGCGACACAGCTCCTCGATAACAAAACAGACTTCGTCAACGTCAGGCTCCAGCGATGAGCTTGGCTGCGCCGTGCCCTTTGTTGGCGATTTGTGTAACGCCACCTCGTTGTTGATGCTAACGCTGCTCTCCGAGTTACTGGCGGTGGCCTATACCGTGTTGTCTTCGGGTGTCGCGGCCTTTAATTTTTTGATTCTCGCCTATGCCTCATTGTTTTTGCTGTGGGCCGCTTTGGGCGGCGCGGCGTTGTTGTGCAGATTAAAACCCGTTTTTAGCAAGCTAAGCATTGCCGCCAGCGCCGGATTTAGTTTTGCCGTTTGTTTGTGCTGGGTGGCCGTGCTCAGTGTCGCCAGTCAATGGCTCATCTCTGTCATGGCCGGGCGGTCCGTCCAGCTGGATTGGTGGTGGATATTAGATACTCTGGTTATGGCGACGATTATTATTGGCATTGGCCTGCGTTATGCTTACCTCAGCCAGCAGTTGCGGCTGCGACAACAGAGCGCCCTCAACGCTCAGCTCGATGCCTTGCAGTCTCGCATTCGTCCACATTTTTTGTTTAATACCTTAAACAGTATCTCCAGTTTGATTGCGATTAATCCCGTTAAAGCCGAAGAGGCGGTGGAAGATTTGGCCAGTTTGTTTCGGGCCAACCTCGGCGGTAGTCAGCGCGTGGTGCCGTGGTCTCAGGAGCGGGAGCTTTGCGAAAGCTATCTGCGTATAGAACAGCATCGCTTGGGCGATCGCCTGCAAATTCAATGGCATGAAGAGGGTGAGCTCAGCGGGGCCAAATTACCCTCGTTGATTTTGCAGCCGCTTTTGGAAAATGCCGTGCTTCATGGCATTCAATGTTTGACAGCAGGTGGTGTGCTAGACGTGCAGGTATCTGCGCGGCCCGATAGGCTAACGGTTGTGGTGAAAAACCCCGTGCCAGAAACCGCGAGCGCAGAAGGCAGTGGTATGGCCAATAACAATATTCGCCAGCGCTTACAGCATGTCTTTGGCGCTGCCGCTTCATTAACGGAGCGTTGTCAAAATAAGGTGTACATCGCTCGCCTCAGCGTACCTATTACAGGCGGAGCCAGTGCATGAGGGTAATGATTGTAGATGACGAGCCACTGGCCCGGCTGCGAATGCAACGCTTGCTTGAGCCGTTGCCACATATTGAGTTGGTGGCAGAAGCTGAAAATGCTCAGCAAGCGTTAGAGCGCTACGCATCGACAAAGCCTGAGCTGTTATTGCTGGATATTGAAATGCCGGGTAAAAACGGCATTGAATTGGCTCAGTTGCTGGCGGCAGAGTCTCCTGCGCCCGCCATTGTTTTTTGCACCGCCTATGACGCCCATGCGATTGCCGCCTTTGAAGCAAAAGCCATTGCCTATCTGCTGAAGCCGGTAAAGGCCCAGCGTTTAACTGAGGTGTTGGCCGCTGCCACCCAACTGAATCGCGCCCAGCTGGCGTCACTGACTCCTGCCACCACTGAGCCTGCTGATTCTGAGCGAATTAATGAACTTGAGTTGGCTGCCACGCAGAAGTTAGAGCTAAGTGCCCGTCAAGGTGGCGGTATACAGCGTTTGGCTTTAGACGCTGTACACTTCTTTTACGCTGATAATAAATACGTTACTGCTGTGTATGGTGGTGGCGAGTTACTGCTGGATGAAAGCCTCAAAGAACTGGAGCAATTATTTGGTGAGCGTTTGCAACGCGTACATCGCAATGCCCTGGTTGTGTGGGCCAGAGTGCAGGGTATGCAGCGGATTACCCAAGGTCGCTACCGGGTTATGATCGAAGGGGTAACGGAAGGTCCCATCATTAGTCGTCGTCATTTGGCGGCTTTTAAAGCTCGGTTGCCGTAACCACGGTTTTATCGACTCCCTTGGCTGGCGTATCATAGGCGGCCCAATGAATAGCAGGATTTAGCATATGCCCCGCCAAACCATCCGCATTGCCACCCGAGAAAGTCTGTTGGCACTGTGGCAGGCCGAATATATTAAAGCAGAGCTGGAAAAGGCCCACTCCGGCTTAACGGTAGAACTGGTGGGTATGACCACCCGTGGCGATCAGCTGCTGGACTCGCCCCTGTCCAAAATTGGCGGTAAGGCGCTATTTGTTAAAGAGCTTGAACAGGCCATGCTCGAAGACCGGGCAGATATTGCCGTGCATTCCATGAAAGATGTGCCGATGGAGTTTCCTGAGGGCTTGGGGTTGGCGGTGATCTGTGAGCGGGAAGATCCTCGTGATGCCTTTGTCAGCAATCACTTTTCGTCAGTACATGATTTGCCCCAAGGCGCCCATGTGGGCACCTCGAGTTTACGTCGTGAGTGTCAGCTGCGCACTTTGCGCCCCGACCTTAAAGTCAGCAGCCTGCGGGGCAATGTGCAAACCCGGCTGCGCAAGTTAGATGAAGGCCAGTTTGATGCCATTGTGCTGGCTGCCGCGGGCTTGATTCGTCTTAAGCTTACCGAGCGTGTTGCCTCATTTATGCCTGTAGACGAAAGTTTACCAGCCTGTGGACAGGGTGCGGTGGGGGTTGAAACCCGCAGCGATGACCACGAGCTGATTGCCATGTTGCAACCCTTGCATCATGCCGATACTGATCGGGACGTGCGGGCAGAGCGGGCCATGAACCGCCGACTGGAAGGGGGCTGCCAAGTGCCCATCGCCGGTTATGCCATTGTCGATCCCAATAATGCCGAGCAGCTTTGGTTGCGTGCCCGAGTAGGGCAGCCCGATGGTAGTCAGCTGTTATTGGCCGAACAGTATGGGCCTTTAGATCAGCCGGAAGCGTTGGGGATTGCGGTAGCCGAAGCCTTAATTGCCCAAGGCGCTGGAGAGATTCTGAAGGCGGTGTATGGCAATCAAAAACCCGCCTGATCTTCGTGGCTTGCGGATTCTGGTCACCCGTCCCCCGGGTCGGGCTGATACTTTGTTACAAGCTTTGGCAGCGGCGGGGGCGGTGTGCAGCCACCTGCCGTTAATGCAGATTGACGCACTGGCAGAGCCGGAGCACCTGGACATTATTCGGCTGACTCGTAGCCGCATAATGGATTTGGATAATTATCGGCGGATTATTTTTATCAGCGTGAATGCGGTGGAATATGGCATGGCGTTGATCGACGAGTTCTGGCCCCAGTGGCCCCAGCGTCTCAGTGCCTATGCTATTGGCGAGGCCACTGCGGCGGCGCTACAACAATGGGGCATTACCTGCCAAAGTGCGGGGGGCGCCATGAATAGCGAAAGCTTGCTTGGCCATAAAGAATTGCAAAACTTAGACCATGACAAGGTATTGATTGTGCGCGGCTTGGGCGGCAGAGAAGCCCTTGCCACTAGCCTTCGCGAGCGTGGCGCGGTTGTGGACTACGCCGAGTGCTATCAGCGCAAAAGCCCGACTTTAGAACATGGCGAATTACACGCATTGCTGGTAAAACAGCAGATAAATGCGGTGTGCTTGAACAGCGGTGAAACCTTGGACTATTTTTATCAGCATTGTCCGCCAACGTCCTGTTCAGAGACTTTGGCACTGGTGTTACCCGGCCAGCGTGTGGCAGGTCTGGCCAGCGAATTGGGCTACACTCGAATAATTCAGGCAGAAAATGCCGGCACGGCAGCGACCCTCGCCGCCCTTGGTAAAATGGATGAGAGAATATAATGAGCGGCGATAAAACAGAACCGGCTACTCCGCCTAGTTCGACAACTCAGAACCCTAGCGCCGAGCAGAAACCCACGCCGGAAGCCAAGCCTGACGCAAAGAAAGGCGGCAACGCGAAAACCGAGAAAAAACCTGGCCGCAAAGGCGGTGGGGGTACGTTATTGTTGGCGCTGTTGGCCTTTATTGTCGCGGTGGTGGCGCTGGCGGCCAGTGCTTGGATGTATCGCGAGCAATATATGTTGCCGCCGCAGGCCGACCCGGCGCTGGCGTCGCTTAAAACCAATCTCTCGCGATTGGATCAGCAGCAGCGCGAGGTGTTAAGCCAGGTGGCTAATCAGCGAGAAGCTCTCTCGCAATTACGCAGCGACCAGCAAAGTCAGCTTGCTCAGCTGCTAAACCGCAGCCAAGCGCTAGAATCCCAGCTAGAAAAACTTGCCACGGTCGATCGCAAGGACTGGTTGATTGCCGAAGCTGAGTATTTGCTGCGTTTGGCCAACCAGCGTCTGCAATTGGGCCGGGATGCCAAATCTGCTGCCCAACTTCTGGCCAGTGCCGATTCGGTATTAAAAGAAATGGACGACGCGGGTTTGCACAAGGTGCGGGCTGAGTTGGCCAAGGAAATTGCCACGTTACAGAATGTGGCCGACTTTGATGTTGAGGGCGTGTACCTCAAGCTAGAGGGTTTGGGCGAGGCGCTGGAAGCCTTGACGTTGTTTACGCCCCCCAGCTATGAGACCGAAAAACCGGTGGCTGAGGACGGTAACTGGCAAGACCGCCTTGCCAGTGGGTTTCGCAGAGCGTGGGAAAAGCTGAGTAGCTATATCCGCATCAGTCATCGCGAAGATAATTTTGAACCAGTGTTAGCGCCAGAGCAGGAAGCCGCTTTGCGTTACAGCCTGCGGCTTATGGTTGAGCAGGCGCAAATGGCCTTGCTTGCCGAGCGTCCGGACTTATATCGTCGTTCCTTGGAGCAGGCGCGGGACTGGCTGAAAAAATACTATCAGCTTGACGATGCGGTAACGGCTCAGCTGGAGCAGCTTGACGCGCTGTTGACGCTACCGCTGACCCGAACAATGCCAGATATTTCTGCGTCATTGTCGGCCTTAAAGGTCTATATTGACAGCCGTCGCTGGCAGCAAGAGGTGCGGGGATGAGCGTATTCTTTGCGGTATTGCTCGTTCTGTTGCTGGCCGCAGGGCTGGCCGCGGCCATTCAGCACGACCCCGGTTATATTCTTATTGCCTACGGTCAAACTACAGTAGAAATGACCCTGTGGGTCGGTATTGCTGCGCTGGTTATCTTACTGATTATTGCCATTGCGCTGTTTATTGGTTTGCGACGGGGGGCGCGACTTTCCGACAGCGTCGGCAATTTTTGGAGTCGACGTCGGTTGCGGCGTGGCCGGAGCAAAACCACGCTGGGTTTAATCGCTTATATAGAAGGCAACTGGGTTAAATCCCGGCGGCTGCTTATTGAAGCCGCTAAAGAAACCGACGCCCCCTTAGTGAATTACCTGCTTGCGGCCAGAGCCAGTCAGGCACTGGGTGAGAGCAAAGCTACTCGCCGTTACCTGGGTTTGGCGGAAGGCAGCAGCTCGCGGGCAGGTATTGCTGTGGAGCTTACCCAGGCGGAGTTATTACTTAAAAATGGCCAGTTGGAAGAAGCGCTGGCTACCTTGACTCGGGTGCGCCGCAATGCCGTTCGTCATCCCTCGGCACTTCGCCTGTTAAAACATGTTTATTTAGGCTTAGAAGACTGGAGTGGTTTGCTGGCGTTAATTCCGGAGTTACGCAAATTTAACGTCTACCCCGAAGACGATATTCAGACCTTGGAGCGCCAAGCCTTGATGGGTGGCCTGGAAAAGGCTGGCCAAAAAGGTGACATTGAGGATCTGCAAAACTGGTGGAAGTCCTTGAGCAAAAACAGCCAGCGAGATCTACCCGTGCTGGCGGCTTACGCTGCAAAATTGCATCAGTTGGGCGAAGACGAGCAAGCGGAGCAATTGCTGCGACAGACCCTTAAAAGCCAGTGGTCTGATGAATTGGTTGCCATCTATGGCAGGCTGCAGGCTAAAGATACCGATAAGCAATTGGCCACTGCCGAATTGTGGCTGCGAGAACATACCGGCAATGCTGAGTTACTGTTGGCGCTGGGCCGTATCAGCTTGCGTAATCAGCTGTGGGGCAAAGCCCGAGAATATTTCGAAACCGCGTATATGAATGGTCGCAGCTATGAGGTGTGCCTTGAACTGGGTCGTTTGTTAAGCAATATGGGCGAGCAAGATCTTGGCAGTCATTACACCCGCGAAGCCGTAGATAATTTTTCCAACGCGCTGCCCGCACTGCCTCAACCACCCAAAAAAGCCTGAGGCTTTCGGCGGCCCGGTTATTCGCAGAGAAAACCGCCGTCGGGGGTGCTGGTGATTTTGATGTCAGGCGAGGCGGGGCACACGGCGTAGTCGTAGCGAAAAATCTGGTGGTGGTAACGAGCTTGCACGCCATCGGCTGCAATCACAAATTCGTGGGTATAAAAGGGATTATCTGCGCTCTTACCTTCGCCACATGTAGCGTCTAACGCGTCTTTATTTGGTGAGCAGTACGCAACTCGAATAGCGTGGCCACATTTGTTGCGCCACAACATCGCATTCTCGTCATTTTTTACGGACAGGCAGCCCATCGCTGAGGGGGCAGCATAGCCGTTGGGGGCGAGAAAAATCAGCAGTGCAATGATCGTTCGTGCGTTAAAGGGCATGGGCTTTACGACTTTCTTATTGGGGCAAGTAAGTGAGCGAGGAAGAATAGTGCAGGTGTTGCGCCTCCTGCAAGGGCTTACGGTGTAAAGCGCGAACTGCGACCATGGTTGATTCGTAAAATGTCAGCCTGGCGTGCGTGGACGTAATCAGTTTTGACGTAGAGGGGACTCATGAATATAGACACATTAGAAGCCATGCTTGCCAAAGGTCAAGACAGCACCATGCTCCGTTTTGGTTTAGGCAAAGCCTATTTAGATGCAAAAGACGTGGCGGCAGCAGCTGAACATTTGCAGCGCTGCGTCGAAATGGATGCCAACTATTCTGCCGCGTGGAAGCTATTGGGTAAGGCTTTGTTAGGGGCAGATAAAAAAGCCGAAGCGAGAACGGCTTGGTTACAAGGTTTGGCTGCCGCCAAAGAAAAAGGCGATAAACAAACCGAGCGGGAAATTGCTGTGTTTCTTAAACGTTTGGAGAAATAAGGCCTTTGCGACCCCCGTTAATCTATTCGTTGAACTCACTGTCTTGCCGTTTGGCTATTTTGTGATTGTCTTCGTTTTGCCCCATTTTCCAGTAGCTAGAAATGTACAGATGGGTTTTAGGGATATTGAGTTGTCGAAAGAAATACCTGAGCGCCCGCATACTGTTGAATTCACAAGCAGCCCAGATAGCGGGTTGTCCTATTAGCCATGGCAGTGTTTGAATCTTTGAAAGGAGAGCCGTATCACTGCGGTTTGAGTGTGGATTAATCACCCAGTGCAATGCAATGTTTTGCGGATGCTCCAGCGGCTGGATGTCGGTCTCACTCAGTACTTCAATCACGGCGTAGCCTATTGCGTTTGGCGGGAGTTGGCTCAGGTTTACGCTAATCGCTGGGAGTGAGGTCATGTCTCCCGCCAGCAAGTACCAGTCGGCATCGTGGTTGATAAGTTTTTTGGGGCCGGGGCCGCCAACTAGAATCCGGTCTCCCGCTTGTGCATGGATTGCCCAAGTTGAAGCGGGTCCGGTTTGGTCGTGCAGGGCAAAGTCGACATCAATCTCTGTGCCGCGTTGGTGTCTGATGGTGTAGGTCCTCATCACCGCGCGTTCGCTATCAGCCTGAGGGAAAATCAGTTTTATATACGCGCTTTCTTGATCTTGGGGGAGTGATGTAAGTGAGTCGCCTCCTAGCGTAATACGGAGCATATGCTCAGTGATTTGGGTGGAGCGAATCACTGAAAGCTCACGTGGTATAGATTTAGCCATTGGCTGTGCCTCCTGTTGATGAGGTGTGGGCTTTACTTGGTTTCTCAAGCATGGCGTTGCTTATACGAACAAATGCTTCCAGGTCTTGGGTATTTAAGTTGCGGGTCATATAAGCCGCAGCTTGCTCTTCAATAGCATCGATTTTTGACAGCATTTTTTGCCCGGCTATTGTCGGGATAAGCAATTGGCTGCGTCGATCACTGGGTTTTTCTGATTTTTCAATAAACCCGGACTGTAGTAACGCATTCAGCACTCGGGTCACCTGCGCTTTATCTTGATTCATTTTATGAGCGATAGACTGTGCGGTACTGTCTGGCAGCCGACAGATGCCTTTTAGTACCCGAATATGATTTATTGGCAGAGAAATCTGATGCTCTTGGATACCGGCACGAAGCTGCTTTTTATAAGTGTGCATGAGTTGATGAAGGGTATCATTCAGTGACGTGATGGGCATGGTTGTCTCGAATATGGTTGATAATGTCAATCATATTTCAGGTGAAAGATTTTGTCAACTAGTTGCATTGGGTTTGCTTTAATTCAATGGCAAAAGTAGAAGGTTTTTAGAGGCGATAGACGCACGCCACTCTCAATCATATTTGAGAGTGGCGTTGGGTAGGGGCGCGGGTTGCAGTAGTTTATGGTTAGCAAGTAAGTTGTATGTGGAGTCGGTGCTTAAAACGCTCTTCGCCAGCCAATATCTACACTGAATAGCTGGTTAGACAAGGTGATTTCCTGACCGGGAAATTGGGGGTTCTCCCCGGTAATATCCTGCTTGGGAATGTAGTTGATGGCCAGGTCCAGGGTGTTTTTCTTATCTAGTACCCAAGAAACACCCGCATTAATTCGCTGATCAAATACGGCAGTGGAGTTGAGGTTATTCAGCACTTGCTGCTGGCTCACTGGTTCTCTGATAACGTCAGACATACCTAAGCGCAGAGTGAGGCGATTATTGTATTGGTAATGTACGCCCAGTTTGATAACCGATAAATCGCTCCAACCAAAACCGGGGCCATTATCATCGCCGTAGCGACCTGGAGCGTTGCCGGCGTTGCCATAGGCGTTGATGTTAGAGAAATAAATACGCTGAAAATCCACTAAAAAATGCAGTTTGTTGGTCGCTTGCCACGCCAAGCCAAATTGAATAAAAGGTGCAATATCTAAGTCGCCTTGCTCGGCTAGCAATCCAGCATATTCTTTGTGTTTTTGCATATACCCACGGGACTGCAGGCTTAATCCTAGACTGAGGCTATCGCTCGCTTGAAGGTTGGCGCCTAACTTTAGTCCGTAACCGAAGCTGCTTGAATGCCCATTGTTGCTGAGTTTATCTGGTCGAGCAGAGGCGGGTGCAAATAGCTGGTAGCCGTTTAGCTCGATGGTTTGGTATATCAGTTCGGGGCTAATACCAATGCTGAGACGATCATTGACTTGGTGAGACCATGTGGGGGCGATAAAAATTTGCGCAATATCCGAACCGGCATCACCAAAACAGAGGTAGCCCTGAGCTGGTGTGCCCGGCGGGCAGCCCGGATTATCAAAGGCTTTGTAGTTAATGTTAATACCGCCATTTCCGTATATCGCCAGGCCAATAGCATTTTTAGCGTCTAGACGCTGGGTTATGGCTCCAAAGGGGATAGGAAATATGCCGTCGATTTCGGCGGGGACATCAGGCTCCGCCTCGCGTTTGCCCGGTGCTAAAGCGAAGGCACCGGGGGCGCGGTAGCGGGATTCACCTCGCTAGCATTGGCTGTTTGCTTGGCAGTTAAAAAGATGGAGCCTACCAGCCATTGGTCTTTTTTCAGTTGCACTGCGCCAGCGGGATTGGTGGCAATAACCATAGCATCTTCTGCAAAGGCGACACCGGCGCCAGAAAGCGCGCGATTATTTGTGCCGGCACCATTGAGGTAACTGCCTAGACCCGCATGAGTAAAATTGCTGGCGGTGCATACGCTAAGAAAGATGAGTGAGTTTACGAGTTCCTTTAAACGCTTCCCCATTACAAGCTCCATTATTATTTTGGTGGCAATGTTGTTTGTATGCGAAATATAAACAACTGCCTTATATCTCGCCAGTAAAGTTTATTTAAACGGTATTTTATTGGCGAGCGAGATTAGGAAATTGTATGTGAGATTGAATGTTGGCGCTTTCGAAATTGTTCGGGTGTCGTGCCGAGCCAGCGTTTAAAAGCCCGTCTAAAGTTTGAGCTGTCGTGGTAATTTAAAAGACTGGCAATAGCGTCGACAGAAAGCTGGGTGTTTAATAAATAGCTTTTTGCGAGGGAGGTCAGCACCTCATCTCTGATTACTCTAAAACTGGTGGCTTCATCGTTGAGCCGTCTAGCAAGGGTTCGCTTACTGACGAACAAGGCGGCAGCAACATCTTGTTCTAACATTTGGTGATTGGGGTCTGATAGTAGTAATCGTCGTACCTGGGTCAGCGTGGTGTGCTGATCTTCTTTAAAATGTTTTAACAGTTCTCTACATTGTTGCAGCGCGTGTTCATAATTGTGATGGTCTGCGGAGACATTAACCGTACTGCCTAATCTGGCTGGAATACGCAACACATTTTCGTGAGCCGCAAACTCAACTGTGCCGGGGTAAAATTTATTATAAAGTTGCTGATAGCCGGGTGCAGGATAGCTCAGCTTGAGCTGACCCTCTGTTAAAGGTCTGCCCAGTATCGATTCGGCAATAGCAAATATCCCTAAACTTAATGCCTCCATTTGCAAACGGTGAACTTTATCGGTGAAGCCAGCACTGACCAGCAGATGACACTCCAGCCATCGATCGGTGCGGTTAATCGTAAACTGGGTGAGGTTCATTCGTACGGGTAAATAATCCTTAAAGGCTTCTAGCGCATCAATCAGCGTGGGACTGCTATTGACCAAAAAACCCAGTGGCCCGTGAGTAGATGGGGTGATTTTTTGCCCGAAGTACAAACCAAAGGCATCGTCACCGGCAATCTCTAAAGCATTATTAAGAATTTGGATTTGCTGTCGACCTGTGAGCAAGGTGTCGTCACGGAGTAATGCCTTGCTGGTAATTCCGGCACCAAACAGCATTCGCCCTAAATTTTTTTCATTTAAGTTGAGTGTCCGGGCGGCGAGCCGAGAGTAGGTTGTGGGGATCGATGGAGTAGTGAGATTTATATCGACATGATCCATTAAAATGCTACTCTTTGTTCTAAGGCTAACTAATTAGTCGCCATTGCTGGATAAAGCCAGCCTGGGCTGGCGAGCTTGGCTGAGAAGATAAAATTGGTCGTTGCGACATAAATAAAACGATGCAGCGGGCTTTAATGGGGTTATTGTCAACAAATGACCTCCGAATGGCAAGATATGACTCCTATTTGGCAAAAAATGACCTGTTTCTTTTCTTTGCCGGGCGGATAATACATATCAACTCCGAAAGACGGACAGGCGGAAGATGCTTTTTGCCGCCGATACATAATAAACATTGATGGAGGTGACATCAGTCATGTTCGATTATCTACGCTACTATTTTTCTCCCCTAATACAGGTGCTGACTGCGATAAGCATTTTTGCGGGCGGTATTTACTGCTGGTTTGGTGTTTCTACGTTGGTGATTTTTGCGGTGGTGGATTCGCTGCTGCCACGGGATATAAAACCGCGCAGTATTCGTAATCGCAAATTGGCCGAGATCCCGGTTTGGTTGGGTGCGATCTTTGCTGTTGGGCTCTACTTGGTATTGGCCTACAACATTGGTCAAGGTGGTATGAGCCTTGCTGAAATGATTGGCGCAACTCTCTCAGTGTCTTGGCTGGGTGTCATTGTGGGTGTACCTACTACCCACGAGCTCTACCATAAGCAAGGTGTGCTACAGCAGTTTATCGGCATATATTCGCAAGTTATTTACTTGGATTCTTCACGGAATATTGCCCACATGGTCGGCCACCACCTTGATGTGGGTACAGAGCAAGACAGTGATACGGCTAAGCGCGGTACATCGCTTTACTCTTTTGCGCCAGCTGCGGTGATTCACAGCACGAAAACGGCTTGGAACCTGGAAAGCGATGCCCTTGAAAAACGTGGTTATGCCCGCTGGGGTATTCATCACCGGGTTTGGAAAGCGGTTGTTGCCTTGGCCGTGTTTTTGGTAGCACTTTTTATTCTGGGTGGCGTAACAGCTGTTATCTGCGGTGTGGCGGGTGCATCACTGGCACGTATCTGGGTTGAGACCTTCAACTATTTCCAACACTACGGACAAGTTCGGGTTACCGGCAAACCAGTAGGTCGTCGTCACGTATGGAATCATTTGCAGCCGCTGAGCCGAGTAACTGCGTTTGAAATTACCAACCATGCGGACCATCACTTGGATGCGTATATTCCTTACTATCGCTTGAAGCCAGATACGTCTTCTGTGGAACTGCCAAGTGTGTTTGTCTGCTTCTTGTCGGCGCTGATTCCACCCGTTTGGTACAAGTTTGTTATTCAGCCAGCGTTGAAAGATTGGGATTTAAACTACGCGAGTGCGGAAGAGCGTGAAATGGCGCGCCAACAAAATCTAGACGCCGGCTGGCCAGACTGGTTTGAAAACGAGTCTTCTGACGAGCAGCTGTCCCACGCTTAAAACTCAAACGTAAACAACGTTACACCCAGGTTTTATTGATCGATGCTTGACCCCTTATTGCCGTAGCTATAAGGGGTTTTTTTATGCAAGTTGGATAAGCCTGCGGTGAGTTTGATCTTTAACCCAGTGGCCATATCTTTAGTGCAACTCCCATTGTCATACCGGCCTTGAGCCGGTATCCATACCCTTTGTGAGTGAAATTAACCTCGTTGTTGCCGTGATGCTTGGGGAGCTGGATCCCGGATCGCTATGCGCGTCCGGGATGACGAGGGGGGATGTGGGGTGACGGCCGCTGCTGTTGGCCGACGCAGGCGGTATGGGATGGTGAAGCTGGCGTGGGCTGATACAGGCGGTGTGGGATGTGAAGGCGTGGGCTGACGCAGGCGGTGAGAGATGATGAAGATGGTTTGGGCTTTATCTTTAGCGCAATTACCATCGTCATACCGGCCTTGAGCCGGTATCCATACCCGCCGCGCTTTGAATTAACTGCGTTGTTGGCTTGAGGTTTGGGGAGCTGGATCCGCGTCCGGGATGACGACGGGTGGTGTGGAGTGACGGCCGCTGCTGTTGGCCGACGAAGGCGGTGGGGGATGGTGAAGCTGGCGTGGGCCGACGCGGGCGATGTGGGATGGCGAAGATGGTTTGGGCTTTATCTTTAATCTTTAGCGCAATTCCCATCGTCATACCGGCCTTGAGCCGGTATCCATGCCCACAGTGGTTGGAATCAACTCCATTGTTGGCTTGAGGTTTGGGGAGCTGGATCCCGGATCGCTATTCGCGTCCGGGATGACGACGGGTGATGTGGAGTGACGGCCGCTGCTGTTGGCCGACGAAGGCGGTGGGGGGTGGTGAAGCTGGCGTGGGCTGATACAGGCGGTGTGGGATGTGAAGGCGTGGGCTGACGCAGGCGGTGAGAGATGATGAAGGTGGTTTGGGCTTTATCTTTAGCGCAATTCCCATCGTCATACCGGCCTTGAGCCGGTATCCATACCCTTTGTGAGTGAAATTAACCTCGTTGTTGCCGTGATGCTTGGGGAGCTGGATCCCGGATCGCTATGCGCGTCCGGGATGACGAGGGGGGATGTGGGGTGACGGCCGCTGCTGTTGGCCGACGCGGGCGATGTGGGATGGCGAAGATGGTGTGGGATGATGAAGGTGGTTTGGGCTTTATCTTTAGCGCAATTACCATCGTCATACCGGTCTTGAGCCGGTATCCATGCCCGCCGCGCTTTGAATTAACTGCGTTGTTGGCTTGAGGTTTGGGGAGCTGGATCCCGGATCGCTATGCGCGTCCGGGATGACGACGGGTGGTGTGGCGTGACGGCCGCTGCTGTTGGCCGACGACAGTGGTGTGGGCTGACGAAGGTGGTGACTGTGACGAGCTCGGGGAGGCTGGTGGGTGTCTTCCTGCGCTATCAGAGTTCTCCCCGGTAGCGCAGGTCTGGTCGATATTATAAAAGCTGTTTCAACAGTGCCTGAAAGGCAGCTTCTCTGTCGCCCAATAATTGCTGGTATTCGCCCAGGATATTTTGCTTTTCTTTGAGCGAGGCGATGTCATCACCGTAGTCAGCCTGAATTTGTTGTTGGACCTTGGTTTTTACCTCAGCTAATTCTGATTTGAGTTTGGCACCGAGGACATCGCCCAAAATGCTATCCAAGTTAGACTTGAGTTTAACAATGGGATCGTCGACGGTGCCGTTAACGTTAAGGTCCATGACTAATTTAGAAACGCCTTCCAGTGCTTGAGCGAGGATTTTGGCAGTTTCATTATCGCCGGCAGCATCGCTGACCAGCAGCTTAGCTTGGTTGACTAAACCTTCAACAGAACCGCTAAGATTGTCGCCGTTGATAGAGAAATTAGCGGCAATATTGGCCAAGCCTTTTTCCAGCTTTAATGGCAGGTCGGGACTTTTGGACAGAGCCACACCCTGTAATGCCAGTTGCTCCAAGCCCATGTTAAAAACACTTTTCAGGGTGTCGTTGCGTTGATCAAAAACCCCGTCAATTAATAGCTGGGCTTTTTGTTCCATACCGCCTTTTATGGCCATGGTAATGGGTTTGTTCCAGTAATCCTGCTTGTCGGTGACATCGTTAATTTCACCGTTGTATGCCAATTTTTCACCGCCAATAACTTGGTAGCCGTCGATGAGAATCTGGCGAATCAAAATATTTACTGGTAGCTCGCCGCTGCCCTGGGGCTCGGGAGCGGGTTCGCTTTTGGCCATGTCACCCACGGTTTCTTTGTAAAGGGTGAGGCCGCGCTGTACGAAGTTGTTTACCTCGTCGCCCAATAAAAACTTGAGCATGCCTTCGGAGCCTTGATCCAAACCGTATTTTTGCAGCATGCGGTTTGCTTGGTTGGCGGGCAAATTTGCCGCCCGGCTGGTGAGCTGGCCAACTTGAGCAATATCAGTTTTTAGGTCGCTGTTTAATGATTTGAACTGGCTCAGTTCAGCTTTAATGTCGTCCCGGAGCTGTTTGGCACCGGCGAGGCGTTCAAAGGCATTTTTCTTTTTGAGGGCTTCCCAGCGCTGTTTAAACTCTTCTACTTTGGCTTTGTCTGGGGCCTCTTGTGATTTGTCTTTCCAGCGCGATTGAATGGCGGTGAGGTCGGTTTTAATACCGTCGACTTCCGCTTGAATTTCAGCTTTTTCTTCTGCAATCAAGGCATTGGCGTTGGGAATTTGAATGCTGGGGAGGCCGCTGCCTTCCTCTTCTTTGGGGGGCGGCATGGAGCCATCCAGGGTGCCGGGCGTGCTGCGCTCGGTGTACATTTGCAGACCAGACAGCACGACTTTATCGGCAATGACCTGTTTCTTGAGTAGCGCTTTGATATCCACATCGGCAGATACTTTCTCGCTGTTAAAAAGGTTGCGCATGGGCTCTTGTGGATTGGCCACTGTCAGGCCGTTGAGGGCAACGTGGGTAGGGTAAAATTGAATATCCACGCTGTCGACTTCGACTTTGGCGCCGACTTGTTTGCTGCCTTCGGACTCGATCATGAACTTGGCAATTGGTTCAAGGGCGAAGACTGCAACGATGACAACTAACGCGACAATGGCTAATAGGCCGCGAAGAATCCATTTCCACATGATTGTCTCTCCAGACTGATAACGATGTACTTATTGCAGTATCGACTTCAAATTCAGAAGGATTTCTGCACGTGAACACGATGTTGCTGGGCGAATATACGCTGTTGCCCAGCATAACCATTAGGGCTAACTACGCAAGTGGCGCTTATTTAGACCTGGGGCTATTTTTGTTTAGGGTGGTATCAGGGGTGTTTTACCCCAATTCCTTTTTCAATCTAGGTAATAACTGACTTAAGGCTTGGCCGCGATGGCTGAGGCGATTTTTCTGTTCTGGCGGTAACTCAGCACTGCAGCATGCCAGCTCGGGAATATAAAACAGTGGGTCGTAGCCAAAACCGTTGTCACCTTTGGGGTTATCGATAATCTCGCCCTGCCAGATACCTTCGCAAATAATGGGGGCGGGATCGTCGCTGTGACGCACAAAAACCAGTGCGCAGTGAAAGTGGGCGCGGCGGTTGTCTTGCTCCGTAATAGCAGCCAGCAGCTTGCGATTGTTGTCCGGGTCGGTGGCGTTTTCACCGGCGTAGCGGGCAGAGTAAATACCGGGGGCGCCTTGTAAGGCGTCAACGCATAAGCCGGAGTCGTCTGCAATAGCGGGCAGCCCCGTCTGCCTGGCGGCGTTGCGGGCTTTGATAATGGCATTCTCGACAAAGCTGAGGCCATTTTCTTCGGCCTCTATCACGGCAAACTCACTTTGGCTGTGAAGCTGCAAATCAGCTTGGGAAAGAATGGCGGCCAATTCTTTTAATTTACCTTTGTTGCCGCTGGCCAGCACGACGTGACGGTCTGGTGATTTATTCATCGACATAAAGTTTTTTGTTGAAGTTAATATCGTAGCTTTGGCGCTGCCCTTCAGCTTGAATCTGTAATCGAAAATCGCGCTTTTCGGTGTTGTCAATTTCAAAGCTGGCGATGTAATAGAGGGCGTCTTGCTCGGCCACTTCTAAAAATTCCAGTTCAGTGCGATGAATCAGGTCCGAGGTAGAGCCGGTTACCTGCGCTTCTACAGCCACGTCTTTGCCTGCTTGCTGGCGGCGAATGGCGACGTTAATTAAAAATTTCTTGTCGCCCCGAACCAGTCCGTAACTACGGGCAACGTCAGGGCTGAGAAAGCTGGTATTTAACACGCTGAAGTAAACGGTATCGGCGCCAAACTGCTTTTCGGTAGGGGTGCTGGGTTCAGCTTGTTGTTGGGCAATGGCAGTAAGGCAACTTAGTGATAACAAGGCTGACAGCAAAAAATGTCGCAACATAAAATTCTCCTCAAGCGTCACTTGCTGATGTGATAAACGGCAGTGATGCCTAATAAATTTGGAAAGCGGGAGCACAGCTCACTTTGACGATTGTTGGCGTCAACAAAGCTGCTGCTCAGTATTTGTATGCCCTTGTCTTGGCACAGTTGCTGAAAATCTTTGACGGTGCAAAAGTGAATATTGGGAGTATCGTACCAAGTATAAGGTAAGAATTTAGAGACTGGCATCTGGCCTTTAATGCCCAAGTGCCAGCGACTGCGCCAGTAACCAAAATTGGGGAATGTCACTACGCATTCCTGACCCACTCGCAGCATTTCGTCAATGACCAAGTGGGGGTAGCGTAGCGTTTGCAAGGCCATGGTCATGACCACCACATCAAAGCTATTATCCTGAAAATTGGCCAGCCCGGTGTTCAGGTCATGTTCTATAACGTTGACCCCCAGTGACAGTGCCTTGTTGATATTGTCGTGGTCAATTTCAAGGCCAACCCCAAAAACCTTGCGCTCATCTCGCAGGGCAGCCAGCAATGTGCCATCGCCGCAGCCTAAGTCCAGCACGCGGGCGTTTTCTTTAATCCAGGGTTTGATCAATGCCAAATCATGACGCATGGCTGATCTCCTCAATAATCCGTTGCATATAGCTATTAAAGGCCTGCATATAACGGGGAATGGGAATGAGGAAGGCATCGTGGCCGTGGTCGGCTTCAATTTCTGTGTAGCTGACGGGTCGGTTTGCTGCCACCAAGGCGTCGACAATTTCTCGGGAGCGGTCCGGCGAGAAGCGCCAGTCAGAGGTAAAAGACACCACAAAAAAGGAGCATTTTGCGTGACGAAATGCCTCTACCGGATCATCGTTATATTCTCTGGCCAGGTCGTAATAGTCCAGCGCTCGGGTCATTAAAATATAGGTGTTGGCGTCAAAGCTATTGGCAAAGGTTTCACCCTGATGACGCAAATAGCTTTCGACTTGAAACTCCACCGGGCCGACTGAACCCACACGCAAATCCCCAGCCTTTAGCTCCCGGCCAAATTTCTGTTTCATGCCGTCTTCAGAAAGGTAGGTGATATGCCCCACCATTCTTGCCAGCGATAGGCCGGTGCGGGGCAAGGTCTCGTGGTCTAAATAATGACCGCCGTGAAATTCGGGGTCCGAGGTAATGGCTTGCCTGGCGACTTCATTAAAGGCGATGTTCTGGGCAGACAGCTTCATTGCAGAAGCAATGACAATACAGTGCCGCAGTTCGTTGGGATATTCCAACGACCAGCGCATGGCTTGCATACCTCCCAAGCTGCCCCCAATGACGGCCGCCCATTGGCTGATGTCAAAGTGATGCATCATCAGGCGCTGACTTTCAACCCAATCCCGGCAGCGCAGGTGGGGAAAATCAGAGCCCCAGGGTTTGCCGGTTGCGGGATTGATTGATCGCGGGCCAGTGGAACCATGACAGCCGCCAATATTGTTAATGCTGAGCACGAAGAAACGATCAGTATCAATGGGCTTGCCGGGGCCAATGCAACTATCCCACCAACCGGGCCGACGATCATCAGCACTGTGGAAACCGGCGGCGTGATGGTGGCCGCTGAGGGCATGGCAAATCAAGATGGCGTTGGATTTGTCCGCGTTCAACTCGCCGTATGTTTCGTAGACGATGTCGTGCTCGGGCAGGTCTTGGCCGCAGGCCAGCCGCAAGGGCTGATCAAAGTGCAATGTTTGAGGTGTGACAATACCCACGCTGTCGCTCTGGTTGAGGCGGTTGGAGGAGGTGTTTGTCATTTAGCCCGGTGTCCTTATTTTCACTCTAGATTTCCACTTATAGGGGTGAAGCAATGGTCAGTTCTTCTGGCAGCCGCTGAGGCGAGGTAATTTTAAGAGTTTTCTGCCGACTTTGCGCGCCTGCAGTGATGCTGATTTGGCTTTTGCTGACGCCAAAGCGTTGTGCTAAAAACGCGATCGCAGCGGTATTGGCTTTGCCCTCTGTCGCCGGAGCGGCTATGCGCAACTTTAGTCGATTGCCATGACGGCCGCAGATCGAACTCTGTTTGGCGCCCGGTTGAAGATGGCAGTGCAGAATCAGGTCGCGGTTTTGCCAGTGATAAAAGTCATCGCTCATTACTCAGTAGCGTATGTTGCCAAGTTATATTCCTAAAACCAAAGCGGGATGGAGTCCAACAGTGGCGGCTAAGTGGCGCAGTAGCACTTCCAACACATTGATCATTAAAAATACTAAGATCGGTGAAAAATCCAAACCGCCCATATTAGGCAGCAGTTTTCTAAACGGCGCCATAACGGGCTCCGTCAGTTGGTATAACAGCTGGGCAGCAGGATGGCTGCCACCTTGAGAGACCCAGCTCATGATGATATTGGCGATAATGGCAACAAAGTAAATATTCAGTAGCGCCCCACAGATGCCGATGATGGCCCAGATAAAAATCTGCGCGGGGTTGGGGAAAACGCCAAAATAAAGTTGGGCGAGCAAGGTGACACCAATGGCTTGAACAATGAGGGCGCAAATTAACGAGGCGCTGTCGATGATACCCACGGGCGGAATGATACGTCGCAGAGGCAGCACGACAGGGTTGGTGGCCTTGACCAGATATTGGGTAATGGGGTTGTAAAAATCGGCCCTGACTAACTGTAATAGCAAGCGCAAGAGAAAGGCCAACATGACCAAGCTGATTGCGGTGTTGAGTAATAAAATAGTGATTTCGTTTATTGCTGCCATTAGTTGTCTTCCAGTTCTTTAGCTAGTTCTTCTGAGCGTAATTTGGCGCCGGTAAGCGCGCTCAAAAATAGTCCTCGCAGGTCGCCTTCTTCAAAAATCCCCAGGGCGCGTTCGGTGGTGCCATTGGGTGAGGTAACACGGCGACGAAGTTCAGCGGCGTCGACGCCGCCTTGGGTGGCCATTTTTGCAGCCCCCAATGCGGTTTGCAGGGTGAGTTTTTCGGCCACTTCCGCAGACAGGCCCATTTCACGGCCGGCGGCCTGCATGGCCTCCATGACTAGAAAAAAATAGGCGGGGCCACTGCCCGATACCGCCGTGACGATATCCAGCTCGGCCTCTTGTTCGACCCACATGGCAATGCCCACTGCTTCGAGGATGTGCTGGGCTTGCTGTCGCTGCAGATCTGAGACCTGATTGTTGGCAAATAGTGCGGTGGCACCTGTTTGTACTAAAGCGGGGGTGTTGGGCATGCAGCGCACAATCGCTTGCTTGCCGCCCAGCCATTGATCCAAGCTGGCACTGGTAATACCAGCGGCAATGGAAATAAACAACGGTTGGGTATCAGTCAATAGCGGCGCGATGGCCTTGGCGACGGTTGCCATAATTTGTGGTTTAACGGCGAGCACGACGATATCGGCAGCAGCAATGGCATCCGCATTATTAGCGGTGGTGTTAATGGGCGCCAGCGCTTGCAGGGCTGTCAGGCTTTCGGGGTTGGGGTCACTGGCCCAAAGGCGGCTTGGATCTACGCCGCTGGCGATGAGGCCACCAAGGATGCTGGCCGCCATATTGCCGCCACCAATAAATGCGATTGTGGGTAAACTCACCAATATCTCCTGTTTTGCTGATGCACGTCCTTTGCTCGGTGTGCGCCAGCGGGCTTAGCCGTGTTTTTGAAAGTGGCCGCAGTATATCAGTCTGAGGCTAAGAGCGAAGCCATGCCCAGTATTCATGCCCAGTAATTGTTGCTTGTCTTGTTTACTGTCGGGGGCCAAAAATGTCGCTGCCAATGCGGACTATAGTGGCGCCTTCGGCAATGGCTGCAGCCATATCTCCCGACATGCCCATGGACAATGTATCCAATGGCTGAGCTGGGAGAGCGTGTTTTATTTCTTCAAGTAGCTCCCGGAGGGCGGCGAAACTACGACGCTGCTGCGCTTCATCATCACTGGCTTGGGGTATGGCCATTAGGCCTCGAAGCGCTAAGCGAGGTAGCTGCGCGATGTCCTCTGCCGCCGCTAATACCGCCTGTGGCGCAAAGCCGGATTTACTGTCCTCTTGGCTGATATTGACCTGCAGACAAATATTGAGGGGAGGCAAGTCTGAGGGCCGTTGCTCGTTCAAGCGCCTGGCAATTTTAATGCGGTCAAGGCTGTGTACCCAGTCAAAGTGCTCGGCAATGGCCCGAGTCTTGTTGGATTGAATGGGCCCAATAAAATGCCAGCACAATCCGCGGTCGGTAAGTTGAGCTTGCTTGTCCAATGCTTCTTGCAGGTAATTTTCGCCAATATCCACAATGCCTGCCTCGGCGGCGACGGCCACCTCATTGGCACTGCGGGTTTTGGATACCGCCATCAAGGTCACCGCGCCCTGCTGACGATTGTATTCTGTCTCGGCAACGCGGATTCTCTGCTGTATTGCTGCTATATTCTCAGTGATGAAGCCGTTAGTCATAATGTCTCGGTTGTGATTGCTGGAAACGCCTAGCTTGTCGGGTTAATAATGTCCTTGCTCGCATTGAAAATGTAAAGCGCGTTGATGCAATCGCTTCATTACTGAGCACAATATACAGATGCAAAATATTGGCGTAGCCCTGTTACTGGATGCCAATGAGTTAGATGCTAAGGAAACTTATGGATATTACTGAATTGCTGGCCTTTAGTGCCAAGCAAAATGCGTCAGATTTGCATTTGTCGGCGGGCCTGCCGCCGATGATCCGGGTAGATGGTGATGTGCGGCGAATTAATCTGCCGCCGTTGGAGCATCGGGAAGTTCATTCGCTTATTTACGAGATTATGAATGATCGCCAGCGCCGAGACTTTGAAGAGTTTCTGGAAACGGATTTCTCTTTTGAAGTGCCGGGGGTTGCCCGTTTCCGGGTCAATGCTTTTAACCAAAATCGGGGTGCCGGTGCGGTATTCAGAACCATCCCTTCCAAGGTGTTAACCCTTGAAGACTTGGGCATGGGCAAGGTATTTAAAGACGTATCGATGTTGCCCCGAGGTCTGGTGCTGGTGACGGGGCCTACTGGCTCAGGTAAGTCCACGACCTTGGCGGCGATGATCGACTATATCAACGACAATAAATTTGAGCATATTCTTACTATAGAAGACCCTATTGAATTTGTTCACGACTCCAAAAAATGCCTGGTTAACCAGCGTGAAGTTCACCGCGACACCCACGGTTTTAGCGAAGCGCTGCGTTCGGCGCTGCGGGAAGATCCCGATATTATCTTGGTGGGTGAGCTGCGGGACTTGGAAACGATTCGCTTGGCGCTGACGGCTGCCGAAACGGGGCATTTGGTATTTGGCACCTTGCACACTACCTCGGCGGCAAAAACGATTGACCGGGTAGTTGATGTGTTTCCCGGTGAAGAAAAAGCCATGGTACGGTCGATGTTGTCCGAATCGCTGCAGGCGGTTATTTCTCAAACCTTGATTAAAAAGCCGGAAGGGGGACGGGTTGCCGCCCATGAAATTATGATTGGTACACCGGCAATTCGTAATTTAATTCGAGAAGACAAGGTCGCCCAGATGTATTCGGCCATTCAGTCGGGTGCCAATGTCGGTATGCAGACCATAGACCAGTGCTTGAAGAATCTAGTGGAGTCTCGTCAAATTAGCCGAGACGCAGCCAAGCTGAAAGCGCGGTTCCCGGAAAATTTTTAAGACCTGCTCGGCTAGATTAAAACAGGAGTTGTCACTTGGACATTGAAAAGCTGCTGCGAATTATGCAGGAGAAGGGTGCCTCAGATTTATTTATCTCGGCTGGGGTGCCGCCGTCGATAAAAATTAATGGCCAGATTGGACCGCTCAGCAGCAATGCACTTAGTCCCGAGCAAACGCGTGAAGTGGTGATGGGGGTGATGACCGAGCAGCAGCGCCGAGACTTTGTGCGGGACAAAGAATGTAATTTTGCCATCAGCGCCCGAGGGATTGGTCGTTTTCGGGTCAGTGCATTTTATCAGCGCAATTTAGTGGGAATGGTGTTGCGGCGCATCGAGACCAAAATTCCCACCACGGATGATTTAGGTTTACCCGATACGATCAAAGACCTTGCCATGAGTAAGCGTGGTTTGATTATTTTTGTGGGTGCTACCGGTACCGGTAAGTCGACTTCCTTGGCGTCGATGATCGGTCACCGAAATAATAATTCCAAAGGTCATATCATTACGGTAGAAGATCCCATTGAGTTTCTTCACCAGCACCGTGGCTGCATTGTCACCCAGCGTGAAGTGGGGATTGATACCGAGTCCTTTGAAACCGCACTGAAAAATATGCTTCGCCAGGCCCCCGACGTGATTATGATCGGCGAGGTGCGTTCTCGCGAAACCATGGAAAATGCGATTACCTTTGCCGAGACCGGGCATTTATGTCTGTGTACCCTGCACGCCAATAATGCTAACCAAGCCTTGGATCGAATTCTGCATTTCTTCCCGGCGGAGCGGCACCCCCAGTTGTGGATGGATCTGTCGCTTAATCTGCGGGCTATGGTCGCACAGCAGCTGGTGCCAACCCGTAGCGGTGATGGTCGCCGGGCTTGTGTTGAAATACTGTTGAATACGCCGCTGGCTGCCGACTTAATTCGTAAAGGGGATGTGGCGGGTTTAAAAGGGTTGATGAGCCAGTCAACTGAACACGGTATGCAGACTTTTGATCAAGCCTTATATGAGCTGTATTCGCAGGGTGAAATTACTTACGAAGACGCGATTGCCCATGCTGATTCTGCCAATGATTTGCGCTTGTTAATAAAGTTGGGGGCCGACAATCGCCCCGATAATATTAACGCCATGGCGGGGAGGTTAACGATGCAAGATGACAGTGAGGATAGCCGTGACAACGGCAACAATGGCATCTTAGGGCGCCGCCGATAAGGGTGGCGCTAGTCGGTGTTGTGGGCAATGCCGCTTCGTAGCCAGCTTTCCAAGATGATTACGGCACTACGGCTGTCTACCGACTCGTTTTTAAAATCTCTGGAGCCACGTTTCTCTAAGATATCGCCTTTGGCTTCAAAGCTGGAAAGACGCTCATCTGCAAAGGCCACATTCACGCCAAACCGGCCGTGAATGCGATTGCCAAATTTCTTGGCCCGAAGAGACATATCAGATTCGCTACCGTCCATGTTTAGCGGCAGCCCAACCACCACCGTATCGGGTTGCCATTGCTTAATGAGCTGTTCGATTTCTTCCCAACGAGGAATACCATCTTTGGCTTTTAATGCTGGCAGGGTTGATGCGGTTGCGGTCAGAGTCTGGCCGACAGCGACGCCAATCCAGCGGGTGCCGTAATCGAAGGCGAGGAGTGAGCGGGTCTTGTTCATGATCATTATTGTCTACGCGTGACCACTGTCCGAGCCTAGCTGGGCAAAGCTGATTCCCAGTTTTGCCAGTGCGGCATCGACCCTGGCGGGGGCGGGAACATCAAACAAAATACGGTCATCAACAGGAAGCGTTAGCCACGAGCTTTCAGCCAATTCGGCTTCCAGCTGACCAGCAGCCCAGCCTGCGTAGCCCAGCGCAATCAGGCTTTGGGTTGGGCCGGTATTGCGGGCAATGGCTTCGAGAATATCCACCGAACTGGTCAGACTAATTTCATTACTCACCGACAGCGTGGCTTCCCAGTCTTCCGGGCTGCGCCGGTGCAGCACAAATCCGCGGTCTGTTTGCACCGGTCCACCCGCATAAACAGATTGGTGGTGGGTGTGATGGTGCTCGTCCAGTTCTAGTTGATCCAGCACCTCGTCGACGTTCATATCCAATGGGCGATTAATAATAATGCCCATGGCGCCATCTTCGTCGTGCTCACACAGGTAGGTAATGCTGTGTGCAAAAATGCCCTCCCGCAAGCTGGGAAGGGCGATCAAAAATTGGTTTTTTAGTGACGGAAAGGCTTCGCTCATAGCGCTAGTATGAGTGAAGTTTGCTTAAACACAAGGGATAAACGTGTCAGGGCATCGGGAACACGCCGGTTTTGTTGCTTAAGCTCACAAGACGGTCAGTTTTTGCTTTTAACGATAAACACCGAATAGCCTTGCCGCTTAAATTGTCGTGTTCCGCAGGCGTTTTAACTTCCGGTTGCGCTGAGTCCCGTCTGTTCAAAGCGCCAGGTGCGGACAATGCCTAAGCGGTTTTTGCCGTCCAGGACATCGGCAGGAATGGCTTCGTACGGGGCGGCAAGACGAACAATGCGGTTAGCGGCCCGGTCTAACAAGGCTTTGCCTGAGCTGCGTAAAATTCTGACCTGGTCTACGCTGCCGTCGGGCTTTAGCATGAGCAGTAATCGCAACTCACCTTCAATGCCGTCTCGCCGGGCTTCTTCGGGGTAGTGGGCATTGCCGATTTTTTCTACTCGCTCTTCCCAGCGGTTTAAATACAGAGCATCTGGGGAGCCTTTGGTGGCAACCGAGGTAATGAATTTGGGCCGGGGCATATTAGCGTAGGTTTGATTTAATTGGGCCAATTGAGCCTCTAGTGCTGAGATATTGTCGCTCAGCTCGGTGACCTCGTCTTGTTGCTGCCATTGGCGCTGCTGCAAAATGGTTTTACTGCTTTGCGAACGGGTTTGTCGTGGTTGTTGACGCTGGGTGCTGAGAATTTCGGATTGCTGATTGAGGGGCTGGGTTTTTGCCATTTTTAAGGCTTCTTGCCGGGCGTCGTTGTCATGAAAGTCGCTGTTGGCAACGGCGCTAAGCTCGGCTTTTTTGTTGAGGCTGCCGCTGCCTTGCTGATCGTGCTGGGCTAGGTAGTCGGCTTTCTCTGGAGCGCTAAGGCTTTGGTAGTTGGCAAGGGTAATCTCAAGCGTGGGCATTTTGACGTCGCGATCTTCTGGCGCAAAACGAATCCCAAGAATCAACGCTAAGTGCATTGCCGTGGCCACGCAAAGCATAAAGCCCAGTCGCTCTGGTGGTCGAGGCAGATGCTGGGCAGCTAACACTGCCTCAGGGGAAGGGCTGGCTGCCATTAAACCGCGCTATCTCGTTGAGCGAGTTTGCTGGCAATGCAATCCATAAGTTGACCGGCAATATCGCTGCCAGTTTGGTCGTCGATCTCGCGGATGCAGGTGGGGCTGGTTACGTTAATTTCGGTTAATGAGTCGCCGATCACGTCCAAGCCAACAAACAACAGGCCTTTTTCTTTTGCTACAGGGCCAACTTGTTCTGCAATCCAGCGATCTCTGTCGCTAATCGCTTGGGCTCGACCAGTGCCTCCGGCCGCGAGGTTGCCGCGGGTTTCGCCTTTGGCCGGAATACGCGCCAAACAATGGGAAACTGGTTCACCATCAATGAGTAGGATGCGTTTATCACCGTCTTTAATTTCTGGTAGATACACCTGCGCCATAATATTGGTGGTGCCGTGTGCGGTGAGGGTCTCGATAATGACGCCAAGATTTTTTTCGTCGGGGGGAAGCCTGAAAATAGAGCTGCCGCCCATGCCGTCTAGCGGTTTCATGATCACATCTTGATGCTCGGCATGGAAGGCCCGCAACCGGGCCGGGTCGCAACTGACTAAATGGGTGGGGACGCAGTCGGGAAATTGCAGAGCAAAGAGTTTCTCGTTGCAATCACGAAGGCTTTGGGGGCGGTTGACCACCATTGCGCCTTGTAACTCGGCCATTTCCAATACGTGGGTCGCGTAGAGAAATTCATTGTCGAATGGCGGGTCTTTGCGCATCAAAATCGCGTCTAAATCTCCCAGGGCCAGGTCACTGCTATCACCCAGCTCATAGAAATGCGTAGGGTCGCGAAAGCTGGTTATCTGTTTACAGCTTGCCCGCGCCTCAGCATTGCTGATGTATAAATCGGCGGGTGTCATATAGAAGACTTTCCACCCTCGGTCCTGTGCCGCCCATAGCATGGCCAGCGTAGAATCTTTCTTGTAAGTGATTGCTTCTATGGGGTCCATCACGACCCCCAGACTTATACTCATTGTTTTGCCTATGGTTAGGTGGTAAAAACTGACTGCCATTACGTGCGTAATGGTGACGCATATTGTAAGTTAAGAACGCTAAATTAACGTATTGTGGCTTACCGCCGCAATTTCGTCTTTCCTGATCTGATATGGACATTAGCTTAGGCGTGGACTTTTTAGGACCTTTAGGTTGAATATTCCTAGGGGTGTAATGTGCTGCTCACCACGGTTGCGGATGCTGAGGCAATTTTAGCATGTAGCGTGGCGCCGTATTTTCCCGCTGAATGTAAGGGCTTGACCATATGGATGCCGATTTCTCCAATCTGAAAGTGATGATTATTGACGATAGCAAAACAATTCGTCGCACCACAGAAACCCTGTTGGCTAAAGAGGGCTGTACGGTGGTGACAGCCATTGATGGCTTTGATGCTCTCGCCAAAATTGCCGATACCAAGCCCCATATTATCTTTGTCGATATTATGATGCCTCGTTTGGACGGTTACCAAACCTGTGCACTAATCAAAAATAACAGTGAGTTTAAATCGACTCCCGTCATCATGCTGTCTAGCAAAGATGGTCTCTTTGATAAAGCGAAGGGGCGCATTGTCGGGTCAGATCAATATTTGACCAAGCCGTTTAGTAAGTCCGAACTGCTCGATGCCATTAGTGTGCACGTTTCACTTGCGTAGGCATAATCCTTGCTAACTTTGTTTGTTAGTATTTTGCTTACGGGTATTTGGTATAAGAAACCACATGATGGTTCTTGGCTTAGTCAATAGAGGGGGAATAAATGCCGCGCGTGTTGATTGTTGATGATTCGCCTACTGAAATCTTCAAGATGACGGAGATTCTCAATAAAAATGGATTTCAAGTACTGACCGCAGAAACCGGTGAGGCGGGCGTAGCAATGGCCAAGCGTGAACAGCCCGATTTAGTGTTGATGGATATCGTTATGCCTGGCCTCAATGGTTTTCAAGCAACGCGGCAGCTCAGTCGCGACCCTGATACTAGTGGGATTCCCGTCATTATTGTGACGACGAAAGATCAGGAAACCGACCGCCTCTGGGGTCAGCGCCAGGGCGCAAAAGGGTATTTGACTAAGCCAATCGAAGCCAAGGCGTTGATTGACGAGATTCGCTCGGTGATCAATTGAGGTTTGTGTGAGCGATATTCATCAATCTGCCTTCCACTATTTGAACGAGCTTGCCAGTCGGGCCCAGGGTCCGGGCGCGCGCCTTCCCTCCCAACAAGATGACGATATTACTTTATGGAACGGCATCGGTTTTCGTATTGCCGGGCATTTCTGCGTTGCGCCCATGGGGGATATCACAGAGGTCTTACACGAACCGGCCTCGACTCGGTTGCCCGGCGTTAAGCCCTGGGTACGGGGTGTGGCGAATGTTCGTGGACGTTTATTGCCACTTATCGACATGAATGGTTTTTTGGGTGAGCCGCCTTGTTCCCGTGGGCGGGTGTTGGTGCTGGAACACGGTGAGTTGTACGCCGGGCTGATTGTAGAAGAGGTGTTGGGCTTGCAGCACTTTGACACTGCTGACTATAGCGATGATCGTGGCCTTGCCCACGCCGAGCTGGGTAAATATGTGCGGGGCAGCTATCAGCATGAGGGGCAAGAATGGTCGGTTTTTCGGGTCAACCGTCTCCTTTCGAGTAGTCAATTTTTTCAAGTTGCCGCATAGCGAGCTGCCGGTTTTCTACCTGCAGTTACGTCAAACGGTCAATACGTTTAACTTTAAATTCTGCCGGAGTCAGGGCAAATGAAAACAACAAATCAGGGCGCGTTGGCGCGACTGCGAAGCAATAGAGCGGTCAGTGTCCTAGTCATATTGATCCTCATTGGTTTTGTTGGCGCGGGTCTTAATACCTTTATTATTTTGCGGGATGCAGGTTATGACCAGCGTTACCTGGAGCTCAGTAGCGAAATGCGTCTTTATGCCCAGCAAATTGCCAATACCTCCAAAGAGGCGAATGCAGGTGCCCCCTCCGCTTTTGATGAATTGGCGACTGCCACGGCGAGTTTTAATGCCGTGCGTAAGCAGCTGAGTGAAGGCAGTCGCGATTTGCCCGCCCCCAGGGCCATGCTGGGGGAGGAGCTTCAACAGCTTGATCAGTTATGGTTACGGGTAGATAGTGCAGCCCAAACGATTCTGGGTAATCGTGAGCAAATTCTGTTTTTAAATAACATCGCCGATCAGCTCCATATTTTGTTGCCGGTGGTGCAGACTAAATACAGTGAGCTGGTTGAGATACTACTTAATAACGGCGCCACAGCAAATCAAGTCGCACTTGCCCAGCAACAGCTTTGGCTGGCAGAGCGTATTGGTAGAAATATTGATCGAGTGCTGGCGGGGACGACGGGTTCTGCGGAGGCGGTGACGCAGTTTAATGCTGATACCTTAACCTTTGTGTCGGTATTAGTTGGTATGCAAGAGGGTGATAGCAGTATTGGTGTTAAGCGGGTAAACAATAGCGCCGCTCGCGCTTTGCTCGCCGATCTAATCGCCAGTTACGACACTGTTCGAGAACCGGTTAAACACATTCGCGAGGTCTCGCCTCAGTTGCTGCGCTCGACACAGGCTAGTAGCGCTATTGCAGTCGATGTACCAAAAATCATGCAGATCAGTAGCCAGTTATCGGCAGCGATTACCGAGCTTGAAAATAAACGGCCGCTCTCTGTTTTAACAGCACTGTTATTTGTCGGCTTGATTGTTATCTCCTTGGGTTTATTGGGTTGGCAGTCGGTGCAGAGTACCCAGCGTCGACTTCAGTCCACGGCGGATACCAATGAGCGAAATCAAACTGCAATTTTGCGTTTGCTCGATGAGCTGGCTGACTTGGCCGATGGTGACCTGACTACCTCGGCAACAGTAACTGAAGATTTTACCGGTGCCATTGCCGACTCAATCAACTACACCATTGACCAGTTGCGGGTACTGGTTTCTCAGATTAATGACACGGCGGTGGGGGTATCTACCGCGGCGCAGACATCCCAAACCACGGCGCTCAACCTGGCCCAGGCCTCAGAAAGTCAGGCCAAAGAGATTGCCGGTGCATCGGCCGCTATTACCGAAATGGCGGTTAGTATCGATCAAGTCTCGTCTAATGCACGAGATTCTGCCGCGGTAGCCCAGCGGTCCGTTGTGATCGCGGGCACGGGGGCTGAGGTGGTGCAGAACACCATTAACGGCATGGACAATATTCGTGAGCAAATTCAGGAAACCTCCAAGCGGATTAAACGCCTGGGTGAATCGTCACAGGAAATTGGCGACATCGTTTCTTTGATTAATGATATTGCGGACCAAACCAATATTTTGGCACTGAACGCCGCCATTCAGGCGTCGATGGCTGGTGATGCCGGGCGGGGTTTTGCGGTGGTTGCCGACGAAGTACAGCGCCTTGCTGAACGCTCATCGGGTGCAACCAAACAGATTGAAGCGTTGGTTAAAACAATTCAGTCTGACACTAATGAAGCCGTTATCTCGATGGAGCAAACCACATCTGAGGTGGTGCGGGGAGCGCGACTGGCCCAAGACGCCGGTGCGGCCTTGAACGAGATTGAAACGGTATCTCAAGAATTGGCAGAACTGATTCAGAATATCTCCAGCGTGGCAGCAAATCAGGCCGAGTCTGCGGGCCAGATATCCAGCACCATGAAAATTATTCAGCAAATTACCTCGCAGACCTCGGCGGGCTCCACCGAAACGGCCCGCTCTATTGGTGCCCTTGCGGAAATGACCAATGACCTGCGCAGCTCGGTGGCGGGCTTTACTCTGCCGGAGCAGGGTAGCTAGGGCGTGTTAACGCCTACTCGCTGCCGGAGTTATTGATGATTGATCAACGGGACTATATTGCGCTGGACTGGCTGGCTGGAGAAATATCCACCAGCTTAAGCCTGTGCGTGCAGGTTCTTGATGAGTATCAACAAAACCACCGTGCTGATATTGCGCTAGAGCGTGCTGAGGGCTTGCTATCTCAAGTGCAGGGCAGTCTGCGCATGATTGAATTCAGTGGCGCGCAGCGCTTACTGGGTGAAATGCTAGCGGTAGTTGCCACACTCGATGACGACACCTTAGACGATATAGCTCGCGAACGGCGGCTGGAAGCTCTGCGTAACCTATGTGATGAAGTCCCGGCTTATCTTATTCGTTTGCGGCGCAGTCGCAGAGAATTGCCTGCGTCATTGATCATGATGTTTAACGAAATACGGGGGGCCTGTGGTCAACCGCTGCTGTCCTCAACCTTATTGTTTACCCCTCAGCTGCAAGAACAACTTAATTACAGCCAGCAGCCAACGGATCTTACTGCGGACAGTTTTATCGATTTGTCTGCCAAACTTCGAAAAATGTATCAGCTTGCGGTTGCCGCTTGGCAACGGGGCGAAGCGCCGGAAAAAAGTGTTATTTACATGGCGAAGGTGGCTGGCCGGGTTACCCGCTTATGCGCAGGCACACCACAAGAATCACTTTGGCTGGCAGCGTTAGCGCTTTTTGAAGGACTGGAAAACGAATCTATTGCCAGCAGCATTGCCGTTGAAAGTATTTTAGAACGTTTGGATTCTGCATTAGGGTTGTTGGCAGAACTGGGTCGGGACGGGGCGCTGTCGGTCAATCGGGCGCTGTGCAAAGATATCCTGTTCTATGTGTCCTGTTCACCATCTGACTCTCGCTTTATTCTCGAGGCTCAGCGCATTTTTGTATTGAACAAGGTGGTTAGCGATGGCGATAACTTGTCTGCCAGCGGTGAGGCAGAGAAATCGGATGTCGCCGTGTCGGATGCGATTAGTGCGGCATTAACCGAGCTTGGCCAGCGGCTGGAGTCAGAAAGCTATCAAGCTGGGCATATTGATTTAAAAGAAGTAGCCGATGCTGTGGCCGTTATGGGGTATAGCGATGTGCTCTATGCACTGGATGCGATGACACCTTTGCTGGCCGAAGAATTGACACCGGCCCAGCAATATTCTGCTGCACAAACCTTACAGAAACTGGCTGCCTTGCTTGTGCAAACGCAACAGCCTGATGTTGCCCCGGCATTGCTGAATAATGACCCCGAGGCGCAGCTGCAACTGAATTCAGCGCTGCAAGCGGTTTCTATTGAAAGCCGCGACGTTTTAGTTGATGCCCAAGAGCGGTTGCTCAGTTTTGTGGCGGAGCAGTTTCGTAAAGAGCTGTTATCTCCCTTGCCAGAACAACTGCAGACTTTGGCTTCTACCTTGTTGGTGGCGGGGCTGTCTCGTCCGGCGCAAGTGCTCGGCCAGTGTGCAAAATATATGAGCGAAAGCCTGCTCTTAGAGGACGAAAAGCCCAGTTGGCAAAAATTAGATTGTCTCGCTGACGCCATTGCCGCCGTTGATTATTATCTTGAGCGCATCGCCACTGGTCCAGAGAGTGAAGACGGCGCGTTAATGTCCGTTGCTGAGGATTGTGTTGAGCGGCTGGGTTACCCCGTGCCAGCGGTTGAGGAATCTTTTGCTCCTTTGGCCACGGTTATTCCTTGGCGGAAAGCGTCAGATGATGTGGCCGATGCCGATGCCTTGCCATCGGATGATGAGGTGCCGACGACCAATACGGATGGCTCGGAAAGTATCGAGTCCGCGAGCGAAATTGATCCTGAGATTGCCGCAGTATTTTTAGAAGAGGCGGCTGAAGTGCTGGCCCAGCTTGAGGAGGTGCTTCCCAAGTGGCGGGCCGATATAGATTCCTTACCACTGCTGACGGAAGCTCGCCGAGGGTTCCATACTTTAAAAGGCAGCGGCCGTATGGTGCAGGCCGAGCAAATTAGTGAATTGTCGTGGGCCATAGAAAACATGCTCAACCGGGTAATAGACGGGGGCGTGCAAATGGACCTTGCCCGACTTGAGCTGATTGATGGCGTTACAGCCGCCTTACCCCGCTTATTGGAAGATTACCGCTTAGGGCAGCCACAACAGCTGAGTGACGAGCTGTTTGAGCTTCAGCAGCGGGCGAGTGTTCTGGCTGGGCAACATGATTTGCTAGCGGCTGATACTGTCGCTGACGATCTTGCCGAGACCGACGAGACGCCGGCAACCTTGGAAAACGAATTGTCTGAACCAGCACGGTCTTTGGAGACTTTTTCCGAGCAGGACGCTTCCAGCGATGGTGGCTCTGAACTGCCCGCTCCTCCAGCAGACGATAGTTTGCTGGGCATTTTTATTATTGAATCTGACACCCACCTTCACGTTCTAGAAGATTTTTTGGCAGATGTTGATAGCTTTCCTGCCAGTTTAAGCGATGAGGTTCAACGGTCTTTGCATACCTTGAAGGGTGCCTCAAATATGGCTGAGGTGTGGGCCATCGCCAATTTGATTGCGCCGCTGGAAGCGCTGGTTAAAGAGCTGCGCTCTATGCGCATCGGGGCGGATAAATCGCTTGTCAGTATGATGGCGGATATTGTTGCTTACAGTCGCCAACTCACGGAGTCGCTTCGCCACCAACCGGTGACGTCCTTGCGGACACCGGCAGACTTGCTGCAACGGTTGGAAGCGTTGTCTTCCACATTACTTGATCAAGCTGAAATGTCAGCTTTCCAGCGACGAGATGGGCAGTTAGCGCCAGGGGTCTTAAACCATTTTCTATCGACCTACAGTGAGGCGCTATTTGTCCTCGCTGACGAACTGGCCGCGCCAGCGTTGCCCACTGCCCAGAAGCTCCGAGACATGGCACCGGAGTTGGGGGCATTTGCCTATCGTGCCGAGGAGCTTTCGGTAGAGACCGTGGCCGAACTCAGCCAGTCTTTGCAAGTGTTATTGGGTCACGCCAGTGATCCTGTTCCCTCGCATATGGTGAGTTTGGCTGCAGATGCCGTTGAGCATTTACTGGGGCAGTTGAATCAAATTGCCGCGGACCAGGCGCCGCAGGAAAGCGCTGAACTGCTTAACCGCTTGCGAGATTATGATGCCAATGCGCAGCCTTCGGCCTCCACGGGGTTTGCGATTGATGACGGAGCAAGCCAAGCTCATGCCAGTACTGATCATCTTGAACAGGATAGTGACGTCGATGCTGAGGAAGATTTTGCATCTAGCATCGAAGCGTTTAACGCAACGACACCTCTTTCGCCTGTCGATAACCCTCATGATTTAAGCCTGCCGCCTGCGCTTGCGAATCCGGGCACTGTTTTTGACGATGATGTCGATCAAGAGATTCTGGATATCTTCCTCGAAGAGGCGGGGGATTTACTGGAGGGCATTGATCAGGCTATTCATTTGTGGGCAGACAATGTCGACGAGCTAGAGCAGCTCGATAGAATCCAGCGCCATTTACATACACTCAAGGGTGGCGCGAGGCTGGTTGGTTTGTCTCAGCTGGGGGATGTCAGTCATGAATTTGAAGCGGCGCTTACCGACGCAGCCGCTTTAGAGCAAACCGATAAAGCCAGTCTGCTTGCGAGAATACACCAGTACCAGGATCAGTTGGTGGCCATGATAGAGGCGACCGGGGATACTGCCGAGAAGCCGCCGCAAACTGATGCGGTTCAAGCTGTACCGACAAATGAATTAAGCGAGTTTGATTTTGCGGCAGCGTTTGGTCGCAAGGTGAATCAGCAGCCAGCAGAAAATTTGCTGGTGGCGGCCGATAAAGAAGAAGTCGCGGTCCCTGTGACTGCTCGGGCACCCCAAGAGATGATTAAAGTGTCATCTCAACTGCTTGAAAAACTCATTAACCTCGCCGGTGAAACATCTATTTCGCGAGCGCGTAGTGAAGAGCAGGTGAGCGAGATTCATGCCTCTTTGGAAGAGATGGAAATTACCGTCGAGCGTCTTCAAGACCAAGTACGACGGATGGATATGGAAACAGAGGCGCAGATCCTTTTCCGCCAAGAGCAAGTTGGTGGTGACGGCGCCGATGGCTTTGATCCACTGGAGTTCGACCGCTACTCCAAGTTACAGCAATACTCTCGCTCGCTGCTGGAATCCGCCTCTGATTTGGTGGATTTGCGGAGCACCTTGCTAGAAAAAAGTCGAGACATGGAAACCTTGTTGTTACAACAGTCGCGGATTCACGGCGATTTGCAAGAAGGTTTAATGCGTTCGCAAATGGTCCACTTTTCGAGGATGGTCCCGCGCTTGCGGCGAGGGGTTCGTCAAATAGCGTCGGAGCTGGGCAAAAACGTCGACTTTAAAGTGTATAACGCCGAAGGTGAGATGGACCGCCGGGTACTGGAGCGGATTATTCCGGCGTTGGAACATATGCTGCGCAATGCCATTGGTCACGGTATCGAGGATGAGTCGACGCGGCTGGCGGCAGAAAAAGCGCCGGTTGGCGAGATTGCCATGCGTTTTGATCGCCAGGGCGGCGATGTGGTTATTGCCATCAGTGATGATGGCGGTGGTATCGATCTTCAGGCTGTCAGAGCCAAAGCACAGCATTTGGGTTTAATTACAGAAGATGCTGTTTTGAGTACCCGGCAATTGTTGGAATATATTTTCCATGCGGGCTTTAGTACGGCCAGCAGTGTGACCCAGATATCGGGTCGCGGTGTTGGCATGGATGTTGTTCGTAACGAAATTAAACAGCTGGGCGGCAGCATCGATATTCGTACCGAGGCTGGGCGGGGTACCCGTTTTGAAGTGCGCTTGCCCTTTACGGTGTCGGTGAACCGGGCGCTAATGGTCAGTGTAGCGGGTGAGGCTTATGCGGTACCGTTAAATAATATTGAAGGCATTGTGCGGGTGAGTCCCTATGAGCTGGAAGTTTATTATCAAGATGCCAACAGCCAGTACGAATATGCCGGTCAGCAATATAATCTACGTTATTTAGGCCAGCTTGTGGGTCATGCTGCTCCGCATATGGAGGGGCAGGTTGATCCCAAGCCGGTGCTGTTGATTCGTAATGCTGAGCCGCCAACGGCCGTGCAGGTCGACGCATTGTTGGGCTCCCAGGAAGTGGTGGTGAAAACCCTGGGTCCGCAGTTTGCCTCGGTGCCTTCGCTGTCGGGAGCCACTGTATTAGGTGATGGTCGCGTGGTGGTGATTTTGGATGTACTGGCCAGTATCCGTGATGATGTTGCCCGCCGCCTGATGGTCGGTGAGCAGGCGTTGTTGCCCTCTACCGCCGTGAGTGGAAATCGCTTGGTGATGGTGGTGGATGATTCGGTGACCGTGCGTAAGGTAACCTCTCGGTTTTTAGAGCGGCAGCAAATGGATGTCTTGCTGGCTAGAGACGGTATGGAGGCCGTGACGGTGTTGCAGGATATTGAGCGGCTGCCCGATGTCATCTTGTTGGATATTGAAATGCCGAGAATGGATGGCTTTGAAGTATTGGTAAGGCTGAGGGGCAACCCTCGAACCCAGGCTATTCCTGTGGTGATGATTAGCTCTCGCTCGGGTGATAAACACCGTGAGCGAGCGGCGTCTTTGGGGGTGACGCATTTCCTTGGTAAGCCTTATCAAGAAACACAAGTACTGCGAGCTATCCAGGACGTCAGTGATGAGAAAGTCCATGAATGACGCGGCGGATAGAAAGGAATTGCCCCAAAGTCTTCCATGCCTGTTATTGCCGCTGCAAAAAGGGGGCTTGCTCCTTCCCAATGCGAGTGTGCCAGAGATTATTTTAGCCCGGCAGCTCAGCTCGACGCTGTCTTCGACGTTTATTTTGGGGATGCTGCCCTGGCGGAATGTCCAGCTGCCCATAATCAGTTTTGAAGGGCTTTGTGATGGTCAGATTCCCAATAATTTAGCGCTGCGACGAGTGGCTATTATCAAGGGTTTGCAAAACCCCGAGAGACTGCCGTTTTACGGTATTGTCGTGTCGGCTATTCCGCAGGTGCTGCATCTTTCTGCAGACGATGTAAAGGGTATTGAGGGTGAAGAGCGCGTCGGTTGTCGACAGCACGTTAGTATTGCGGGCAGGGCGATGATGCTTCCTGACTGCGATCAGATAGAGGCGCGCATTTTAAATGACTTGCATCCAGAGTAAGTCGTCTTTTGAGTAATAAGCTTGGTTAAGAGCGAGCTTAGCCCATATCTCCCCAGCGAAATTGTAAAATACTGAGTGCGGCCAGCGGTGCGGTTTCGGTACGCAACACCCGCGGCCCCAGCTGTAGTGCTTCAAAGCCAGATTGTCTGCTGGCGATAATCTCCGCCTCGCTTAAACCGCCTTCTGGCCCAATGAGTAAGGCCGCAGAGGCTGGTGCTGCTCTTTCGGCAAGGCCTGTTTCGGCAATGGGGTAGAGCACAAGCTTTAAATCAGCGTTAAGTGTTTGTCGCCAGTTGTCCAGGGTTTGCAGTTCCGCGATGTCGACCAGACGGTTGCGTCCACACTGCTCACAGGCGCTGATCATAACTTGCTGCCAATGCTGCTGCTTTTTGTGCAGACGTTCGCCATTCAGCTTTACATCCACCCGCTCGGTAGTGAGGGGACTAATACGTTGAACCCCCAGCTCGGTGGCTTTTTGAATAACCCAATCTAAACGGTCGCCCTTAGAAATAGCGATGCCGAGCTCTAAGGGCAGTGTAGGTGATGGTTCGATTGGCGCAATGGGTGCGGATATTTTGCAGCTAATATTTTTCTTGCTAGCGGTGGTGATGACAGCGGGATACGCAAAGCCGTCGCCATTAAACAGCAACAGCTCCCGCCCGACTTTCATCCTTAGCACTTGCCCTAAATAATGGGCGGCACGGGGATCTAAGGCTAGCTCGGTTGCAGCGTCTAATGGGAGTGAAGTATAGATTCTCGGGATGCGCATTACAGAGTTTTGATAAACGCTTTTGAGTTACGCTGAAAATTATACAGCTGCTTTTTAGCCGGGGGCAGTTCGTCGACAGTGCATTGCTGGTAGCCCTGTTCTTGAAACCAGTGAGCGGTTTGGGTGGTTAAAATAAATACACTGTTTAGCCCTGTTTGCTTGGCATCTCGCTCGAGTTGTTCCAGTAGTCTTTCTGCCCGGTCTGCGCCGCGATAGTCGGGGTGAGTGGCTACGCAGGCAATTTCGCCAGTGGCTTGCTCGGGGTAGGGGTAGAGCGCCGCGCAGGCGATCACCATGCCGTCTCGGACTAAAATTTTGAAATGGTCTATTTCATTTTCGAGCAATTCTCGGGAGCGCTTTAGCAATACGCCCTTTGCCTCTAACGGTTCAATAATGCCAAGAATGCCAACAACGTCATCGATATCGGCGGTGCACATTTGCTCGTAGTGCTCTTGAGTGACCAGCGTGCCAGAACCATCTCGGGTGTAGAGTTCCCGAAGCAAAGCACCATCGGCGCTGTAAGACACAATATGGCAGCGTTGAATACCTAAATCACCGGCGTCCACCACTGCTTGCACAATATTGTCTCTGCTTAATTCGCTGCTTTGATCAACCAGCTCATCTACGTCCCGGTATTCACATTGCCGTAGCAGTGCACCGTCGGCGGTGTGTAAACCGTCGCTCTCGGTAAATAAAATAAGTTTGTCGGCTTTTAGAGCAACAGCGGTATGCACAGCGACATCTTCTGAGGCTAAATTGAAAATTTCGCCAGTGGGGGAATAGCCCAGTGGCGACAAAATCACAATGTGTTGGTTATTTAATTGCTGTTGCAGTGCGGCGGCGTCAATCCGCCGGACCATGCCGGTATGCTTAAAATCGACACCGTCCACCACACCGATGGGCCGGGCAGTGACATAATTGCCCGAACACACCCGGATGGCGGCGCCGTGCATGGGTGAGTTGGCGACCCCCATAGATAGCAGGGCTTCGATATTGGCGCGTAATGACCCGGCAGCCGCGGTGACGCAACCGAGTTCTGCCTCGCCCGTGACCCGCAGATCATTGTGATACTGACTGTTCAAGCCGGCGTTGCTTACCCGTTCTTCAATTTGGGGTCTGGCACCATGAACCAATACCATGCGTACGCCGAGGCTGTTTAGTAGCGCAATGTCGTGCACAATATTGGCAAAATTGGGGTGTGCCACGGCTTCGCCACCAAACATCAATACAAAGGTCTTGCCGCGGTGGGCATTGATGTAGGGTGCGGAATTGCGAAACCATTTTACGTAGTCGGTTTGTTCTGACATGGCCGGTGCCGGGATTGCCGTGAATGAACGCCTATTTTGTGTGCAATGTCATAGGCTTACAAGGCATTTTTACGGAGAAAATGTGGACCATCCAGAGTGGGGGCAAATGAGTGACGCCAATGGCCATGAATCGGAGGAGCGATGGCGAGCTGAGCTACTGGCCAAGCTGGATGGCCATTTCAGTGCTGCCCGCACTCGCGTAGATATTGCTTATCGTCAACATTTTGCGTCATTGCGTGCGGTGCTGGCTCGGCATTGGCAACACCGTCGGGATGTGCCCGCAGATTTATTGGCGATGCCCCGGGGGGTTTGGCATGCCCTGAAGCGGGGGCGGCACCCTGTTTCTCGTCCACTGACCGGCAAAGAGCAGGCGGTGGCCGATATTATGGCCAATGAGGTCTTGGACTTGCCGGGCTTGCAGCAATTGCTTTTAGCGCAATTGAGGCGACATCCCGATTATCATCGCCAAGATTTTGAAGAATTAAAAAGTTTGCTGGCCCCCTATGATAGCGAGCAGGCTGCCCAGCGTTTACAGCAGGCGGTTGCCCAGTGGGGGCAACGCCATGACAGCAGTCGTGAGCTGTTGCTGTTCCTCGGCTTGGGGTTATTGGGACGAGGTTTGAGCGACAAGATTTTGTTTGGCAGCGCCTCTATTCTTGGGGTGTTAGCGGCCAGTAGTGTGTATATCAGTCAGCAAAGCGTGTTGTCGGCTATGTGGGCTAGTTGGTTTGGTGTGCCTGGCTGGGTGGCGGTAAGTGGTGCTGTTGGCGGCTTGGCGGTGGTAGTGGCGGCGACGCCATTGCTGTCCCCCTTTATTGAATACGGCTTTAATCGTTATGGAACAAGGCGGCGATTATTGGCAATGATAGACGGAGTGCATCAGGAGTTACGTGCGCCGGTGAGTGAACGGCTGCTGCAATTTGGCGGTTATTTGCAGTTTATTCCCGATATTATTCAATTGCTAAAACACCTTAAATAAACACTGTGCTAGCTGTTTTGATCGCTAACCCCGTGTCCTTCGTGTGTTGCTAAAATTAAGCAGAAATAATGGGTGACAGTGCCGTGAGTCTGGGTGTTAATACGCCTTTCTTTGAGGGCTGCCAGCTGATGTCCGCCGAACTGCTTGAATTTCCCAATCTGCGCGACGCGCTGTTCGACGATATTGCCGAGGCATTAACCCTGCGCGGTTATGCAGTGGTGCCCGCAGCTTTGCCGCCAGCCTTGACGGATAGGCTCTTTATACGGGTGACGCAGCTGGACGATACGCATTTTCGTCCTGCAGGAGTCGGGCGGCAAAGCGATTTTGCGGTGAACCCTTTTGTACGCAGTGATGAAATTCGCTGGCTGAACGAGGGCGATCATGCGGAGGCGGATTATCTGCATTGGATGGAAGGCTTGCGAGAGGGCATTAATCGTCGTTTGTTTATGGGGCTGTTTGATTACGAGGCCCATTTTGCCCGTTATTTTCCCGGTGCTTTTTATAAAAAACATGTCGATGCTTTTAAGGGCCGCAGCAATCGGGTGCTGTCGACGGTGTTTTATTTAAACCCCGGTTGGCTAAGCAGTGATGGTGGTCAGTTGGTGATTTACGGTGATGACGGTGCCGAAGCCAGTCGGGTGATTCCGTTAATTGGCAGTTTGGTGGTGTTTTTAAGCGACCGGGTGCCCCATGAGGTGTTGGCGGCAAACCGCAGTCGCTACAGTATTGCGGGTTGGTTTCGGGTCAATGCCAGCGTTAATCACCAGCTTGATCCGCCGCGCTAAGCGCGTGCGGTCTTTAGCAGCGCCGCAGTATTCCCAGGCTATCGACTTTTTCCACTTCTTCAAATAAGCCCGATGCTAACGCCAGTCGGTAAATAGCGATGGGGGCCTGGCCACCTTCGTCCGGGTTGGCAAAAAGATCGTGTATGGCGAGTATACCGCCGCGTTGAATATGACCAGCCCAGCAGCGGTAATCATTGACTGCTGCGTCTAGGCTGTGACCTCCGTCAATAAATACCATGCCCAGCGGTGTCTGCCAAAATCTAGCACTTTGTGTGGAGCTGGCGACAATGGGGACGACCCAATTCGTTAGCCCTGCCCGCGCTAAGTTGTGACGAAATTCTCCGAAGCTGTCGAGTTGCTGCTGAGCCAGGTCAAAAAGATCAGGGTCATGAAACATTTCACCCTGTTGATGCTCTTCAGACCCCCGGTGATGATCCACGGCATAAACCAGGTTGTCTTGTGCCTGGCAGGCTGCGGCGAGGTAGATTGTGGATTTGCCACAGTAGCTGCCGACTTCCAGTATGGGGCCGAGGTGGCTGCTGCTGAGGGCATAGTGATAAAGGGCGTTGCCTTCGGTACGGGAAAGAAAGCCCTTAACCGCGTCAATATTAAGGTTATCGAGAAGAATACTCATGGCTTAGAGGCTGGCTTCCAGGGTGTCCAGCTGTTCTTGTAATTCGAGCCACCGCGCCTCTACATCGTTGTTCTCATGTGTGAGTTGCTGTTGCTTGCCTAGCAAGGTTTTGAGCTGCTCCTTGTTTTCTGCGTCGTAGAGACTCGCGTCGGAAAGCTGCTCTTCAATACCGTTTAATGCGGTGGCCAGTTTTTCCATTTGGTTTTCGAGCTGCTTGATTTGCTTGGTCACCGGCGCCAGTTGTTGGCGACGTTGAGCCGCTTGTTGCCGCGCCTGCTTTTTGTCGACCATGGGTTCTGTGCTATTGCCGTTGTCGCTACCCGGTTCGGCGGGGTTGGACTTATCCCGGCTGAGCAGCCATTGGCGGTAGTCGTCCAGGCTGCCTTCGTAGGCTTCGGCGATCCCATTGTCTACCAGCAGGAGTTCGTCGACGGTATTGCGAATTAAGTGACGATCGTGAGAAATCACCACAATCGCGCCTTCAAAGTTTTGTAGCGCGCTGGTCAAGGCCTGGCACATTTCCAAGTCGAGGTGGTTAGTGGGCTCGTCCAGTAGTAAGAGATTGGGTCGCTGCCATACGATTAAGGCCAAGGCCAGTCGCGCTTTTTCGCCGCCGGAAAAATGCTCGCAGCTTTCTTCGGCACGTTTGCCATGAAAATTAAAGCCGCCAATATAATTGCGAATATCTTGTTCCCGCGCGTCTGGTCGCAAGCGCTGCAACTGGAGCATGGGGCTGGCCTTGAGGTCCAATGACTCCAGTTGGTGCTGATGAAAATAACCGGCGTAAAAATGCTCCCCCTGTTGGCGCTGCCCCGCGATTAAGGGCACGGCGCCTGCCAGGGCTTTCATCAATGTTGATTTACCGGCACCGTTGGCCCCCAATAAACCCACCCGGCTGCCGGGATGCAGGCTGAGGTTAATATTGCGCAATATTGCCGTATCACCATAGCCCAGGTCGGCCTGGGACAGGGTGAGTAGCGGATCGGAAAACTGTTTGGGGCTCAGAAACTGAAACTTAAAGGGCGAGTCAACGTGGGCCGGGGCAATCTCAGCCATTTTTTCTAAGGCTTTCAGGCGGCTCTGGGCCTGTTTGGCTTTGCTGGCCTGTGCCCGGAAGCGACGTACAAAGTCTTCCATATGGGCGCGTACAGCTTGTTGTTTTTCAAAGGCTTGCTGTTGCTGAGCCAAGCGTTCGCCGCGTTGGCGCTCAAAGGCCGTGTAGTTGCCACGATATCGGGTCAGGGTGTGCTGTTCCAGATGAACCACAAAATCACAGCAGGCATCGATAAAATCCCGGTCATGGGAGATTAACAACAAGGTGCCTTCATAGCGCCGCAGCCACTGCTCCAGCCACAGGCTGGCGTCCAAGTCTAAGTGGTTGGTGGGTTCGTCTAGCAATAACAGCTCTGAGGGACACATCAATGCTTGGGCAAGATTTAAACGAATACGCCAGCCACCAGAAAAGCTGTTCACGGGGTGTTGGAGTTCTGACTGTTTAAAACCGAGCCCTTGCAGCAAGCGCTCGGCGTCGCTGGGAATTTGATAGGCTTTGATCAAATCCAGTTCGGCGTGGTATTCAGCCAGCTGTTTGTCGTTGTTGCAGTCGGCAATGGCTGTTTCTAACTCACGAAAACGGCGGTGACCGTCCATGACGTAATCCACCGCGGGACGATCGCTGCTGTCCAGCTCCTGCTTCATCTCGGAGATTTGCCAGTGGCTGGGAATGCTGCAATCCCCCTGGTCTTGATGCAGTGCCCCGGTAAGCAACAGGAATAGACTGGATTTGCCGCTGCCGTTGGCGCCTACCAGCGCCATATGCTCGCCGGGATTAATGCGCAGGCTGGCCTCTTCTAGCAAGGGCTTGCCACCGCGTTGTAAGCTGAGTTCTTGGAGTTCAATCATAGGGCGGGATTATAGCGTGGGAGCGGGGGTGTGAAAGAAGGCTTTAGTAAAGAAAATCTCACGGATGCGCTGTGGCGCTATGCTTTGGCGCGTTATGGCCAGCCTGAAGTTGCAGAATTATGTTTGGCTTTGCAAACGCAATTTGGCCAGGACGTAAATATGTTACTGGCGGCAGGTTTTAGCGACCTCAAGGGGATGGTGTGGTCCACAGCGACGGTGGCGCGGCTTCGCAAGGCCTGTGCTGAGCTGCGGCAGAGCTATATTTTACCCATGCGGGCTATGCGAGTCGCGGCTAAAGCTCAGGCTCCCGATAGAGCATATCAAGCGCTAAAGGACGCGGAGTTGGCGCTTGAACAGTGGCAGCTGTCGATATTGGCTGAGAAATTGTCAGAGGAATATGCGTCATTGCTGAAGGCTGACGTTAGCAATGACATGAAACAGCACAATTCAAATATTCTGTTGTGCGCGATTTCGGCTGAGGCAGCTGAACGTGATCAATTGTTGGCCTTGGTGGCCGCGCTTAATCTTTAAAGTCATCGAATAAACTGACCAATCGGTCTTCTGCTTTATCGGGATGGCTGGGGATGTCGCTCATGGGCAATTTGCTACGACGAGGTCTGGGTTTGACTGCGTCGATAGCTGGGCTGGCTTTTTTGCTGCTTATTGCTGTCTCAGGGTCCGCTTTTTTTGGCGGGGCCTTTTCTACTGGGGCTTTTTGTTCGGGAGGGGCAGGCTTTGTTGCTGTTGCTTTTACAGGGGTAGTCGTTTTTTGGTTTGGGCTGTTCTCTGGCTCGCTCGCCGCTTTGGTTTTTGGGGCTGGCGCTTTATCCGTCGAGGTTTTTTTGGCCGGTGTTGCCGATTTTTTTGCGGTATTTTTTTGTACTTTGCTTGTGGCCGCTGTTTTCGAGGCGGATGGTTTTTGTCGCTTTATTGAGCGCTCTGCGTCTTGAATTGCTTTGAGAACGGCTTTTTCTCGGCGAATTTCTAAGCGTAACTCAATTCCTTCGCTACGTAGCTGGGCCAATTCGCCCTGGTATTGCTCAAATTGGCTATTGGCCTTGTCAAATGCGGCTTGGGCGCGCTTTTGCACCCCGGCTCGGGCGCCCGTGGCAGCATTCAGTTTTTGCTTGGTGCTGTTGACTGCCTCGCGACTTTTGTCGACCTTTGCTTTCAAGCTTTCTGTTTTCTTTTCAATAGCTTGGAGTTGGGCATCCAGTGTTGCTACGTGCTTATCCCGGAGTGAATCCAGCTTGGATTGCAGTTGTTTTAGCTCTGCAAGGGGATCGCTCTTTTTATTATTGCGAATCATGCTCTTAGACCTTGAGATAATGTGTAATAACATCGTTTTGCATTATACAAACTTGTTTACCAGAATCTATGACCCGGTGTCTATGGGGGAACGCTTATGGCAGACTGTGGTCCTTTATATTCAGTGGCACTATCGAATCTTACCGATATTAGGGAGTTACATGAAAAAATCATTGTTTTGTGTCGCGATGGCGACAGGGCTATTGGTCGGCTGTGGCGAGGGTGCCGAACCAACATTGGACTCAGAAATCTCCAAAGTGAGTTATGGCATTGGTGCAAATATAGGCTCTCGTTTTGGCGATGACCTGCCGTTGGACGTGGACGCGTTTAGTTCTGGTGTAAAAGACGCTATGGCCGGCGGTGAGCTGAAGATGACCGACGAAGAAATTATGAGCACCCTGCAAGCCTATCAGCAGAAGCAAATGGCTGAGCGTCAAGCGGAAGCCAAAGCGTTGGGTTCAGAGAATAAAGCTAAAGCGGAGGCCTTCTTTGCCAAAAATGCCGCTGAAGAAGGCGTTGTTACCACCGAATCTGGTTTGCAGTACAAGGTTTTGGCCGAGGGTGAGGGCGAGAAGCCTACTGCGGAAGACAAGGTTGAGGTGCACTATCGCGGTACGCTGCTAGATGGCTCTGTTTTTGATAGCTCTTATGAGCGTGGTCAAACGGTTAGCTTTCCTGTGAAGGGGGTGATCCCGGGTTGGACTGAGGCACTGCAGCTGATGTCTGAAGGTGCTAAATATAAATTGTTCATCCCTTCTGAGCTGGCTTATGGCGCAGGTGGTGCTGGTGAAATGATTGGCCCTAACGCTGCGCTAGTGTTTGAAGTTGAGTTGATTGACATTGTTGACCCAGAGGCTGACGCAGACGCAGAGAAAGAAGCCGCTGCTGAGTAAGCCTGAAAGGAAAATACGAAGCATAAAACTCCCGGCACTGTTGGCGCTGGGAGTTTTATTGAAGGTAATGCAATATATTTCAAAGTGATCGCCTGATCAGGCCGATCAAGCGGTGCAAGACGTCCTTGTCGCACCTACGTCATCCCTGACGCTTGTAAGTGTAGTGCTTTGCTTAAAAAGCAACAGCCGAGATTTGCCTTGCCTGTTGTGAGAGATCAGCGCTTTGATTCTTGAGATGCTTGGCTCCAGCAGGCGTAATCCAATTAGTGTTAACAGGCCCTAAGTGCCTTGGCCATGGCGCGATCCAGTTCTGGATAGCGAAATTTAAAGCCGCTTGCCAACAAGGCTGTGGGTAATACCCGCTGGGAAGCCAGCAGTAAGCTACGCATTTCACCAAACAGAAGCGTTGAAGCAGCATTGGGAATGCTGAGTAACATGGGGCGCTCCAAGGTGTCTGCCAAACATAAGCTGAACTCACGATTGCTGACAGGCTGTGGTGAAACGAGATTAAATGGCCCATTCAGTTCGGGGTGAGTTATTAAATGCATGATTGCGCGAATGACGTCATCGCGACTGATCCACGATTGCCAATGCTGACCGTTGCCAAATTGAGCGCCTAAACCTAGCGCAAAGGGTAAGCGCATTGAGGCTAGCGCGCCGCCATCTTCGGTGGGTCCCAGTACTATGCCCAATCTTATAATGACTCTGCGGTAACTCTCGCTTACTGGAACGCTCTGTTCCCAGTCATGGCAAAGCTCTGCGGCAAAGTCGTTGCCAGGAGGAGTGCTTTCGTCGAGGACAGTGTCGCCTCCATCACCGTAATAACCAATGGCAGAGCCGCTGATAACGAGCTCCAGCTTGTCGCGCCAGTGTGACTCTGCTGCGGCTGTCAAACGAGAAGTGATTTGTAAGCGACTGTTTCTTAATGTTTTTTTGCGTCGTTTGGTCCAGCGTTTAGCTGCGATATTGGCACCGGCAAGGTTGATCAAAATGCGTGGCGTGATTTGATCTAAATGGTTATACGAACACATAACAGAGCGCTTTTTGTCGAGCTTGTGTAGGACGCGACGCGCGCGGGCAGGATCGCGGCTTAATGCAATAATGCCATAGCCTTGCTGTTGCAGGGCAATGCAGAGTGCTCGACCAATAAAGCCGGTAGCCCCAGAAATGGCAACCCAGTTGTCTATATCGTGATTGAGTTCATCCATGATGGCTAAATTCTTTCGACTCCATTAGAGAAAGGTCCTTTTGTTAGTTGTTCTTGCGATAGTGCGAGAGGATGTTGTCGATCCAGTGCGCTAAGCGTTGCTGATCTGCGCTGTTGACTGCGGTACCGGGTAAAATATCGCTGATTTGTGGGCGTCTGTCGAACCAAAATTGTCCGCTTGCCGTTGAATTTAAAGCTGGGTTGCTAGCTAGCCAAATCATGGTGTCCGCACCCATGCGGGCGTCGCGTAACTGGTTTTGCATTCTTTTTTGAAAACCGGGTAGTGACTTGGCTACACCGGGGGTTGCAGCCCAGCCTGGGTGCATGGCAAAGAGGTGAAACTCTCGAGTTTTGCTAAGGAGCTCGGTCATTGTCAGTAATGCGCGCTTGGCACTGGCGTAGGCCTTTGTGCCGCTGAAGGGGCGATTAGAAAACTGTATATCATTAACATCCAGCCCCTGAAGGTAAAGTCCGCCAGACACTACATTAATCACCCGGCTTTTGGATGTCAGCCTTGTTTGTAGTAAGTCGATAAGTAGTAGCGGCGACAGTAAATTAACGGCTATTGTGTGTTCTAGCCCGTCACGGTTCTCCTGACGCTCAGGGAGTATTGCACCAGCGTTGTTAATCACGACATCAATGTGGTGATGCCGCTCTGCAATATACTCAGCGGCCTTGGCGGTTTCTTGGAGTTCGCTAAAGTCTGCGTGAAAAATGGTGATGCTGCTGGGGCTGCCACCCGAAAATGCACAGATTTTTTGTTTGGCAGAATGGAGTTTTTCCTGATCTCTGCCCAGCAGAACCAGAGTTGCGCCTAATCGTGAGAGTTCGCAGGCGGCGGCCAATCCCAGGCCGGCCGTAGGGCCGGTAATGAGCACGACTTTGCCATCCATGCGGTGTGAATGGGCTTTGTTGGGCATGTTGAGGTAGCCGCGTTTACCAAAGCTCAGTGCTTTTGGGGCAATCAGTCTATCGCTTAATCGCTCGGTAAATGTTCTTGGTGTTGGTGGGTTGTTGTTACATAGCGCATGATATAGCCCCGTCGCAGCCTGCTTGCCGACCCGCTTGAGTATTGGTTTGATAGCAAGCTTTGTTACAGCCGAAAGTGAAAGCAACTTCAGTTCTGCTCGGTAGTGAATGGCGGTACAGCTTGGCCCTAGTGCGTCAAAGCGCAAGCTATCCAGCGCGCTTATGTCCTCGCCCAAGCCTTGTAAGATGATTTCACTATTTTCTCGGGTACTTTGCTGGACGTAGCGCATTGCTGCACGTTGGCCTAAAGGCAGTTTTAAGGTGAGTACGTATTCGGTGCCGTTTTGAGCTGCGCCTGGGGTACGCTTTTCTGCTCGATACACGCCCGGGTCCCACTGTTCTATGGTGGAAAAATCGCGTAAGTATTCAAAACAGTCTTCGAGTTGGCGGTTGACGACAATACGCTCTTCTAATACTTGCTTCATCACACACCCATGTACCTGATTTGAATGTATTACGTGTAAGTTTGTTGGGGTGGATCAGTGGCATCGGGGTGGTGAGTGGCTAAGGTTTCTTTAGGAGATAAGCGTATTAAGCTTGTTGATTAGGTGTTTAATTTCAGCGTTTTTGTTTGATTCTTGGGGATGAATGCCATTAAAGAGTAGTGCGGTTAAGAGCTCGGCCACTTTTAAACTGTTTTCTTCTGCTGCCTCAGGATTGCTCAGAAAGTCCCAAAGGTAGTGCTCGGTGGTGCCAAACACGATATTTCTGAGCAGGTCTGGGGGGAGCGTTTTCGAAATCTCGCCAGCTGCTTGGCCTTCTTTCACGATATTAATCACGCTGCTGGTATAGAGGCGGTTGAATTGATGCATCTTGTCCGAGAGCTTTAGCTGCGCGCCTCTGGATTCATTCAAAATAACCGAGCACAGGTAGGCGTTATTTTTGAGAAAGGTCATATGGCTGAGAATGGCGTAGCGCAGTTTATCTTGGCTACCATGAATGGCTTTGAGGCCACCCTCCATAGATGCCTGTGTTTCAGCGTAGAAGTTTTCGATAACTCTTACGATAAGAGTACGTTTGTTGTGAAAGTAATGGAGTACGGTCCCTTCTACGACGCCGACACTGTCGGCAATTTCGGATATCGTAGCCGCTTCATAGCCCTTTTTCTCAAATATCCCGCGTGCCGCGTCAATAATCTGCTTTTCTCGGAACTGCCGCGAATGACGAACCCGAGGGCTATTTTTTGTTGTTGAACTCAAAGTGGTGGCCTTATTGTTTGAGCCAAAAGGCGTGGAATCAGGCTCGAGTACTTTTAGATAGCGTGTGTATTTGAGCGTTGCGGGTACTGCCCGCTGGGCTTGCTAACGAAGTGCCGCTGAGACATTTGGGTAGGGCTTTGCGGGTTTTCGTTTTTTTCATTACTTATTTTATAGCGTAGAAACTAGCGCATTATTGAGCGAAACTCAACAGCGAGTTCTCTTCCTTGCTGTGTCGCTAGGTGGCGAGATAAAGACTTCAATTGAGGTCATAAAGCTGAATGTACTTTGGATTAAAAAAGCGGGATGCGGCATTTTTACGCAATTTAGGCTAATCTAACTAAATGGGCGTGGTTTTTTGTTGGGGGCATACTCGGCGGCGATAAAAACTAGAACTGCGTCACACTTTTTTGCTGGCGGCTTTGGTATTGAAGTAATGGTCAATAAACTAGTTGACAAGAATTTCAATATGAGTACTATGCAATGCTATAAAAAATATCAATAGTGAATGGGGTGTAGGTATGTATAAGGGAAGATTCATTTGTCGATCTTTATTTCAGCAGGTTCTCCTGCGAGGCTAGTGGCGTTTCCCTTGTGGGTGTAGTGAGGGTTTCACAATAAAAACAGTAATGTAGCTGTTAGGTTCTATGGTTTGGGGTGGATCGGTCTCGCCTTAATTTGGGTTTTTACCTCTATGGAATATGTTGGGTGGGTGTCCGCCTGCATTAGCAGTTGCCTTGCTTAGTCAATGTATTGGAGGAGAAATGGTTATTCGTAACCGGAATGTGCTGGCGGCTGTAACAGCTTCCGCAGTCTTAGCATTACCTTTGGCGACTTTCGCCCAAGAGGGTGCTGTAGAAGAGAAAAAACCTCGTCGGGTTTCTCGAGCACTAGAAGAAGTGGTCGTGACGGCTCAGAAACGTGAAGAAAATGCTAACGATGTACCAATTTCTATTCAGGCATTTAGCCCTGAGCAGCTTGCGGCCTTTGGTGTTGAGTCGACTACTGACTTGATGAAGGTGACCCCAGGTTTGGATATGGGTACTCAGGCTGGCGACTTTACCAGTGTGTTTATGCGCGGTATCGGTTCTGAAGCGTGGTTGACGTCAGACCCCAGTGTTGCAACTTACATCGATGGTGTTTACTACCCATTTGCTCCTTCAGTGGCGCAAGATCTTAAAGGTGTTGAGCGGCTTGAGGTGTTGAAAGGGCCTCAAGGTACCTTGTTTGGTCGTAACGCTGTAGGCGGCGCGATTAACGTTATTCTTAAAAAACCTGATTTTGAAGATACTTGGACTGAAGTATCTGTTTCTGCTAGTCAGGCAGAAGATCGCAATAAGTATGAAGTGGGTATGTTTGTAAACGTGCCACTGACTGATACTGTGGCAATGAACTTTGCCGGTAGCGTGGGTCAAGATGACAAGGTTTTTTCTGACTCTAGTACCATTGCGGGTAGCGAAGTTCCGGCAGATAAAATATTTGCGGGTCGCGCTATGTTGCGTTGGCAACCTAATGACATGTTTGACACTCGCCTGACAATACAGGGTGCTAAGCGTGACGGTACTTCAACTTTGGCGGCTAACATCGACCCCACACCTTTAGGTACGGTGATAGGTATTGACGGAGATAAAGGCCGCAATTACGAGGTTGACCCCGATCTGCCAATTTTTGGCCATCTGCAGTCGTTTGTTATCTCCAGTCAGTCTGAGTTGTATTTGCCCTATATGGATGTAAAGTTTCTGGCGAGTCAACAGGCTCACAGCAACCCTTACAACTATGACTATGATGGCACGTCATTTCCTAGTGCGTCTTTCATCGTACAACGTCATGATGCCGATATTGATGAAGCTGAGATTCAGTTTTTATCTAATGACGGTACGCCGTTCTCGGATTGGCTGACGTTGACGGGGGGTGCCTTCTACTTTAAGAAAGAGCAAGGCTTTGACCCTGTAGAGCTCACCGTGGGTGGCGCAGACTTGACCAACCTTAGCGCAGCCTTGGGTAACCCCGGCGGCCTGCTTGGGGATCTGCTAGGCGCTCTCACTCCGGTACTTGGTGAGGTCCTGGATGGCGTTAAAGTCCCGGTTTACGCCCTGTCTAACATCGGCATGGTTGAAGGTGAGTCGTGGTCGGTGTTTATGCAAGCTACCGCGCAGGTCACTGAATGGATGGCGGTGACGCTGGGGGGTCGTTATCAGGATGAGTATGTTGGTGTCGCAGAATCCGGAACCACTGCGCGGATATTAAATGGCGAAGAAATCCCGCTGTTTGACTGGCAACAGGCGCGGGATGAAAACAACGAGCCTTACCCTCTGGGTGACCGCACCAAAGCGTTCACCCCTAAGGTTGCAGTTGACTTTACGCCGTTTGAAGATGGCACGCTGATATACGCGTCATATCAAGAGGCGATTAAAGCGCACTCGTACAACGCATTTGCGTTTTATTTGAACCCGGCTTATGTACCTGCTGAAGAAACAACCGCATATGAAGTGGGTATCAAAACTCGTCTCTTTAACGATACGGTTCAGTTGAACTTGGCGGCCTTCCGCTACGAACTTGAAAACCTTCAATCTCAGTCTATCTCCTTGACCAACGGTGGTGCATTGTCACTGGATAGCGCAGGTAACTCTGAGTCTAACGGTTGGGAATTTGACATTAAAGCAGATGTCTTCCCCAGTATCTTTGAAGGCAGCCTGATCGCGACGATCAATGGCACCTTCCTGGATGCGGAATATACCGAATACATTGACGGTGCCGGTCACGATCCTGTAACAGGTATCTTTACTCCGAACAATGACTTTACGGGTAATACTGTAACGCGTACGCCTGAGTTCAGTGGTTCTGCGTCATTATCAAACACGTGGTTTATTCCTGGTGGCCCGCTAGAAGCAACAGTGAGTTATTACTATAACGACGGCTTCTTTTATGCAGCAACCAACGATCCACGCTTCTCTCAGCCAAAATATGATCTTTGGGGTGCGCATTTGAGCTACTTCCTTGAAGAATCCAACTTGCGTGTGACATTGTCAGGCCAGAACTTGGCGGATGAGTTCTACACTGCAGGTATGCTGAAGTTGGACTTTGGTGCGCTTGGTTCATTGGGCGCGAGACGTTCATTGGGTCTGGCGGTCGATTACGAATTTTGAGTGTGAGTTATGCGGACTTCTTTAATTCAAACTCCAAAAATAACAGCACTAGAGGTGATCTCTGTGAAGAATTTAGTTAAGAAAATTATGATGCCGGTAGCGGGTTCTATGCTGCTAATGGCAAACCCATCTTTCGCCCAGTATGGCGGCGAGGGTGGAGGTGGTGCGCCTGGTGGCGGCGCTTCCTCCGGTGGCTCAACGGGGTCTACAGAGTTTGTAAGCTATGTAGATGTTCTGTTTTTGACACAGTTCAACCAAGATGATGACGTTCAGACGGTCTCTGAGCCCGGTGGCCTTTTGGGTGGCGGCAGCAGCACGACCTTCGATCCAGTGCTGGATAGGGCGCATGGTATTAGCGTGCTGGCGGGTTTCCGGCGCAAGGGTTGGTACGGCTTTGAGCTTGGTTTCTCTTATGCCAAAGATGGCGAGGACGCTGATGTGCAGAAGCAGGGTATCGATTTTAATACGCTTTTGTACCCCTTTAATGACTCTAATTTGTACTTCAAAATCGCGATGGGTGCCACACGGTACGTAGAGTATCCCTTAACCCAAACGCCAGATGCATTTGAAGACTCGGATGATGACTTTATCACTGTTAACTACGGCGGTGGCGTGGGTTATGTGTTGCCATTGCAGCTAGGCGAAACAGAATTTGGTATTCGTGCAGAAGCTGTTTATTTGATAAAGGATCGTTTTCTTGAGAGAGAAAATGATTTTGAAGCAGACATTAACGCTCCGGGTCAGTTTGAAGAAGTGCAATTTAATGTGGGTATCAGGTTTCCACTATAAAGCCTGAGCGGGCTTATGGGAGTAGTTGTTGGGCGGCGAGTTAAGATGACTTCGCTGCCTGATGGAGCCGAGCATCCCTAAGCAATTGGTCAAATTTGTGACGTAGGTTTGATTACAAAATTGACGAGACGAGATATAACGACGTACATTAGTGGTGTGGCTAGCGCCGTTATTACGTAAATAATGAGGTTATCAAAATGGCAGTAAAATTTAAGAAAGCTAAATCTGCTCTTTATGGCGTTGCTTGTGCAACGGCATTGATGTCTGGTCCTGCATCTGCGCAAATTCCAGTGGTTGGAAGCTTGTTGAGTGGTGGTCTGTCTGGTGGTGGCCTGCCTATTGTGGGAGATTTACTGGGCGGTGGTCTGTCTGGTGGCGGCCTGCCTATTGTGGGAGATTTACTGGGCGGTGGTCTGTCTGGTGGCGGCCTGCCTATTGTGGGAGATTTACTGGGCGGTGGTCTGTCTGGTGGCGGCCTGCCTATTGTGGGAGATTTACTGGGCGGTGGTCTGTCTGGTGGCGGCCTGCCTATTGTGGGAGATTTACTGGGCGGTGGTTTGTCTGGTGGCGGCCTGCCTATTGTGGGAGATTTACTGGGCGGTGGTCTGTGGCGCTGCTATTGTGGAGATTACTGGCGGTGTTGCTGTTAGACCTGCTGTCTGGCGGTGGTATACCGCTGCTTTCTGGTGGCTTACCGCTGAACATTCTTTCCTTGGAATCGTTGTCCGATAATTTGTTGGGCGCGATACCGCTGGTTGGGGGTACTGGTCTGGGTGGCTTAGACGGCCTGGACGCCTTGTCTTTGGATGGGATTGGCTCCTTAGTATCGGCAACTGATGTGCTGGGTCTTGAGTTGCCGCCTGTTGCAACTGGCCTGCTAACAGGTGGGCTGGATACGGTTCTTGACTTAGGCCTGGATATTGTGAGCAATGTTCTTGGCGGAGGTGGAATCGCTGCAATTCCTTTGGTCGGTGTTGATCTGAGTAACTTTTTAACTCCTGAGGGCTTAGTGTCAGGCTTGGAAGATTTGGTGATGAACTATACTCTACCTATTGGCCTTCCTGTGGTTGGTCGAAATCCTGTACAGGTGTTAGGTCCCGTGGTTTTTTCTGCTCTAGCTACCCAAGGGCTTGATTTGGGTACGGGTGCAGTTCCGACAATTGGTGAGATTTTAAGTGGTGATGTGGGTGGGCTTTCTTTTCTTGGTATGTGAATGTAATTCACTCTGAGTTAAAGGAGGCTTAAAGGTGGGCATTTATGCCCACCTTTTTTATTTAAGCATTGATACCGCAGGTTACGTTGTGATGTACCTATTGTAACGAGTTCTGTAAACTTCTTAATTTATAGAAGGACCCAAATGGAGTTGTCAGCAGTGCTTGATAATAGCGACCTACAAGAGAAATCAGATGGGAAGCCGCGCGCAAAACGAATGTCTGCAGAGGCGCGGCATCACCAGATTTTGATGTGCGCCATTGATGTTTTTGCCGATACCGGGTTAATCAATGCCAAGCATACTGATGTTGCTACTCGAGCTAAAGTTTCTATCCCCACAGTGTTCCATTATTTCCCGACGCTTGAAGAACTTCAGGCAGCGGTTCTGCAAGAAATTCACCACCACTTCATGGAAAGTTTAATAGGTAAAGTACTTTATCAAAACTTGCCCGCGTATGAAAAAATTGAAAGGTTGCTTGTTTCTTTTGGCGAAGCAATGGAAGGTCGCGATAAAGCTTATGTGACGGTGTGGTTAGAGTGGAGTGGTTTTACCCGCGGATTTACGTGGGAGCTTTATCAAAACTTTTATCGTGATGCTACGTCGGCAATTCGTAAGATGTTATTGCAGGGTCGTAAGGATGATTCTATTTCATCAACAATTAATGCGGTAGACGCCTCTCGGGTTATTATGGGGATGGCCCACACTATTGCGCATATGCGCTATTCTGGAAGCTCGCAGAAAGTTATTCAGAAAACAGTACACTCTTTGGTGTTAAGTTATATTGCGCCTAACAGGTAGAAATCCTTTCTTAAAATTTCGTTATGAGTGTCGCTCTAGCGATCGCTAAGTGTTCTTAATTTTTTTGTTCTGTGTTTTCCTGCCAATTATTTGCAAGTGGGTTGTCCACCCTCTTGCAATCCTCTTTGCAAATATTTATTGACTGAATTAACAACAGGTAGTTGACTGGATTGTCAATAAAGGGTACTTTTATAATCCGAGTGGAAAGAAATTGAATTATTTGCCGTCACTAGGTTTAGAACGGATATAAAAATAATTGTTGCTTACAAAATCGAAACAGATTTCTGATTGCCGCCTTAACTGATAACTCGCACCATGACTTTCATAAAGAAAGCTGCGTTTTAAAAGCAAAGCTGGTAGTTATTGATACCTTAAAGGACAGTAATATGGATAGTAAGTCACTCCCGAGACAATATGGCATGTGGAAGCTGATGACTTGGACTGGGCCGTTGTTCTTTATCGGTTTTTTTGTCATGTGGGGCTTATTGGCGCTTAATTTCCCTCCGATGTCTCCAAATGTTCCCGCGGAAGGGATGTGGCAGCATTATAAAGACAACCAAATGGCAATTATGATTGGGATGTCTGTTTGTATCGTGTTGGGTTCCTGTTATATGACTTTCGGGTCTGCAGTCTCTCGGGTAATGCGCCGCATTGAAGATGGCGAAGAGGGGATGTTGTCTAACCTGGAAATGCTGGGTGCAACAATTACCTGCTGTCCAATTATTGTTGCTTGTGGCCTATGGCTGACGGGCTCAATTTTGGTTGACTCCCTTGCGCCAGAAACAATTCGCATGCTGTACATTGGCGCTTGGATGATTATCGACTTGGCTTATATGGTGACCAGCTGGCAAATTATCGCGTGTTCCGTTTGCTTTATGCGTGACAAGCGCGAGAAAAAGCTGGTACCAAACTATGTGAGCTGGTGGGGTTTTGTAACGGTTGCGTCTTTCTTTCCAGTTAGTTTGATTCCGTTCTTCAAGACAGGCCCGTTTGCCTTTGATGGCTTGTTTAATTTTTGGGTCGCTTTTCCGACCTGGTATATCTGGATTGTGTTAATGTCCTTCTTTATCATCAAGGCTGTTTATCGCTTAGAGGCAGAGGAAAAGGCAGGCGATAGGGTATCGAACATGAGTTCATCGGCAGCGACTGCTTAATATTTTACGGGTAAGGGCGGTTAGGTTGTTGAATGGATACAGTGGTGGAAAATAAAGAACGGCGCATTCCCGGAGTAGAAGGTATTTGGGTGTTTGTTGGCGCTGATATGTTCTTTTTTTCCGTGTTGTTTGTCTCATTTATGATGGAGCGGGGTAAAGCTCTAGCGGTATTTGAGTCTTCACGGCAACTGTTGAATCAAGATATAGGCGGTATCAATACCTTGATTCTTCTTACCAGTTCTTGGTTTGTCGTGTTGGGAATGCGAGCCGCCAAACAGGGCAAATTTAAGAAGGTTCATGGCTATTTATTTTGGGGTATTTTGTGCGGTTTGGCTTTTGTTGCCTCAAAGGCATTTGAGTATCAAGGCAAATTAAGCTCGGGTTATACGCCCATCAGCAATGACTTTTTTATGTTTTATTATGCCCTCACAGGCTTGCATTTATTGCATGTGATTGCTGGCACTATTGTGTTATTTATTTTTTATCGACGAGCCAAGGCTGGTTTAATTGGTGGCGAGGGTATCAATAATCTAGAGGCGGGAACGATTTATTGGCATATGGTAGACCTGCTTTGGATTATGTTGTTTCCTCTGTTGTATTTGTTGAGGTAGGTAGCTAAGAGTATGTCGACGAGAATTTATGGCGGCAGCGCGACAATTGTTTGGCTTCTGCTGATGGTAGCGAGTATCGCCACCACATGGTTGCTATCTAAAGACAGCTTTACCGCTGAGGCCGCTGCGGTGGGGAGTATTGCTATCGCGGCGTTCAAGATACGATTGGTTTTGGTTCATTTTATGGATTTGAAAGAGGCGCCGACATTGCTTAGAATGGTGTTTGAAGCGTGGACGGCGGCAATAACCCTCGCAGTGATAGGTTTGTATTTAATGCCCTTGCAGGGCTGATTGATAGCAATAAGCTGGCGCTAGCAGGTTTAATATTCCACCCTTGCGGCCATATCTGAAGATTAATGATCTTTTGGTATGTTGCCGCTTTTTTTGTTTTTGGCTTCCGCATTAGCAACGTGGGCTGCGGTAAGTACTTATTGTGGCTCCTGCGCAGGATTGGGATGCTATAAAGTCACCATTTATAGCATTTGTGGCTTTATGATTGCTGGGAGCACTGAAGTATTAGCCAGATCTAAATCGCGTCTTCTGGCCCAAGTGTCGGAAAGGCTGCGCAATGGCAGTATTGAATTACCCAGCCTGCCTGATGTTGCCATTGAAGTTAGAGTTGCTGTGGCCAACCCTGATCTTGAAATTAACGATCTTGTTCGCTTAATTCAACAAGATCCAGGGCTTTCAGCTTATTTAATGAAAGTCAGTTTGAGTGCGGTTTATAGTCGTGGCAATAAAATTACCGGTCTACAGTCGGCCATTAATCGCTTGGGCTTGAACTTGGCGCGTGACTTAACGATGAGTTATGCGCTTAAAACGCTGTTTTCCATTAATGATCCTGCCATTAAACGAGAAATGCGAGAGTGCTGGCAGCGAAGCGTTCATACTGCGGCATTAAGTTATGTTCTGGCTAAACACTGCGGCTTTGATCCTGAGCGGGCAATGTTAGCGGGTTTGCTGCAAGACATCGGTGCGCTTCCTTTGCTTAGTAATTTAAAAGCCTTTCCTGAGCTGCTGAATTCTGCAACAGGTTTGAAACAATTGATTCACGAGTTCACGGGTAAAATTGGCAGTTTAGTTTTACACAAATGGGCTTTTGATAGTGACCTTATTGCTACTACCCTGTATCGAGAGAATTGGCTGCATGACAGTCAATCTTCAAAGACGCTAGTAGACCTTGTGTTGATAGCCCGTTTTCATACTTACCTGAATACCTCTCAACACAGGCATCTTCCAAAGTTGCACGATTTACCCGCGTTTCATAAATTAGGGCTGGGCAGTACTGCGCCATCGGTAGGTGTAGAATTTCTGCTACAGGCAAGGCGCGAGGTGGATGAGTTACGAAGTTTATTCCAATAATAAAGTGAGCGTCTTTAGCGTACGTTTTTGAAGTGTCAAGCGCTGCTCTTGAAGGCGCTTTAAGTAGTGGATGAGTGTTACCCCTCAGTAGGGGGACGAATCGCTGGTGGCAGGAATATAAATAGATGGACGGTGTGATTAACAGAGTGAGATGAGTGCCATCCCCCGAGCCATAACGGCTTTAAGCCGTTATGGCTCGGGGGTAGAGGAATGTTGAGTATAGGCATTACCAGCGCACGCTTGTGAAATACTGCGGCGATTCGTACATACCAGACGCACATATTTGTCGTCATCCCGGACGCCATCAGGCGATCCGGGATCCAGCATCGGAGCAAGGTATTTACTATGGCGGAAATTTATTGCACCGAGGTTGACTGGATACCGGCTTAAAGCCGGTATGACGAAGTGATTAAGGAATATTGAATATAGGCGTTACCAACGCCCATTTGTGGATTACAGCGGCGATTCTCAATGATTAAAATCACATATACGTCACCAGCGCGCACTTGCGGAATACAGCAGACGATTCCTAAATACCAGACGCACATATACGTCGTCATCCCGGACGCCATCAGGCGATCCGGGATCCAGCATCGGAGCAAGGTATTTACTAAGGCAGAGGTGTATTGCACCGAGGCTGACTGGATACCGGCTTAAAGCCGGTATGACGAAGTGATTAAGGAATATTGAATATAGGCGTTACCAACGCCCATTTGTGGAATACAGCGGCGATTCTCAATGATTAAAATCACATATACGTCACCAGCGCGCACTTGCGGAATACAGCAGACGATTCGTAAATACCAGACGCACATATTTGTCGTCATCCCGGACGCCAACAGGCGATCCGGGATCCAGCTTCGGAGTAAGATATTTACTAAGGCAGAGGTGTATTGCACCGAGGCTGACTGGATACCGGCTTAAAGCCGGTATGACCAAGTGATTAAGGAATATTGGATATAGGCGTTACCAACGCCCATTTGTGGAATACAGCGGCGATTCTCAATGATTAAAATCACATATACGTCACCAGCGCGCACTTGCGGAATACAGCAGACGATTCCTAAATACCAGACGCACATATACGTCGTCATCCCGGACGCCATCAGGCGATCCGGGATCCAGCATCGGAGCAAGGTATTTACTAAGGCAGAGGTGTATTGCACCGAGGTTGACTGGATACCGGCTTAAAGCCGGTATGACGAAGTGATTAAGGAATATTGGATATAGGCGTTACCAATGCCCATTTGTGGAATACAGCGGCGATTCTCAATGATTAAAATCACATATACGTCACCAACGCGCGCTTGTGGAATACTGCGGCGATTCGTAAATACCAGACGCACATATTTGTCGTCATCCCGGACGCCATCAGGCGATCCGGGATCCAGCATCGAAGCAAGGTATTTACTAAGGCAGAGGTGTATTGCACCGAGGCTGACTGGATACCGGCTTAAAGCCGGTATGACGAAGTGATTAAGGAATATTGAATATAGGCGTTACCAACGCCCATTTGTGGAATACAGCGGCGATTCTCAATGATTAAAATCACATATACGTCACCAGCGCGCACTTGCGGAATACGCAGACGATTCGTAAATACCAGACGCACATATTTGTCGTCATCCCGGACGCCATCAGGCGATCCGGGATCCAGCATCGGAGCAAGGTATTTACTACGACGGAAATTTATTGCACCGAGGTTGCCTGGATACCGGCTTAAAGCTGGTATGACGAGAGATGAGTGCCAGTTCCTGTTTATGGGGGTAGAGCTGCGTGATGAGTGTTACCCCTCAGTAAGGGGGACGCATCGCTGGTGGCAGGAATATAAATAGATGGAAAGAGGAATGGCCGATGGTTTAAAACCAATAAATGGCCCGCCCGAGAGGATTCGAACCTCTGACCTCTGCCTCCGGAGGGCAGCGCTCTATCCAGCTGAGCTACGGGCGGAAAACGCATATTTTGCGAAGCGCGACACTATAACAGAGCGCGCTTTCCGCCTCAATCAACCCTGCCGATTTGCTTGCGAATAATTTATCACGATTGGTTTGGGGGCAGACCGTGATCACAAATGCCTATTTTTGTATTCCCAGTTAACTGTATTCCCGATTAACTTGATTTGAGTGTGTCTTCATAAGCACATTCTTAGGACTTGGTCTGTTCCTCGTTTCAAACTAAGCGATATTGGGGGAGGTTTTTTGCTGGCTATAGCGCCCCCAGCACCGGATTGATAGCAAAATGGTGGAATGAATAGAGCTACTGACTGACAAACTGTATGGATAACAGAACTACGGTAATTTTGATTGCCCCCGTATTGTCGATTAATACAGAGGAACATTGCGATGAAAGTTTCAGGATATGCTGCCCGATCCTCTAGTGAGCCATTGGCACCATTTAGTTTTGAGCGTCGTACGCCACGAGCCAACGACGTGTCTATAGATATTTTATATTGTGGTGTTTGCCACAGTGACTTGCATCATGCACGTAACGATTGGGGGTCGACACTTTACCCTTGCGTACCCGGCCATGAAATTGTTGGTCGTGTGAGCGCGGTTGGCTCGGATGTTCGCCGTTTTAACATTGGCGATTCGGTTGCTGTGGGCTGCATGGTGGATAGCTGTCAGGTATGTGACCAATGCCACCAAGGGAATGAGCAGTACTGTCGGCAAGGCAATACGATGACTTACGGTGGCCGGGATAGGGTGGACGGTAGCCAAACGTTCGGTGGCTACGCTAAGCACATTGTAGTTCGTGAAGAATTTGTTTTACAGGTGCCAAAAAACTTGGATTTGGCCAGAGTGGCGCCGTTGGTTTGTGCAGGGATAACGGCCTATTCACCTTTGCGGGAGTGGGGCATTGGACCGGGCAGTCGTGTTGCCGTTATCGGTATGGGTGGGCTGGGTCATATGGGTATTAAACTAGCGGTTGGCTTAGGTGCGCATGTCACTGTTATCAGTCGTTCTAGAGATAAAGAGTCTGATGCCTTGGAGTTAGGAGCCGATGCGTTTTTAGTATCTGGCGATGATAAGAGTATGGTCAAGAAGCGGTCTAGTTTTGATTTCATATTAGATACCGTCCCTGTTAAGCATGATGTAAATATTTATACCCCGCTGTTAGATATTGACGCTACTTTGGTGATGGTGGGGCAGCTTGGTCCACTGTCGGAGCCCTCTACATTGCCTATGATTTTTGGTCGACGTCGTATTGCCGGCTCTCTTATTGGTGGTATTGAACAAACTCAGGAATTGCTCGATTTTTGTGGTCGTATGAATATTCTGCCGGAAACTGAAGCCATTTGTATGGAAGACATAAATACCGCATATGAGCGTATGGAAGCCTCGGATGTGCGTTATCGCTTCGTGGTTGATATGGGTGTATTCTCATAAACGCTATGACCAAACTCTCAATCTTCGACTTAAATCACTGCAAATCAAGCTTAGGTTTTGCCGCAATACGGCTAAATTGAACTGTGTGAGTTGACCTAAGGCCCTGCGTTAGAAAAACTGGGGGGGTTAGTTCCGTGGATAAAATACATGAAAATTATTGGTGGCGGTGCAAAGAAGGTTTTATACACACTCAATACAGCACGTAGTATTGGTTTGCTCGACTCAGCCAAGGCGCTAAAGGCAAAAAATGCCTGCAAGGCCTGTGGTTTAGGGATGGGCGGGCAGCACGGTGGGATGACCAACGAGCTGGATGAATTTCCTTCAGTATGCAATAAAAGTATTCAAGCCCAGTCCACTGATATTCAGCCACCCATCCCTAAAGACGTTTTTAAGCATGATTTAGCGGCGTTTCGAGAGTTAAGCGCTAAAGAGTTGGAGCACTTGGGGCGATTGGGTCAGCCAATATACAAAGCCAAGAGCGAAGACCGTTTTCAAGAAGTTGATTGGGATTGGGCGATTGCGCAAGCGGCACAGAAATTTGCGTTAGTAAGCCCCAAGCGGAGTTTCTTTTACAGTTCCGGTCGCTCCTCGAATGAGGCCGGATTTGTATTGCAGTTAATGGCCAGAATGTATGGCACAAATAACATCAGTAACTGCTCATATTATTGTCATCAAGCCACCGGCGAAGCGCTGGGAAATACCATTGGCACCGGGACTTCTACGGTTGAGCTAAATGATATTAAAGGTTGCGACCTGTTCTTTTTGATTGGCGCTAACCCTGCCTCTAATCATCCCCGGTTATTGCATAAACTCATTGAATTGCGGCGTCGGGGCGGCAAGGTGATTGTGATTAACCCTTTGCGAGAAGCGGGTTTGCTACAGTTTGCTGCGCCCAAAATGCTGAGTTCACTGATTAAAGGCGGTGACGAGGTGGCCAGCCTGTATTTGCAGCCCCGCATCGGTAGCGATATATCTCTGTTTAAAGCCATTGCCAAAGCCATACTTGAGCAAGGTGGCGAAGCAAAAACGTTTATTGCTGAACACGGCGATGGCTTTGCTGATTTACACGCCCATATTGAAGCGCAAAGTTGGGATGAGCTTTTACAAAACTGTGGGGTGAGTCGCGCCGAAGTTGATCAGGTAGCAAGCTTCTATATTGCTTCTGAAAATACCATTTTTGCCTGGGGAATGGGCATGACCCATCACCGCCACGGCGTTGATAATATTGAATGGATCAGTAATTTAGCCTTGATGAGAGGCATGGTCGGTAAGCAATACGCGGGCCTGTTGCCATTGCGGGGCCACAGTAATGTGCAAGGTATTGGCACCATTGGGGTGAAACCGGTTTTGCCGGAAGAGGTATTTAAGCGAATAGAGAAATCCTTTGGAGTTAGCTTACCGACGGGCCCAGGCATGCATACGCTTCAATCTCTTGAGGCTGCCCATCGTGGTGAAATTGATGCGGCGTTAATGTTGGGTGGCAATTTGTTTGAAGCCACCCCAGATAGTCGCTGGGCTGCGGAGGCGCTGGATAATATAGGCTTTAAGTTATTTTTGACTACCACACTGAATCGCGGTCATATCACTGGTGTTGATAAAGGCGAAGTCTTGATTTTGCCCGTCTGTGCCCGAGACGAAGAACCTGAGCCAACGACCCAAGAGTCGATGTTTAATTACGTGAGATTGAGCGATGGCGGCATTCAGCGTATCGCCTCCGTTCGCTCGGAGGTGGCCATTTTGGCAGATATTGCTAGCCGTTTGTTGCCGGGCAATGCCATTGATTTCAGAGCCTTTAAAGCCCATCGGCGGGTGCGGGAAGCTATTGCTAAAGTGGTGCCGGGGCTTGAAGAGTTAGCTGATATTGACGTCGCTAAGCAAGAGTTTGTGGTGCGAGGCAAGGTTCTGCATACGCCGCAGTTTAAGACTAAAGACGGTCGAGGACGATTTGTGGTGCCTGAGACCTTGATTGAAGCTGATTCTGGAGAGCGCCCTTTTGTGTTGGCGACGCTGCGCAGCGAGGGGCAGTTTAATTCGATTATTTATGAAGAAAAAGATAGCTACCGCGGCGTTACCCATCGCCAAACGGTATTAATGAACCAGCAGGACGCCGTTGCTATGGGACTGGAAGAAGGCAGTTGGGTGAATCTGCAATCGGATTTTGGTGAAATGAAGGCCGTGCAAGTGCATATATTTGATTTGCCCCGGGGCTGTTTGGCCGCCTATTACCCAGAAGCGAATGTGTTGGCATCTCGCTTGAGTGATCCTCGTAGTCACACGCCGCAATTCAAATCTATCGCGGTTTCGGTGTTTCAAGCCCAACCGGCGGGTCATTAGGCAGAGGGTGGGGCAATGGAAAGTAAGTGGAGTAATGACGGTCATATCGCTATAATGCGCGGCTGGTACTGTGCAGGGGCAGTGGCCTTGCAAGCGGAGAGGACATAAAAGTGAAAAATGTGGTTTTAAAACAAATTGCAGCGGTTGTAGCTATGCTGTGCGTTGCCGTGTCAGCTTGGGCATTGAGTGATTCTCAGCGTGATGAAGTGACGTCACGCATTCAACCGGCCGGTAAAGTGTGTCTGCAGGGCGATAGCAGCTGCGGCGCTGCCACCGCTTCTGCGGGTGGCGGTGAAAAATCAGGTAAAGAAGTGTATGAGGGTAGCTGTCAGGGCTGTCACGCCGTTGGCGCAGGTAATGCTCCCAAATTTGGTGATGCGGCAGCCTGGAGTGATCGCATTGCTCAGGGTAAAGACACGCTTTATACCCATGCGATTGAAGGCTTGAATAACGTCGGCATGATGCCAGCCAAAGGTTTATGCATGAGTTGTTCAGACGACGAAATTAAAGCTGCGGTTGACTATATGGTTGAAAATAGCCAGTAATCATCCAGCGAGCTTTGCCGAGAGCCGCGCTTGTCGCGGCTTTTTTGTGCCTGTCACCAGGCGGATTAAGGTCTAAAATAGATAAATCAGACGTAGAAAACCAATAATAGTATTTCTGGAGAACTTAAATGGTAATAAAAGACCTTGCCGTGTTTGGGCTAGCGGCCTGTGTTGTGAGCTTGATGGCTTGCGGTGGAGATTCGTCAAGTGGTGGTGTTAGTTCCGCTAACGATGGCGGTGAGAGCTCCAGTCGTTTTGAATTTTCCGAGCCGAACAACAACCAAATCCGGCCTGGTGTTTTGGTACAAGCCAGTGGATCTCAATGCACCAGTAATTTTTTATTTGCGCTTAACGACGAGACGGTTTACCTCGGGGTAGCGGCCCACTGCTTCAGCCTCGACACCAATGCCGGGATTGACCCCTGTGAGACGGCTAATCTGGCAATTGGCTTTGATCAGGTCATTGTCGAAAATGCGAGCCAGCCAGCTGAGTTGGCGTATTCCAGTTGGAGTGCCATGCAGCAGGCGGGGGAGCAACCGGGGTCTAATACCTGTCAGTTTAATGATTTCGCGCTGGTGAAATTGCACCCAGATGATATTGCCAATATTCATCCCGCCGTATTTTCTGTGGGTGGTCCTATTTCTTTATTTTCTGGCGTGGCCAGTGTCGGTGATCCTGTGCTGATCTATGGCCGATCTTCTGCCACATTAGATGCGGATCCATTGGTCGTGCGTCAGGGCGAGATTGTTGATGTATTAGGCAATGGCTGGTCTTACGACCTGCTGTTAGATGGGTTGGTGGCACCGGGTGATAGCGGTGGTCCAGTGTTAACCGGTGATGGTCGGGCATTGGCGGTTATCAATACCTTTGGTCTGGTCTTTGGTACCGATAACTTATTGTCGCCTCCGGTTCGGGGAGGGGCCGTGAATCTGGATATGGCATTGCAATACGCCAAAGACAATGGCTTTATTCAGCCCGGTGTATCCTTGCTGACCTGGGCTGATTTTACGCGACCGCTGTTATGAGTTTCAGCAGAAGCAGGTAATCGCAGAGGTCAATCAAACATACTCTTGAGGCTGGCCAAGGTTTGGTCGGCCTTTTTTTGGTTTACAGCGGGGTTGTTGTCACCTCGGCCTTCCCACTCCACATCGTCTTTGGGTAATTCGTCTAAAAAGCGGCTGGGTTCGCAGCTGGTAAATTGCCCAAAGCTTTTACGTTTTGCACAATAGCTCAGTGTTAATACTTTTTGGGCGCGGGTAATGCCAACGTAACAAAGCCGTCGCTCTTCTTCGACCATGCCGTCGTCAATGCTGTTTTGATGGGGGAGTAAACCCTCTTCCATGCCAATCATAAACACATAGGGAAACTCCAAACCCTTTGCGGCGTGCAGCGTCATTAGCTGAACCTGGTCGGGGCTTTCTTGCTCGTCTTCTTGCCGTTCTAATAAATCTCGCAAGACTAAACGGCTGATGGCATTTTCAAAGCCGGCGTTTTCTTCATCGTTTTTCAGGTTTTTTTCCAGTGAGTCAATCAGCGTAGTGACGTTGGCCATGCGTCTTTCTGCCACGGCTACGGATGAACTGTTTTGAATCAGCCAGTCGAGGTAATTAATATCATTGCAAAGCTGACGAATGGCCGTAATGGCGTCATCTTCATAGCAACGGCGACGCAGTTTATCCAGCCATTGGGTAAATTCCTGAAGTCGTTTTAGCGCCGCCTCGGGGAGCTGCTGGGCAAGGCCAAATTCTTCGCAGGCGCTATAAAGACTGATTTCTCTCTCGGTTGCATAACGTCCCAATGATTCCAAGGTGCTGGTGCCGATTTTTCGGCGAGGTACATTGATTATGCGCAGAAAGGCATTGTCATCACTTTGGTTAATGATGAGTCGCAGGTAGGCCATGATGTCTTTAATTTCGTTGCGGCCAAAAAAGGACGTGCCACCACTCAGTTTGTAAGGAATTTGGTGGGCCTGCAGCTTTAGTTCTAGCAATCTTGATTGGTGGTTGCCCCGATAAAGCACCGCGTAGTTACCAAATCGGCCTTGCTGGCTCGCTATTTTATGGCTGAGAATTTCAGTGACGACGCGCTCGCATTCGGCATCTTCGTTGCGACATTTAATGATGCGGATGGGATCACCGTAACCCAGCTCGGACCATAAGGCTTTGTTTAATTCGTGAGGGTTGTTGGCAATCACCACATTGGCCGCTTTGAGTATGCGGGCGGTGGAGCGGTAGTTTTGTTCCAGCATCACCACTTTTAAATGGGGGTAGTCTTTGCCCAGTAACGACAAATTTTCCGGTTTGGCACCACGCCAAGCGTAGATGGATTGGTCGTCATCCCCCACCACGGTTAAGCCTTGGCGGTTGCCAACTAACTGTTTGATCAAGCGGTATTGGGAGGTATTGGTATCCTGATATTCGTCTACCAGCATATAGCGAATTTTCTGCTGCCATTTGTCGAGAATATCCGGCCGGTCATCAAATAACTGGGCCGGCAGCATAATGAGATCATCAAAATCGAGGGCATTATAGGCCTTTAAGGCGTTTTGATAGCGAGCATAAGCTTGGGCGCAGAGCATATCGGCGGGGCTTTCTGCCAGTTGGATGGCATGCTCAGGCAGGATGAAATCATTCTTCCAGTTGGAGATGCGGCTTTGGATTAATTCTGCTTTGTCAGTTTCTCCGCCATGCTCTTGCATGAGCAGGTCGCGAATCAGCGCCTGGGCATCCTGGCTGTCGAAAATAGAAAAGCCCGATTTGTAGTTCAGCGCACGATATTCCTTGCGCAGAATATTCATGCCTAGATTGTGAAAAGTCGATACCGTTAAGCCTTTTGCCGCCTGGCCTTTTACCAACTGCGAGACCCGCTCCTTCATTTCTCTTGCGGCCTTATTGGTAAATGTCACCGCAGCAATATGGCGGGCAGGAATACCACACTTCTCAATGAGATAAGCCATTTTGCGGGTGATCACGCTAGTTTTGCCGCTGCCAGCGCCAGCTAATACCAAAAGTGGTCCATCAATATAGTGAACGGCTTCGCGCTGTCTGTCGTTGAGCTTACTCACGCCTGGGGGGCTTCCGAAATCAAACTGGAGGGGCGGGTATTGTAGCAGCGGCAGCAAAGCGGAAGAACCATTGACGTTGAAAATTCATCAACGGCCATTTCTTGTTCATTGCAGGAGCGAGCACTAACCGCGATAGAACTTCCCTGGATCTGTGCCATCCCGCTTTCGGCCTCCTACAGCCCCATCACCCCGCCTGTAGGAGCGGGCGCCGACCGCGATAGAATTGACCTCGATCCATGCCAACCCCTTCGGCCTCAGCGCAGCCTCCTACAGCCCCCTCACCCCGCCTGTAGGAGCGGGCGCCGACCGCGATAGAATTGACCTCGATCCATGCCAACCCCTTCGGCCTCAGCGCGGTCTCCTACATGTTGCCCCCCCCTGTGTGGGAGCGGGCGCTGACCGCGACGACAAAGGTCTAAAAGTACACGGCATCCCAAAGTGGGTAATGGCCAATTTCTTTCACCAAACCGGCTCGCAGTGGGTTGGCAATGATATAACGAGCACAGGCTTGAATATCTTCATCTCGCCGCAGGGCGTGGTCATGAAACCCCGATTGCCAGAGTTTGCCTGTGCGCCCAATAAGTCGATTACATTGGCGGGCAGCATGGGTTTTGACGAATTGTACGGTTTGGGACAAATTCGACTTATCCTCTAAGGCCATCAACCAATGTAGATGATCAGGCATGACCACAAAGGCCAGAGTGGACGCGTACTGAGCGTCTCGTAGAGCGTTAACCACACAGCGTCCGACCCATAAATTGCTAAAGTAATGGCGCCGATGCTCGGTGCAGGTGGTAATTAAATAGATTTGTCCGGGGAAGGAGCGGCGGCCCTGGCGGAGATTTTTGCTGTGGGCTTGATATGTCATTTGCTCGCCTTCCTTGGTTCACACAATGTTGTAGGCCACCTTCGGTGGGTTTTAGTAGAGCGTTGACTGCGCTCAATTTATGCTATCCCGCTTTCGGCCTCGGCGTGGCCGCCTACACATCGACTCCCCGCTTTGTAAGATCGGGCGCTGACCGAGACTTGCAGGGGGTTAGAAGTCGCCCCTATAAGCAATGGCCTCTTGTAGGTGGGGCAGCGTGATTTTCGGTTCACTGGCGAGGTCGGCAATGGTTCGGGCAATTTTGATAATGCGATGGTGGGCCCGGGCACTTAAGCCCAAACGCTGCTCAGCTTTTACCATTAGCTCTTTGCATTGCTGGCCAAGTACGCAGTGCTGACGCACTTCGGTTGCGCTTAAATTGGCATTGCAGTCGCCGCTGCGTATTAGCTGTAGTGCTCTTGCGGCGCAAACCCGCTCTCGCACCATGGCGCTGCTTTCGCCAGCTGAGAGGGACTGCAATACGCCTGGTGGTAGTCGAGGCACGGTGATGCGCAGATCGATACGGTCTAGTAAAGGCCCGGAGATTTTTTGCCGATACCGTTGTATTTGGTCCGGGGTACAGCGGCAGTCTTGAGTGGGGTCACCGTCGTAGCCACAGGGGCAGGGGTTCATCGCTGCGACGAGTTGGAATCTTGCAGGAAACGTCAGCTGTTGCGCAGCGCGGGAAATCATCACCTCGCCAGACTCCAAAGGTTCTCGTAGCACTTCTAGTACTTTGCGTGGGTATTCGGGCAGCTCATCTAAAAATAAAATGCCGCCGTGCGCCAAGCTAATTTCGCCGGGTCGCGGCTGACTGCCGCCGCCAACCAACGCTACCGCAGAGGCGGTGTGGTGGGGCGCCCGAAAGGGGCGGTGTAGGTTTAATGGCTTGCCTGCAATGGACTGCACAATAGCGATATCCCGTTCTTCCTGCTCATTTAAGGGCGGCAAAATACCGGCCAGTCGATTGGCCAGCAGCGTTTTGCCGGTTCCGGGAGGGCCGCTTAGCAACAGGCTGTGGCCTCCAGCGGCGGCAATTTCCAGTGCGCGTTTGGCGGTTTGCTGGCCCAATACATCGCTAAGATCGGGGTAGTCGATGGTTTTGGTTGTGCCTGTGCCGGGAGGCGCATCGGAGCCAAAGGGCAGACTGCTCTGTCCTTGTAGGTGTGCGACAACGTCAAGTAGGGATTGAGCTTCTCGGAGGTGCTGGCTATCGACAATGGCGGCCAAGCCTGCGTTGCTGGCGGGGAGGATGAGCACCTTGTTAACGTGGTGGGTCTGCACGGCGGCGGGTAGCGCGGCATCTACGGCGCGCAACTCGCCACTGAGTCCCAGTTCACCAATAAATTCGTAACCATCAACAGCCTTGACGGGAATTTGAGCTGACGCCAGCAAAATGCCAATGGCAATGGGCAGGTCAAAGCGGCCACCTTCTTTGGGCAGGTCTGCTGGGGCCAGGTTGACGGTGATGCGGCTGACGGGAAAGTCAAAACGGGAGTTAATGAGTGCGGAGCGCACCCGGTCGCGGCTTTCTCTGACCGTGGCCTCTGGCAAGCCGACAATATGGAAGGCCGGTAAGCCCGATGAGAGGTGGACTTCTACCGTAACCAATGGCGCTTTAACGCCGAGCTTGGCTCGGCTAAAAACAGTGGCGAGGGGCATAGACTCATCCTTGAGTTTTGGCCGTGGCGAATTTTTAGTGTGGTGTAGCAGGCCTTAGTCGGCGCTTTTGTTGTTTTCCAAGGCTTCCAGTTGGCGGCTTAGTTCGGCCAGCTGCACTTCCATGGCCTCCAGCTTGGCGCGGGTTCGGTTGAGTACGGCCAGCTGAGCATCAAACTCATCTCTGGAGACGATATCCATTTTGCGTAATCTGCTTTGCAGCAGTACTTTAATCTTTTCCTCAATATCTTGCTGAATGTCTGGGCCGTCTTTAATGATGCGGTTTGCCTGTTCGGCAAGCTGACTAAAAAAATCGGGTTTACTCATAAATCCACTAACTCAATGCTTTGGTGGTAGGGGCTGTATCTTGGTTCTAAGTGTAGCGCAAAAGCAGCAAGGCATTTACTGTTGTATTCTTTTTAGAGCAGCCAGTTCAATTTTGCTGGTATAGATATTGCTTTTTCGCCGCTATAGTTTGGGGGCATATTGCTTCTGGATGACAATGAAAAGAAGGATTTTACTTGAACATTCCCTATGCAGTCGTCGCCGATGTGGCTGGCCAGCAGTCAGACAAGATTGCCCGGTCTTGGTCAGCAGCTATTGAGCTGGAGCTGCTAAAGGGGCCTGGACGAACTGATATTCGTCATGTCTTGCATAAAGGGCCACTGCGTATTCAGCGACCCTTTTATCCCGAAGGTGAGTGTTGCCATGTGTATTTATTGCACCCCCCTGGCGGCATGGTGCCAGGAGATGAATTGCAGGTGGCTATCGATCTGGGCACTGGCGCCGAAGCTTTGTTAACCACACCTTCGGCGGGCAAGGCCTATAAAAGCGACAAACAGAAAACGGCCCAGCTCCAAGGCATTACCGCGCATATTAGCAGCGATGCTTGTCTGGAATGGCTGCCCCAAGAAACCATTATTTTTGACGGTGCTGAAGCTGAATTGCGCAATGATTTTCACCTCAGCGGTAATGCAAAATTACTGGCTTGGGATATCGTGGTACTGGGTCGTCGGGCCAGTGGTGAGTCATTTGACGCAGGGCGTTGCCTGCAAAGATTTACTATCCTGCGCGATGGCCGACCTTTGCTGAACGAGCGCACCCTATGGGAAGGCGGTAGCGATATGCTTCGCGCGAATTGGGGAATGGCGAATCGCTGGGTGAGCGGCAGCCTGTTTGCCACGCTTGAGGCCGACCGGGCCACCTTGGACGTATTGCGAGAGGGTTTGGCGGCGCAGCCTTATTTTGACAAATGCCAGGCTGAGTGGGGTTTGTCTCAACGTCGAGATGTGTTTATGGCCCGCTATCTTGGCAACTCGCCGGAGCATTGTCGCAAAGGCTTTGAATATTTATGGGGGCAGTTGCGGCCGTTGTTGAATGGTCGCGAAGCCTGTCGACCGAGAATTTGGAATACCTAAGGCCTGGCCTGTGGGGTGTTGATCCATCGCGGTCGGCGCCCGCTCCTACGGGATTAGAGGCAATGCCGGGTTTGTAGGAGGCCGCGCTGAGGCCGAAAGAGGTTTGCACGGATCGAGGTCGATTCTGTCGCGGTCGGCGCCCGCTCCTACAGGTGGGGTGATGAGTTTGTAGGAGGCCGCGCTGAGGCCGAAAGAGGTTTGCGCGGATCGAGGTCTCGCGGTCGGTGCCCGCTCCTACAGGGTTAGAGGTAATGCCGGGTTTGTAGGAGGCCGCGCCGAGGCCGATGGGTTTTGGTGAAGAATATCGTGGTCGGCGCCCGCTCCTACGGGATTAGAGGCAATGCCGAGTTTGTAGGAGGCCGCGCTGAGGCCGATGGGTTTTGGTGAAGAATGTCGCGGTCGGCGCCCGCTCCTACGGGATTAGAGGCAATGCCGAGTTTGTAGGAGGCCGCGCTGAGGCCGATGGGTTTTGGTGAAGAATATCGTGGTCGGTGCTGGCTACTATGACGAAGACAACAAAATGGAAGCACAACGATGGAATTAAGTCCCAGAGACAAAGATAAGTTGCTGATTTTTACGGCAGCCTTGTTAGCCGAACGGCGCAAGGCTAAGGGTTTAAAATTGAACTACCCGGAAGCCATTGCCTTGATCACTGCCGAGGTGATGGAAGGTGCCCGTGAAGGCAAAAGCGTGGCGCAAATGATGAGCGCAGGCAAGCAGGTGCTCGGGCGGGAGGATGTGATGGACGGTGTGGCAGAGATGATTCATGAGGTGCAGGTCGAGGCTACCTTTCCCGACGGCACCAAGCTGGTCACCGTCCACAACCCCATTGTTTAAAGGGAGATAAACACCATGATTCCCGGAGAAGTTGACGTTGCCAAGGGCGAGATAGAACTTAATGTCGGTCGGCAAACCCTTATTGTTGAGGTGACTAACAGTGGTGACCGGCCTATTCAGGTGGGGTCGCATTATCATTTTTATGAAACCAATTTAGCACTGCAGTTTGATCGCGAGGCCGCCAAAGGTTTTCGTTTGAATATTGCCGCAGGTACAGCCGTGCGGTTTGAGCCCGGCCAAAGTCGTGAGGTAGAGCTGGTGGCGCTAAGCGGCGAGCGCCGAATTTACGGTTTTCGCGGCGATGTGATGGGGCCGTTGGATGGTCAGGCTGGAGGTAAATCATGAGCAAAATAGACCGCCGCGCCTACGCGGATATGTATGGCCCAACTGTGGGCGATCGGGTCCGCCTGGGCGACACGGCGCTATGGATTGAGGTGGAGAAGGACTTTACTACCTACGGCGAAGAAGTGAAGTTTGGCGGTGGCAAAGTGATTCGCGACGGCATGGGGCAAGGCCAGCTGGGCAGTGCCCATACCCCAGATACGGTGATTACCAATGCCTTGATCTTGGATCACTGGGGCGTCGTCAAGGCCGACGTAGCCATCAAAGCGGGGCGTATCACGGCGATTGGCAAGGCCGGTAATCCGGATATTCAGCCGGATGTGACCATTATTATTGGCCCCGGTACCGAGGTGATCGCCGGTGAAGGGCAAATCCTGACGGCCGGTGCCATTGACGCCCATATTCATTTTATTTGTCCCCAGCAGATTGAAGAGGCCTTGATGAGCGGTGTGACCACCATGATTGGTGGTGGCACTGGTCCGGCCACGGGTACCAATGCCACCACCTGTACACCGGGACCGTGGCATATTGGCAAAATGTTGCAGGCCGCTGAAAGTTTTCCCATGAACCTGGGCTTTTTGGGTAAAGGTAATGCCAGTCTTCCCGAATCGCTGGAAGAGCAGGTTAAAGCGGGGGTGATGGGGCTTAAGCTTCATGAGGACTGGGGTACGACGCCAGCGTCCATCGACTGTTGCTTGAGTGTGGCCGAAAAGTACGACGTGCAGGTCGCGATTCATACTGACACCTTGAATGAATCTGGCTTTGTAGAGGACACGTTGGCGGCGTTTAAAGGGCGCACTATTCACACCTACCATACCGAGGGTGCCGGGGGTGGTCATGCGCCAGATATCATCAAGGCTTGTGGTAGCGCCAATGTTTTACCGTCATCCACCAATCCCACCCGCCCTTATACTATCAACACCGTGGACGAACACTTGGATATGTTGATGGTCTGCCACCATCTTGATCCCAATATTCCTGAGGATGTGGCCTTTGCCGACTCGCGGATTCGTAAAGAGACCATTGCTGCAGAGGATATTCTCCACGACCTCGGTGCTTTCTCAATGATCTCGTCAGATTCTCAAGCCATGGGGCGGGTGGGTGAAGTGGTTTGCCGGACGTGGCAAACCGCCCACAAAATGAAAGTGCAACGGGGACCGCTGCCTGAAGATTCGGCGTACAGCGATAATTTTCGCGCCCGGCGCTATATTGCCAAATACACCATTAACCCGGCGATTACCCAGGGTCTGGCTCATGAAGTCGGCTCGATTGAAGTGGGGAAATTAGCGGACTTGGTACTGTGGAAGCCGATGTTCTTTGGCATAAAACCATCAATGATTATCAAGGGCGGTATGATTGCCGCCGCGCCGATGGGTGACCCCAATGCCTCCATTCCCACCCCGCAGCCGGTGCATTACCGGCCGATGTTTGGTGCCTTTGGTAAAGCCTGTACGGCTACCTCGGTGAGCTTTGTCAGCCAGGCGGCGCTGGCGTCGAATTTGGCTGAAACGCTGGGTTTACAGCGGCCGCTGGTCGCCGTTAAAAATTGCCGCAATATTACTAAAGCCGACATGGTCCTCAACGATTATCAGCCGGTAATGGAAGTGGATACCAATACCTATGAAGTGAAAGCAGACGGTGTGGTGCTCACCTGCGAACCCGCAACCGAGTTGCCATTAGCGCAGCGTTATTGCTTGTTTTAATGTTGGGGAGAACGTCGCGGTCAGCGCCCGCTCCTACAGGGGAGGGTGATGGGTTTGTAGGAGGCCGCGCTGAGGCCGAAAGAGATTTGCACGGATCGAGGACGATTCTGTCGCGGTCGGCGCCCGCTCCTACAAGGCGGGGTGATGGGTTTGTAGGAGGCCGCGCCGAGGCCGAAGGGGTTGGCAGGGCTTGAGGTAAATTCTGTCGCGGTCAGCGCCCGCTCCTACAGGCGGCGTGATGGGGTTGCAGGAGGCCGCGCCGAGGCTGAAGGGGTTTGTATGGATCGAGGTCGATTCTGTCGCGGTCGGCGCCCGCTCCTACAGGGTGAGGTAATGGGTTTGTAGGAGGCCGCGCCGAGGCCGAAGGGGTAGGCAGGGATTGAGGTCGATTCTGTCGCGGTCGGCGCCCGCTCCTACAGGTGGGGTGATGGGTTTGTAGGAGGCCGCGCCGAGGCCGAAGGGGTTGGCATGGATTGAGGTCGATTCTGTCGCGGTCGGCGCCCGCTCCTACAAGGCGGGGTGATGGGTTTGTAGGAGGCCGCGCCGAGGCCGAAGGGGTTGGCAGGGCTTGAGGTAAATTCTGTCGCGGTCGGCGCCCGCTCCTACAGGTGGGGTAATGGGTTTGTAGGAGGCCGCGCTGAGGCCGAAAGAGGTTTGCACGGATTGAGGTCGATTCTGTCGCGGTCGGCGCCCGCTCCTACAGGGCGGAGTGATGGGCTTGTAGGAGGCCGCGCCGAGGCCGAAGGGGTTGGCAGGGGTTGAAGTCGCTTCTGTCGCGGTCGGCGCCCGCTCCTACAGGGCGGGGTGAAGGGTTTGTAGGAGGCCGCGCTGAGGCCGAAAGAGATTTGCACGAATCGCGGTCGGTGCCCGCTCCCTCCAGTAAGTAAGGTGGCGGGAAAAATGAAATGGATCAGGATGAATAAGATATATGCTCGAATGCTTTGAACACCACAGGGGCGCAGAAACTCAGCTGGAGTTGCAATTAGTGCTCTGTTATCAAGAGCGTCAGCGCAGTCGCTTTCGTGCCAAAACCCTATGCGGCAAGGACGTGGGTTGGTTTGTGGAGCGTGGCGAGGTGTTGGCCCAGGGCGACGTACTGGTTGCCAGTACGGGCGAAAAAATCGCGATATTGGCGGCAGATGAGACAGTCAGTGAAGTGAAATCAGCGGATGCTTTGCTGTTGGCCCGGGCGGCTTACCATTTAGGTAATCGCCATGTGCCTCTGCAGATCATGGCTGGTGAGCTTCGCTACCAACACGACCATGTACTGGACGATATGCTTAAAGGCTTGGGGCTGCAGGTTGTGGTGACCGAGAAGCCTTTTCACCCTGAAAATGGTGCTTATCATAGCCATGATGGCGGCGCTGAGCATCGCCACAGTCACGGTCATGATTCTCACGATCATCATCACGGACACGCCCATGGCTAGTGCGCCGTTGCTTCACTTATTGCATCTGGTCAGTCCGGCGTTGCCTGTGGGGGCCTACGCCTATTCCCAGGGTTTGGAATTTGCCGTTGAGCAACATTGGGTCTCGTCCTTGGCTGAGGCCGAAGACTGGATTGGTTCGGTGTTGAGTCATAGCGTGGGTGGCTTGGATTTGCCGGTATTGCAACGTTTGTATCGGGCTTTTAGCAATGGCGATTTGGCTCAGGCTGAATACTGGAACGATTATCTGCAGGCATCTCGGGAATCCCATGAGCTGCTATTGGAAGATAGGCAAATGGGTGAAGCGCTGCAGCGTTTGCTGCTGTCATTAAATTTGGATATTGCCGCCCGTTGGCCTGAAGCAAGCACGCCCAGCTTTGCCACTGCCTTTGCCATGGCGGCCTGTTATTGGCAGTTGACCGAGGCCGATGCCATGCAGGGCTTTGCTTGGAGCTGGTTAGAAAACCAAGTTGCTGCGGCCATTAAATTAGTGCCGCTGGGGCAGACCGACGGCCAGCGTTTGTTGCTGAGATTAATGCCTCTGCTTGAGCAAACAGTAATAAATGCAAAACAACGCGAGGACGATGAGTTAGGTGTGGGTTTGCCCCGCTTGGCGGTTGCCTCGGCACAACATGAAACGCAGTACTCGCGGCTGTTTCGTTCATAAACGCGAATAAGGAGTTTACAAGAAATGAAAAAACCGGCATTGCGTCTGGGTATTGGTGGCCCGGTGGGCTCAGGTAAAACCGCCTTGGTGAAAGCCCTTTGTGCTCGTTTGAAAAACCGCTTCAATATTGCTGTTATCACCAATGACATTTATACCCGAGAAGACGCGGAGTTTTTGCTGCGCCACGAGGTGTTGGAGCAAGATCGTATTCTAGGGGTGGAAACCGGGGGCTGTCCCCACACGGCAATTCGAGAAGATGCGTCGATGAATCTTTCTGCGGTAGCAGAATTAAATAAACGCTTTCCTGACCTTGAGTTGATTTTGATTGAAAGCGGTGGCGATAACCTGGCGGCGACCTTTAGTCCGGAGCTGTCCGATTTAACCTTGTACGTCATTGATGTGTCCGCGGGCGATAAAATTCCCCGTAAAGGTGGCCCGGGTATCACGCGTTCAGATTTGCTGATTATCAACAAAACTGACTTGGCGCCTTTAGTTGGTGCAAGTCTTGATGTTATGGACAAAGACGCTACAAGAATGCGCGGCAGCAAGCCTTTTGTGTTCACAAACTTAAAGGACGAGTCGGGACTTGATGAGGTGGTTACTTTTGTTATTGAGCAGGGCATGCTGACAAGCGCAGCTTAAAAAGGTTTAGAGGAATTTAGCACATGGATATCGGTTTTCTGCCGAGTATGTTGGCAATGGGGTTTGCGGCCGGTGTACTTCACGCCTTTGATGCAGATCATCTGGCGGCGGTAAGTGGGCTCAGTGGCAGTGATGGTAAGCGCAGTGTTCGCTTTGCATTACACTGGGGCTTGGGCCACGGTGTCGCTGTTATTATTATTGCCGCGGCAGTGATTGTCTTTGGTGCGGCTATTCCAGAGCGCTTTAGTGCGTTTGCTGAGTCTGCCGTTGCGTGGATGTTGATATTGATCGGCGTACATACTTTTTATCACCTCTGGCAACAGCATAAAGGTAATACCGTCCATGACGGTAAGCGGAGCAATGCGATGTTGGTGGGGCTTGTGCATGGCAGTGCCGGTTCGGCACCGTTGCTGGCCTTGATACCCGCAGCTAACTTTTCCTCCCCTGCGTGGGGGATGTTGCATATCTTATTGTTTAATTTTGGTCTGTTGCTGGCCATGCTCGGGGTTGGCGCGACGCTTCGCAGAGGTTTGTTGATTGCCGCTAATCGCGATGGCCGTTTGCAAATTTCGTTACAAGGTAGCTTGGCCAGTTTTGCGGTGGGTTTTGGGGTGTTTTTGTTGTTAGGTTAATAAAGGCGGCTGTTAACTTCATGCTTGTATCTGCAATAAACAACGACAGCAGTGGCGAAGAGGTGTGACGATGAAAGCCACTACGGGTTACACTTTTGCCACATTTATATTTGGGATGATGACACGATGCGATCCTTTGCAGTAATGATGCTGGGCTTATTGCCTGCAATGACTTTAGCCGCTGAGCTGAAGATTGGGCCTGGTCAAAGTTATCTGGTTGAGAAAGACAACTCTCAGCTGGTTCTTGATTATTTGGAAATCGGTGATGCCGCCCATATTCGTTTTGCTGAGGGAATCGCGGCATGGCGAGTTCAAGCTAAAACGGCTGTCATTGGTGACAATGTTGTTATTGATGGTCGTGGCAGTGTTGGCGAATCTGGCATCAGTGGGGTGTCTGCTAATAATTGCAAAAACCAGTTAAACGGCCAAGGTGGTGCCCATGGGGCGCCGGGCACAGATGGTGTGTCGATGCGCTTGCAACTGGGAATCGAGTCGCTGGGTAGCCTCAATATTCTCGCTGATGGCGGAAACGGGGGTAACGGTGGCAGCGGCGGTAATGGCGCTGATAATAACGATGATTGTGCCGGCGAGCGCGGTGGCGATGGCGGCGACGGCGGTGATGGCGGCGTAGGTGGCAGCGGTGGCGAAATCACCATTTTGTATAGAGTGCTTGGCAGTGATCTGGAGCCGATCGATGTATCACAGCGAGTCAAGGTCAGTGCAGAGCCTGGGAAAGGCGGTGCGGGTGGCCGAGGTGGCAGCAGCGGTGAGGGCGGTGGTGGTCACTACATTACCAAGAAAACCTTGGCGGGAAACCGTCAATGGGTTTCAGGAGGTGAGGCCGGTTTATCAGGCAGCGTGGGCTTGTCCGGTGAGCCAGGGAGTAGCGGAGCCGTCATGATTGATTCATTGATGATGCAGTCCCCTGCGGCTAGTCAATCATCAGCCAAAGAAAATCGCTCGCTATTGCAGCGCCTAGAGGCCTTGGAGCGCCGGGTTAAAGTTTTAGAAAACGCAAAATAAATCTTTTCAGCAGGCCCAGCTCTGGGCCTGCTCCATTTCTGCCCAGTCATACTGATGCCATTCTATTTTGGTGCTAAAAGATTGTGATGCCCTTAGCCCATTCTGCTTGAGTGGTGCGCATCGGTGCAGTGGTTCTATCGTGGTGCGATTTACGGGGGCGCTTGCAAGAGCGTCTACGTTGCGACACAGAAAGTTTCACTAAGCACTTGTTTTAAATTGTGAAATTATACCATTTTGGTTTTCATTCCCTTTCTGCCTCCATGTCTACTCGGAGCAGGCTGCTTAGTTTTGATGCATTCCCCTTTAAAGCTATAAAAAAATGCACCTAAGTTGTGCGGCCACATTAAATGCACCCTTAATGTGCTCTTTGAGCTTTGTAAAAGTCGTTTAAACGAATAGCAATTAATGCATAAGTCATTGAATTTTAATTATAAAAATAATGTTGGCATCGAAAATGCTATTACAACGACAAGATTGTGTGTGATCACTCTCTTACAAACCTAAGTGGAGACTTAAGACATGAAAAACGTAAAAAACCTTCTTGCAGCTAGCGTAGCGGCTGCGTCAATGACCTTGGTTGCTGCTCCAGCGTCTGCTGTTGATGTGTCTGCGAGTGCCAGTGTAGCCAGTTTGTATTTGTGGCGTGGTTTTGATCTCAGCGACGGCTCTCCTGCTGTTTCTGGTGATATCACGATTAGCGAAGCTGGCTTCTATGCCGGTGTTTGGGGTTCTAGCGGCGATGATACTAACGGCCAAGAAGTTGACTACTATGCTGGTTTCGCCACTGAAGCGGGCCCAGTTAGTATCGACTTGAGTGTTTGGAACTATGTCTACCCCGGTTCTAGCGCGGGCTTTGTCGACAACGGCGACACCTATGGTGACCTGAGTGAAGTCATTCTTGGTTTGGGTGTGGGGCCTGTCAGCTTGACCATTTATGACAATATTGCGGGTGCACAGGGTTATAACTATTACACATTAGGTTATGACGTTGGCAGCTTCTCTTTCTTGCTTGGCGGTACTGAGAACAACAACGAAGATGCAAACTATGCACACTTCGACGTTTCGTATGCTTACAACGACAATTTGGCGTTCACATTTAGCCAGATGATGGATGAAGACAACGATGACGATCTGAAGTTTGTTGTTTCTTACAGCCTGCCTATCTCAATGTAATTTCAGGGGCTGGTGACCCTTTTGGGTCGCCAGCCAATTTTAATAAGCAATTTCACATGTGTGGTTGACGCACATTGATAGGAGATATCCGATGAAATTGATTACGGCTGTTATTAAGCCCTTCAAACTCGACGATGTGCGTGAAGCACTGTCTGATATCGGTGTTCAGGGCATCACCGTGACAGAAGTAAAAGGTTTTGGTCGTCAGAAAGGTCACACCGAGCTGTACCGAGGTGCAGAGTACGTCGTGGACTTTCTTCCCAAAGTGAAAATTGAAGTGGCGGTCGCTGACGGTAGCGTTGACTCAACCATTGAGGCGATTAGCAAGTCTGCCAACACCGGCAAAATTGGTGATGGCAAGATCTTTGTTGCCCCGCTGGAACAGGTTGTTCGTATTCGTACTGGTGAAACTGGCGAAGACGCAATCTAAATTATTGAGTTGTCGAGCTTTCGCTCTAACAAAAATATTCTGTAACAAACTCCCTTTGGAGGGCATGTGATGGAAGACATCATACAAGTCAAATACGCCCTGGACACATTCTACTTCTTGGTCTGTGGTGCGTTCGTAATGTGGATGGCGGCAGGTTTTGCCATGCTGGAGTCCGGCCTTGTTCGGGCTAAGAACACAACTGAAATTCTGACTAAAAACGTCGCGCTGTTTGCGATCGCTTGTACTATGTACCTGCTGATGGGTTACACCATCATGTATGGTGGCAGTGCGGGTGGCTTTTTGCCTGACGGCTGGTTTGGCAACAGTATTGCCGACGCTAGCGTAGAAGAAGTACTCGCGTCTAATGGCGATATCTACTACTCAGGCTCATCAGACTTCTTCTTCCAGGTGGTGTTCGTTGCAACGGCAATGTCCATTGTATCTGGTGCGGTTGCTGAGCGTATGAAGCTTTGGACTTTCCTCGCTTTTGCGGTGGTAATGACAGGTGTTATCTACCCGCTGCAAGGTATGTGGAAGTGGGGCGGCGGTTTCCTTGACGCGGCTGGATTCTCTGACTTTGCGGGTTCTGGTGTAGTTCACCTGTGTGGTGCTTCTGCCGCACTTGCTGGTGTACTGCTGCTGGGTGCTCGTAAGGGCAAATACGGCGCAGCGGGCCAGGTCAACGCGATTCCCGGTGCAAATTTGCCCTTGGCAACGCTGGGTACCTTCATTCTGTGGATGGGTTGGTTCGGTTTCAACGGCGGTTCTGAGTTGATGATATCCAACATCGATGAAGCCAACGCAACATCACAGGTGTTTGTGAATACCAATGCTGCGGCAAGTGGTGGTTTGATTGCAGCGCTGATTGTTGCACGCATCCTGTTCGGTAAAGCGGACTTAACCATGGCACTGAACGGCGCGCTTGCTGGTCTGGTTGCTATTACGGCTGAACCGCTGACACCAGGCCCTATCGAGGCGACTCTGATTGGTGCGGTTGGTGGTGTGCTGGTTGTGTTTGCCATCCTGACCTTGGACAAGCTCAAAATCGACGACCCTGTCGGTGCGATCTCGGTTCACGGTGTTGTGGGTATCTGGGGCTTGATGGCGGTGCCATTAACTAACAGTGACACGGCATTTGGTTCACAAATCTATGGCACAGTGATCATCTTTGCCTGGGCCTTCGGTGCAAGCCTGGTGGTTTGGGCTATCCTCAAAGCGGTTATGGGACTGCGTGTGACCGAAGAGGAAGAGTACGAGGGTGTCGACATCTCCGAGTGTGGGATGGAAGCCTATCCTGAGTTCACCAACAAGTAAGTCTCCCCCGTTTGGTGATGATACTGGGCGCTCAGCAATGAGCGCCCTTTTTTATGTTTCAGGGGTTATTGACGATTGTGCCCTGTGCTTGTAATCGGTTTAGGGTCTTGGTATTAATCGTTCCGCTATAATTAATCAGATGCCTTAAGGGTGGCTTGCCAAGCCAGCGGGCCTGGGCTAAGTTAGCGGGTCAAACAAAAGAACACCGCCAGGGGGATTGTTCGGGTATGAAATTAGTCAGTGCTGTGATTAAACCGTTTAAATTGGATGATGTGCGCGCTGCACTATCTGAGATCGGTGTGCAAGGCGTTACGGTTACGGAAGTGAAAGGTTTTGGGCGTCAGAAAGGCCATACCGAACTGTATCGTGGCGCGGAGTATGTGGTGGACTTTCTGCCAAAGGTAAAGCTAGAAATTGCGGTAGCCGACTCTCTTTTAGACAAGGTTATTGATACGGTCACCAAGGCAGCTAGCACGGGTAAGATTGGTGATGGCAAAATCTTTGTGACAGAGCTAGAACAGGTTATTCGTATTCGTACCGGCGAAACCGGCGAAGACGCTATTTAGCACTTTCAGGCTGGCCCGTTCGCGGCCAGCCTACTTCTGTATCCGCGGCTGTTCAATTTAAACTTTTGCGGAATATCCAGAACACTCTTTAATCACCTCTTTGTTGGCCTTAAGATCGCGTTTCTGCGGTAGCGTAGTCTTCGTCGTGTAAAACACAGAATTTTGGCGGCAACATGGTCTTTGGCGGTATGCGATTGCGAGGGAGAAAAAGCTTGTTTGCGAGCAGGTCGCGTAAAAATTTTTGCGATTTTTTAATGCGGATCGGCCTGTGGCAGTAGCGTTTTCGGGGTATTCAATAAATAGCTATCAATTTTTTCTTTTTAAGAATAAAAAATACTAAAAACGGCGTTGTCTTTTGATATGGGCTAGCAGTATAAAGCCTCTTGTATAGGGTGTTCTTTGTTCCTGAAGGAGGCGTTATGGAATCCCGTATTAATACCTATCAAAATAAAAAACAGCTTAATAGAGGCGCGGCAAATGTGCTGACTTCCCACGATAGAATGCGGGATCAGTTGGCAAAAGATGTCGAAGATTTCTTAGCGCAAGGTGGCGAAATTCAGCATCTTGAATCTTATATGCACAGTGCGCTAAGCGATTCAGATCAAGATATTTTTTAGCGCGGGCTTCCCTAGCCCTTTAATTAACTCAGGTAGCTGGCGCCAGTCATCAAAATGGCCGTCAGCCTCGTCGCTGGGCAAAGGGGCTTTTGCTGTCAGTCTTGCCTGTAAAGTATAAAACCCCAGTGCCTTAGCGCCGCCAATGTCATCTTCTATATGATCGCCAATGTGAACGGCCTGATGAGGCGAGCAGTTGGCGACTTCCAGTGCTTTTTTAAACAGTGCTGGCTCTGGCTTACTCGCCCCAAACTCTTCTGCTCTGAAATACGCTGTAAAGTGTTGTCCCACCGCTATTCTTGCCAAATCAGCATTGCCATTGGTCAGCCCTATTAATTGATAGTTCTTGCTCAATGCTTCCAGAGTGGTCTCGCAGTGGTCAAAAGGCGTAACTAGCTGTCTGGCTTCTAAAAAATGTATAAAAACCTCTTCGGCAATACTTTCACTATGGAGCCCATGACCAGAACTTTTTAGCAGCGCGGTTAAGCTTTCTCGCCGCCAGGCACTAATGTTGTGTCTTAGCTCTGGGTAGTGTTTTAGGTAATCGAGCCGGTGAGCGCGAATAGCATCTTGACTGTATTGCGCCGTGAGCTTGGGGGCCAGCTTTTGTAAGTGTTCAAAGAATACGGCTTCTGCCTGTTTGATGGTTGTGCTAACGGGCCAAAGGGTGTCGTCTAGGTCAAAACAAATTAACTTTACATCATTCATTGAGGCGTTCCGGTGGATTGAAAGCTGATGATTAGGAGAGGGGCATAACACTGCTCGCGTTGGGTACAGGCTCAATGCTTAGGCTTGTCATAGCTGGAGTCGGGGGTGAGGCTTACTTCGTAGCTTAACAAAACTGCCGCTGATGGTCATAGGCTGCCATCGTATTTTCATGGATAATCAATATATTGGGCGTTTGAGAGGTGAACTTTTGAGCGCAAGATAGAGCGTAATAGGACATAGCTATGCGGGAATCTGCCCTTCATTTGGTGACTGAGTCACCGCCGTGGTGGCGAACCTTGCCAGAAGATTTTTACTGTCAATCAGATGGTACCGAGCTGGATTCAGAGTATCCGGTTAAGGTTTATGGCTCTGCCGCCATTGATCGGGTGCTTCGCAGTGGCTTAGGGGCAATGGTGACTGCGGCAATGTTACCAAAGCTGCTCAAGGGAGCGATGGGAAGCAAAGAGCGTCACTGGCTGGATTTTTATACAGAGATGGCCGAAGCCCGGGACATTAATCAAGTGTTTCAGCCCCCGGCTGATGTTTACGTAGAAGAGTGCAAGCCCTCTTTTTTTACCCGCATACCGAAAGATATTCCGGCGGTGGAGCTGTGTTTTGATAGCCCCTTTACACCCCTCAATCCAGATATCACTGCCAGCTACCTCAGTCATAAAAACAACCGTCGAGCACGGGCTTTGCACTGGCGTCATCCCGAAGGCCCCCGCCCCACCATGATTTTTGTGCACGGGGTGGTCGAGAGCTGGTACAGCGTTAATAGCGTATTTTTCTCCTTAAAGTCTTTTTATGATCAAGGCTATGACGTGGTGATGTTTACCCTGCCGTTTCATGGCAAACGCGCGGATAGCTATCGTCTCTTTAATGGTTTTGGGGTGTTTTCGGGTGGGTTTTCACAGATAAACGAGGCAGTGCTACATGCGGTGAGTGACCTACGGGTACTCTTCAATTATTTAGTTGAGCGCGGTACGCCTAGTGTAGGCATTACCGGGCTGAGCTTAGGTGGTTATATTAGCGCCTTGATGGCAGTGGTTGAGCATCGCTTGGCCTTCTGTATTCCCAACTCGCCTTTGGTTGCGCCGGTGGATACGATGCGCGGCTGGCAACCCACGGGCCATTTATTAGACTTAATTAGCCAGCACAGTGGCATTACCCCGTTAGATCTGCGGCAGGGAATGGCCATTCATAGTCCTTTAACCTACCAGCCCAAACTCGATCCCGAAAAGGTGATGATCATTGGTGGCGCAGGAGACCGCTTTACGCCCCCTCGTTTTGTCCGGTTGATGCATTCTCATTGGCCCGAATCCCACCTGCACTGGTTTCCTGGCAATCACATGATGCACTGGGGACAAGGCGAGTATTTAAAATTGATGTTGCGATTTATGGACAGCCATTGCCAGGGAATGTTGTCAGACAACGAACAGCAACTTTACTATTAACTTTGCCGAATCTCCCCATATCGTCATACCGGCTTCACTACTAACTTTGCCGATTCTCCCCATGTCGTCATACCGGCCTCCGAGCCGGTATCCAAAAAGCCGCCGTACTTTGATCACCGCCAGTGTTAAAACGTGTCTCGGGCAACTGGATCCCGGCTCGCTATCGCGTCCGGGATGACCAAAAGGGAGGCGTATCTTGGATGACGAAGAGGGGTTATTTTGTGGTGCCTGGGAGGACTGAGTGGGGGAATTATCCTGCGGCGCTCGGGATGACGGAGTAGAAGGTGGGGTTCTGCTGCGTTCGTGACTGCCAGAGTAGGGTGAGTATATCGTCGAATCTCACCATGTCGTCATACCGGCCTCCGAGCCGGTATCCAAAAAGCCGCCGTACTTTGATCACCGCCAGTGTTAAAACGTGTCTCGGGCAACTGGATCCCGGCTCGCTGTCGCGTCCGGGATGACGAAAAGGAAGGCGTGTCTGGGATGACTTGAGTGGGGGGTATTATCCTGCGGTGTTGGGGATGAATTGAGTGGGGGTATTATCCTGCGGCGCTCGGAATGACGGAGGAGAAAGTGTCATTCTGCGGCGTTCGTGACTGCAGAGTAAGGTGAGTATATCGTCGATTCTCCCCATGTCGTCATACCGGCCCCCGAGCCGGTATCCAGAAAGCCACCGTACTCTGAATCACCGCCAGTGTTAAAACGTGCCCCTGAGCAGCTGGATCCCGGCTCGCTGTCGCGTCCGGGATGACGAAAAGGAAGGCGTGTCTGGGATGACTTGAGTGGGGGTATTATCCTGCGGCGCTCGGAATGACGGAGGAGAAAGTGTCATCCTGCGGCGTTCGTGACTGTAGAGTAGGGTGAGAATATCGTCGATTCTCCCCATGTCGTCATACCGGCCCTCGAGCCGGTATCCAGAAAGCCGCCGTACTCTGAATCACCGCCAGTGTTAAAGCGTGCCTCCGAGCAGCTGGATCCCGGCTCGCTATCGCGTCCGGGATGACCAAAAGGGAGGCGTATCTTGGATGACGAAGAGGGGTTATTTTGTGGTGCCTGGGAGGACTGAGTGGGGGAATTATCCTGCGGCGCTCGGGATGACGGAGTAGACGGTGGGGTTCTGTTGCGTTCGTGACTGCAGAGTAAGGTGAGTATATCGTCGATTCTCCCCATGTCGTCATACCGGCCTCCGAGCCGGTATCCAGAAAGCCGCCGTACTCTGAGTTAGCGCCAGTGTTAAAACGTTTCTCCGAGCAGCTGGATCCCGGCTCGCTATCGCGTCCGGGATGACCAAAAGGGAGGCATATCTTGGATGACGAAGAGGGGTTATTTTGTGGTGCCTGGGAGGACTGAGTGGGGGAATTATCCTGCGGCGCTCGGGATGACGGAGTAGACGGTGGGGTTCTGTTGCGTGACTGTAGAGTAAGGTGAGTATATCGTCGATCCTCCCCATGTCGTCATACCGGCCTCCGAGCCGGTATCCAGAAAGCCGCCGTACTCTGAATCACCGCCAGTGTTAAAGCGTGCCTCCGAGCAACTGGATCCCGGCTCGCTGTCGCGTCCGGGATGACCAAAAGGGAGGCGTGTCTGGGATGACTTGAGTGGGGGTATTATCCTGCGGTGTTGGGGATGCCTGAGTGGAAGGTGCCATTCAGCGGCGCTCGGGGTGATGGAGTAGAAGGTGGGGTTCTGCGGCGAGTAAGGTGAGTATATCGTCGATTCTCCCCATGTCGTCATACCGGCCTCCGAGCCGGTATCCAGAAAGCCACCGAACTCTGAATTAGCGCCAGTGTTAAAACGTGCCTCCGGGCAGCTGGATCCCGGCTCGCTATCGCGTCCGGGATGACGAAAAGGGGGGGCGCGTCCGGGATGACGGCAAGGGAGGCGTGTCCGGGATGACGAAAAGAGAGGCGTGTCTTGGATGGCGAAGAGGAAGGCGTATCTGGTATGACGAAGAGGGGACATCTTTTGGTCTCCGGTATGACGGAGTGTGGAGTCCTGCGACGTTCGGGATGAAGGCGTCTTGATTAACCAAAGGGGCTGCGCATTAGTTTGGGTAGGCTGCGGTTGACGACTTCGACGATATAGTCCAAAAACAAGGTCCCCATACTTGATTTAAAATGCTCGGGGTCTTTGCTGGCGATGGCAATGACGCCGTCAATATTGCCGGGTTTGATGGGCATAATTGCAGCAGAGCCAATATGGTCAGCATGTTTGCCAAACAGAAACCCCAGTTCTTGGGGACGCAAAACACCGCAGACGGCTTTGTGGCTGCCTAATAGCCCGCCAATATGCTCTCGGGCTTGCTCGGGATTTTCGACGCGCAATTGGCTGCCGCCAAGTTTGTTAGGGTCAGCAAATAAAATTAGGCTGGCGTAATCTACCGGCTCAAAGTCACTCACCAAGTGGCGACACAGGGTATTGCTTAATTCATCTGCGCGCTTGGCCTCCAGCAACGACAAGATCAGCGCCTTACTTTGCTCAAAGAGTTGCTCGTTGCGTTGGGCATTATCGAGCAATTTACTAAGACGGTTACGCATATCCATATTGCGTTCTCGCAATAGGGCAACTTGTCGTTCCAACAGGCTTACAGCTTTACCGGTTTTGTGGGACAGCTTCAGGTCTACCAGCAAGTCTTCATTAGCAAGAAAAAAGCCGGGATGGTTGCGTAAATAACGAGTGACTTCCTCTTCACTGGGAAGCTCGGTTTTTTTCTGACTAGAGTCCACGGTGAGTCCTATAGTTGAATTTGACCTTCAAAAACGGTGGTTGCGGGCCCGGTCATGATAACGGGCTGTCCCAGTCCTTGCCACTCAATACTCAGCTCACCGCCGGGTAAGCTGACGTTGACTTTACTATCGAGCTGGCCTTGCACAATACCGCTGACAACGGCTGCACACGCGCCAGTGCCACAAGCGAGAGTTTCGCCAACGCCGCGTTCAAACACCCGCAGCCGTAGTGTTTGCCGATTGACGATTTGAGCGAAGCCGACATTAACCCGCTGGGGAAAGCGGCTGTGGCTTTCGATACTGGGGCCGAGTGTTTCAACGGGGGCGTTGTCAACGTCGTCGACGGGTAGCACCACATGAGGGTTGCCCATAGAGACCGCACCAACTTGCCACTGCTGATCATGTACCGTCAAGCTATAGCTCGCTTGTTCTTCCTCTGCCTGAAACGGGATGCGCATAGGGTCTAGAATCGGTTGGCCCATATCCACCCGTACTTGACGATTGTCGGTTACTTCCAGCTCAAGAATGCCAGCGAGTGTCTCAACCTTGATGCTTTTTTTACCGGTGAGCCTTTTGTCCCGAACAAAGCGGGCAAAACAGCGGGCGCCGTTACCGCATTGTTCAACTTCACTACCTTCGGCATTGTAAATGCGGTACTGAAAATCGACGTCGGGCTGGGTCGGAATTTCGACCAGTAATACTTGATCGCAGCCAATGCCAAAATGGCGGTCGGCAATTTTGCGTATATGATGGGGCTTGATTTTGAAGCGCTGGGTAATGAGGTCAATGACGACAAAATCATTGCCCAGTCCGTGCATTTTGGTAAAGCGTAACAGCATCGTATTATCCAATTATTGCGCCTCGCCGAGGGCGCTGAAGACAGCCTCTATTTAAACTTGAGTTAAGTCAGAGGCTGTCTGAATCGATGCAGGCTGGCTTTAAGTCTGAGCAATGCTCAGGGAAGCAGCGTTTCGCCTCGCATCAGGTCGGCGACAGTTTCTCGTTCGCGGATTAAATAATGCTGGTCACCATCGACCATGACTTCCGCGACACGTCCACGACTATTGTAATTGGAACTCATGGTAAATCCATAGGCTCCACTAGACCCCAGGGCCAGTAAGTCGCCGGCCTCAATACTTAATTCACGATCTTTGGCTAAAAAGTCACCAGTTTCGCATACTGGGCCAACAACATCGTAATGGCGGGGCTCGGCTGTGCTGCGTTGCTGCACGGGCTGTAAGTTCATCCAGGCAGAATACAGCGCAGGTCGGAGCATATCGTTCATGGCCGCATCGATAACGGCAAAATTCTTATGCTCATTCAGCTTTAAATATTCGACTTTGGTGAGCAAGACGCCAGCGTTGGCGGCAATCGAGCGACCCGGTTCAAACATCAGTTTGAGTTTGCGATCGCCCAATTGCTGACGCACTTGGGCAATATAGTCGGCAGTTGATGGTGGAACTTCGTCCCGGTAACACACCCCCAGGCCGCCGCCCAAATCAAGGTGCTCTAAAATAATGCCTTGCTCGGCGAGTTGATCGATAAGCACCAGCACTCGCTCCATTGCATCCAGAAACGGCTTGGTTTCGGTTAGCTGGGAGCCAATATGGCAATCTACGCCTTTAAGAGCGATGTTGGGAAGTGCGGCGGCACGCTGGTAAACCGCCGGGGCCAACTCAAAATCGATACCAAATTTATTATCTTTTAAACCCGTAGAGATATAAGGGTGGGTTTTGGCATCGACATCGGGGTTGACCCGGATGGAAACAGGCGCTTGTTTGCCCATTTCTGCCGCGACGGTGTTTAAGCGCTCCAATTCAGCTTCTGATTCCACATTAAAGCAGTAAATTCCCACGTCTAATGCTCGGCGCATTTCATCGGCGGTTTTACCTACGCCGGAGAACACGATCTTGTCGGCGCTGCCACCGGCGGCCAATACCCGTTCTAATTCGCCCACAGAAACCAGGTCAAAACCGGCGCCGAGTCTGGCCAACACATTTAATACTGCAATATTGGAGTTGGCTTTTACCGCATAGCAGACCAAGCTGTCTTGGCCTTTTAGCGCCTCCGCGTACTCCAAATAGCGCTGCTCAAAATACTGGCGAGAATACACATAACAAGGACTGCCATAGTGCTGGGCAATGGTGCTAAGGGGGACGGCCTCTGCGTAAAGCTCACCGTTCTGGTAATTAAAGGGATTCATTAAACGCTCTATTGTGAAGAGGAGGGCATGACGGCAGAGCTATCATCGCGCTCTTGGCTATTTGGCTCGCTGGCGTTGGGCGCTGAATTTTTGTTTGTTTCCGCTTTTTTGTCGGCGGGATAAATCAGCGGCCCGGTCTGACCACAGGCTTGCAGTAGCAGAACAGCGCAGATTAGCAGGCGAATTGCAGCCACAGCGGGCCTCCAATGGGTAAGTAAGCCGGGCATTATACCCAGCTCAGGTACTGGGCTGAAAGGGCTGTTATGCCTGGCCGATTCAATGCATCTCCGTTAAGCCTGTCATAGCGATCTTCTCGCGCGTTAACCCCGTCTTTAGATGACCGCCGCGCTTCGTCACTCCTGCCACTAGAGAATTTATGCACTTCGTCCTCACGCCTCCGAGCTTCGTCATACCGGCCTCCGAGCTGGTATCCAGAAAGCCACCGCACTTTGGGCTCCCGTCGGGGGTAAAACGTTCCCTTGAGCTTCGTCATACCGGCCTCCGAGCCGGTATCCAGAAAGCCACCGCGCTTTGAGCTCCCGCCGGGGGTAAAACGTTCCCTGAGCAGCTGGATCCCGGCTCGCTGCGCGTCCGGGATGACGGTGTGAGGGTATTATCCTGTAGCGATCGGGATGACGAAGAGGGGCCATCTTGTGGTGTCGGGTATGACTGAGTGGAAGGTGCCATCCTGCAGCGTTCGTATTTGCAGAGCAGGGTGAGTATGTCGTCGATTCTCATCATGTCGTCATACCGGCCTCCGAGCCGGTATCCAGAAAGCCACCGCACTTTGAACTCACGCCGGGGGTAAAACGCTCCCCGAGCAGCTGGATCCCGGCTCGCTGCGCGTCCGGGATGACGGTGTGAGGGTATTATCCTGCAGTGGTCGAGATGACGAAAAGGGGGCTATCTTGTGGTGTCTGGGATGCCGGTGTTGTTTGGAATGTGATGTGGCTTTGGGCATGGTGGGGTGGAAGGTGCCACCCTGCAGCGTTCGTGATTGCAGAGCAGGGTGAGTATGTCGTCGATTCTCATCATGTCGTCATACCGGCCTCCGAGCCGGTATCCAGAAAACCGCCGCACTTTGAATTCCCGCCGGGGGTAAAACGTTCTCCGAGCAACTGGATCCCGGCTCGCTGCGCGTCCGGGATGACGGTGTGAGGGTATTATCCTGCAGCGTTCGTATTTGCAGAGCAGGGTGAGTATGTCGTCGATTCTCATCATGTCGTCATACCGGCCTCCGAGCCGGTATCCAGAAAGCCACCGCACTTTGAATTCCCGCCGGGGGTAAAACGCTCCCCGAGCAACTGGATCCCGGCTCGCCGCGCGTCCGGGATGACGATGTGAGGGTATTATCCTGCAGTGGTCGAGATGACGAAAAGGGGGCTATCTTGTGGTGTCTGGGATGCCGGTGTTGTTTGGAATGTGATGTGGCTTTGGGCATGGTGGGGTGGAAGGTGCCGCCCTGCTGCGTTCGTAATTGCAGAGCAGGGTGAGTATGTCGTCGATTCTCCCCATGTCGTCATACCGGCCTCCGAGCCGGTATCCAGAAAACCGCCGCACTTTGAATTCCCGCCGGGGGTAAAACGTTCTCCGAGCAACTGGATCCCGGCTTGCTATCGCGTCCGGGGTGACGATGTTGTTTGGAATGTGATGTGGCTTTGGGCATGGTGGGGTGGAAGGTGCCATCCTACTGCGTTCGTAATTGCAGAGCAGGGTGAGTATGTCGTCGATTCTCTCCATGTCGTCATACCGGCCTCCGAGCCGGTATCCAGAAAGCCACCGCACTTTGAACTCCCGCGGGGGGGTAAAACGCTCCCCGAGCAGCTGGATCCCGGCTCGCTGCGCGTCCGGGATGACGATGTGAGGGTATTATCCTGCAGTGGTCGAGATGACGAAGAGGGGGCTATCTTGTGGTGTCTGGGATGCCGGTGTTGTTTGGAATGTGATGTGGCTTTGGGCATGGTGGGGTGGAAGGTGCCGCCCTGCTGCGTTCGTAATTGCAGAGCAGGGTGAGTATGTCGTCGATTCTCCCCATGTCGTCATACCGGCCTCCGAGCCGGTATCCAGAAAGCCACCGCACTTTGAACTCCCGCCGGGGGTAAAACGTTCTCCGAGCAACTGGATCCCGGCTCGCTGCGCGTCCGGGATGACGGTGTGAGGGTATTATCCTGCAGCGTTCGTATTTGCAGAGCAGGGTGAGTATGTCGTCGATTCTCATCATGTCGTCATACCGGCCTCCGAGCCGGTATCCAGAAAGCCACCGCACTTTGAGCTCCCGCCGGGGGTAAAACGTTCTCCGAGCAGCTGGATCCCGGCTCGCTGCGCGTCCAGGATGACGGTGTTGTTTGGTTCGTCATACCGGCCTCTGAGCCGGTATCCAGAAAGCCACCGCGCTTTGAATCCCCCCCAGGGGGTAAAACGTTCCTCCGAGCAGCTGGATCCCGGCTCGCTGCGCGTCCGGGATGACGGTGTTGTTTGGTTGTCATACCGGCCTCCGAGCCGGTATCCAGAAAACCGCCACACTTTGAACTCACGCCGAGGGTAAAAAGTTCTCCCGAGCTTCGTCATACCGGCCTCCGAGCCGGTATCCAGAAAACCGCCGCACTTTGAACTCACGCCGGGGGTAAAACGTTCCTCCGAGCAGCTGGATCCCGGCTCGCTATCGCGTCCGGGATGACGATGCTGTTTGCAGTGGAAGCGTGTCGCGAGGGACAAGTCGTTTTTAAAAGCCTCGTTATTGCGAGGGTTCTGCGATAACGGCTTGGAGCAGTTCTTCCAGGTGTCGTTTGTAGCGTAAATAGACACTACTCTGAAGTTGTTGCTCGCCCAGTGACAGCGTGCGAAGCCAGACTCGGGGAGCAGTGAGAACTTGATCAGGATGTGCCTGTTTGAGTAGCGCCTCTGCCACGGCTTTAAGTTGCTTTGGCCCGTATTCAGCAAAGCGGAATAGCTCACCGTTACAGGTGATATCAAATACCGAGCGCCCGCTTTGATGGGGGGCGGCGGTAGCATCAATGATAAAAGGAAGTGTAATCTCACCTTGAGTACTGATATTTTCGGCGCGCCATTGCAGTAGTTCTCTATGCAACAAAAAAACGCTTATTTGGTGTTCGGCACCTTGCTCAATTTTGATTCGGGTTAAAAACAGCGCTAGCGCAGGTGTCAGCTCGCTAACGGTAATATGCGGGTATGAAAACTGAGTGAGCGAGGCTTTCTCATCGCTGATAAATACCTCGACACCAGTGCCATCTTTTATTAAAAAAACTTGGCAGGCATCAGGCTGAGTGTGGGCGAGCACGGTTTTGAGGGCTGAGTCTGGCAGGCAGTGTTGTTCTAATATGATGGGGCTGTATTGTGACTGCCGTCGACCAAGGCTTTGAATCAGGCTAGGGTAATCGGGTGCATGCAGGGCATGTAACTCATCGTCTTGACGGTAAAGCGTGTAATAACCATTGCTGAGTTTCAGCACAAAACGGATGGCGGGCTCACGGTTTTTGATGAGCGGCGCGATGGTTTCAGCGAGTTGCTTAATATTGCTGTAAAGCTTGCCTTGGCTGTCGTTAAAACAGCGAAAATAATGCCAGAGCTTACCGTTTTTGCCATTAGCTAAAATCAGCTGTTGGTAGGTTTTAAGACCGTTAATAAGCGCTTCTGGACCGCTGAACGCTAAGGAAGAAACTTCGCCCCAGCTGTTAATAACGACCATTTCGAGGTAGGTGACAGGAAAGGCATTATCCGCATTGGGGGAGCCGCTACCGCCAAGGCTGCTTAGGGCATCGTGGCCAAGATTGGCGTAGGCCAATAGCGTGTGCGGCTTTTTGGGTTCTTTAAAGGCATTGTGTTGGAGCGGGTCTCCGGCGGCGGCTTTTGCTGGCAAATGATGTTTTAAATCTTGGCTGAGCAACAACAGTTGGCGCTCATTCATACCGCCGGGGTTACCGCCGAGGCGAAGCCGTGTTTGTGAACCAATCAAACCGTTGCAATGGCACCAGCAGAGTAGCGCGCAAAGGTGGTCGCTGCTGTTGAGCACATCGTCTTGGCCTTGTCCGTCAATAGCGTGATTGCTGACGAGCCACTGCCTTTTTTCACCGTAACCACTGGCCCTAAAAAACAACTGCTCTTCTGCCAAACTCAAAGTAATACCGGGACTTAACCACTCTACCTTAAAACGTTTTCGTTCAAAGGCGGCGTAGAGTTTTCTGCCCAGCAGGTTCATTTCTTGTGAGTTGATAAGCGCGGGGCTTTGAACTTGCTGCGCAAAGTCCTGCAAAAAACGGTAGCTTTCGGTGAGTTCTGTAACGAGCAGTTTGTGTTCTTCTCTTACCCGGCGCAGCTTCCATCGGTACTGGGTGTCAAGGTTCATAATCCGCTCGCTGGGCCATTGCCACGAGGTGACTAAATTTTCTAACAGTTTACGTTGCCATTCTGGCCGGTTAGCGGCGGGGTTGGAGAGGTGCTGGGCCGTTTTGAAATAAAAGGCCCGCCTGATCAACTCGAGCCTGGCGGTCTCATTGCGCTCAGATAAATAGCGCTCCAGCTTGCGATAGACCATGGCATAGGGGTCTAGCCGGTCGGCGTCTAGCGTATTCGTGCCCAAGGAATCAGTAATATTATCGACACGATAAAGGTAGGACTTTAATTGCATACTGATGGTGGTGACGTGGGGGAATTCTCGGGCATAGGCCTCGGTCAGTAAGAGCTTTAAAATCGCTTTGTACGGCGCGCTAATCGCTTTGTATAACTGCCATACCCCGGCACCGATAAACTCCCCCGCGGGGATGTCGGCCACGCCGCCAAAATCGATGGACTCTTCTGGGCTGACGAAGCCTTGACTGCGCAAAATGGCAGTGTATTCGGGGTAGTTAATTTCTTCTTCGGGTGGTACCAGCCACCAAACAGGATAGCGCCCGGCGAGCAAAATCGCGCTGCGATAAAACTCATCAAGTAGTAAATAATGCTGGCTAGTGCCTGCCGCCTCACCACTGAGCTGGCTGCGCTGGCCTCGACGAAACTGCTCGCTTTCCATCAAAAATATATGAATTTCTAGGCCTAAACTTTCTGCCCAGCGTGAAATGGCGGTGGCTTTTTTCTGCAGTAGCTCCCGGGCCAGTTCACTTAAGCGAGCTTGGTGGCATAGCCAGACATCCAGGTCTGAGCTGGGAGATTGGGCGACGGTGCCGCAGGAGCCCATCAGAAAAATACTGTGGATGGCTTGGGGTTGTTTGTTGCGGCGGTAATCAAAACTGGCGGAGAGGTGAGTTTTGACTCTGGCCAAAGTGTCGGAGCTGGGTTGGTAATTATTGAGTCCGCAAGGTGTTTCGGCGCCGACATAGCCAGGCAGTACTGGGTGATTGACGTGAAAGAGTAACGGAAGCAGATCCAGTACCAGTTGTTGCCGAGATTTAAGGACGGTTCTTGTGCGCAGCAAGCGTTCGCGGTTCAAGGCAAAAAAACGCTCACGAACCTGTGCGAGGCGGTCTTTGTTAATGCCGCGTTCAAACAGTGTTGGTATTGAGGGATCGCTGGGCATAGCAGATCCGGTTCTCCTTTAAATAACGGTGATTATTATGATGACGGTTGCTTGTATATTAAGGCACCTCTGATTAATTCGGTAATGTTTCAACGGAGTCTCTGGCGCGCACTGGCAAGGCGCGATGCGAACGACTGCATGGATGCAGGAGATAGCGCAACGCAGGAGCAGTTGCCGAGATTAAGGCTGGTTGTCCTTAATGAGCATGGCAACGCAGTCCAGTGTGCGCCAGAGGCCCGCCCCTCGGGGCTTAGCCAAAAGCGGCTCAACTGCGTTGCCGCCACTTGAAAGGCAACCAGCATTCCTTCATGTCGGCGCCTTGTTGAGCCGCTTTTGGCTAAGCTTGAGATATCATCGAATTAATAAGAGGTGCCTTAAGTTTTACGCCTTATCGCTAGTGGCTGTCTACAGTGGCTTTGTCGGTGGTAGTTGGATGCAGCAGTAAATGGCCGTTATCGACCACCGTTGCGATCCAGTTTGGTGCCAGCCAACTGGTGGCAACTTCTTCGCAAATTAGTGCGGGTCCGGCAATGCGTTGGCCGATGGCTAATTGAGTTCGTTGATAGCGAGGTACCGCTTGATTGAGAAAGGCGACGGTGAGTGTATCGCTGGCTTCCCCGGCAGTGAGGTACTTGTGCTGAGGTATTGATGCCAGCGCGGAGGGCGCACGCACCGCCTGACGAAGATTAATTAATTGTACGGGCAATGCTAACTCGTGACCGTAGCGGTCTTGATGGGCGCGATGAAATGCCTTTTGTAATGCAGCGATGTTTTGGTCCCAGGGCAGGTTGAGGGTGTAGCTTTGGCCCTGGTAGCAAAGGTCTACGCTGGCTGAGGTGTGTAGCGTATTCGCGATGGCTCCCTCTTTAAGCAGTTGCTCTCTGCCAGTATCAGCTAGTTTACTTAGCTCTGCCCCTAGGGTCTGGGCTAGATTTTTATCTTGCTTAAGGCTTTGGTTCAGGGTTTTCGATAGCTGTCGCTCCCGTGGAGCCTGGAGCATGCCCAATGCAGAAAAGACACCGGCATTGTTGGGGATAATAATTTCACGACTGCCGAGGGCTTCTGCCAGCGCACAAACGTGGAGGCCGCCCGCTCCCCCAAAACAGCTCAAACTGAAGTCGGCTGGATCGTGGCCGCGTTGTACAGAGATCACGCGCAGTGCTCGCACCATATGTTCATTGGCGATGTCGATAATGCCTTGAGCGGTTGCTTCTATCCCCAGCGATAGCTGTTGGGCCAGGTTCGCGACGGCGCGCTGGGCAAGGTCGAGTTTCAGGGGCATATCGCCGCCCAGTTTAGCGTCGGCGGGGATGCGCCCTAACACCATATTGGCGTCAGTCACGGTGGCGCAAAGGCCGCCCTTGTTATAGCAGGCCGGGCCGGGGCTTGCCCCCGCAGATTCCGGCCCGACTCGAAGCAGGCCGCCATCGTCAATAAACGCAATGGAGCCACCGCCCGCGCCAATGGTGTGCATATCAACCATGGGAACCGCCACGGGATAGGGGCCGATTTTGCCCTCGCTGGTCAGTTTGATATCGCCATCGATTAACGCAACATCACTGGAGGTGCCGCCCATATCAAAGGTCATTAATTTGGGACGGTTCAGGTCAATACCCAGTTGGCGGGCGGCAGCAAGGCCGCCGGCGGGGCCGGATAACAATAAATTAACCGCGCGTTGGGCAGCATTTTCAGCATCCAGGGTGCCGCCGGAGGACTGCATCACCGACAAGGGTGTGCCCGCCAGGGCGCGTTGTAATGCGGTTAAATAATCGGCCACTTTGGGTCCCAGCCAGGCGTTAAGCCAGGTAGCCATACCCCGTTCATATTCTTTGTATTCCGGCAAAATGGCAGAGGAGCGGCTGACAAAAACCGAGGCGGGCATGGCGGCGGCAATGGCGTGTTCGGCACTGGCGTCCAGAAATGAAAACAGCAGATTAATCGCTACCGCCTCAGGCTGGAGTTTGGCTATTTGGTTTTGCAGAGCGGCGAGATCCGCTTCGGTCAGTGGCTCAATCATATTGCCTTGAGCATCAAGGCGGCCGCCGGTTTCAAGACAAAGTTCAGCGGGCACGGGCGGTGGCGTATATTCGGGACGAAGGTTATAGAGTTCAGCGCGGGTTTGTCGGCCAATACTGAGCATATCGGCAAAGCCGCGATTGGTGATAAAGGCGGTTTTAACGCCCTTGCCTTCTAGCGCGGCATTGGTGGCGACGGTCGACCCATGAACGACCACCAGAGAACCATCGGTAACATGATCGTTTAAACCTAGCGCGGCAATACCACTGAGAATAGCCTGTTCCGGGTGGTCGGGGGTGGAGGGGCATTTATAGCTGCGCAGACCATCTTCGTTGACCGTCACGAAATCAGTAAATGTGCCCCCGGTATCCACGCCGAGAAAAGTGTTGCTGGTCGCGTTCTTCATGCCCCGCCTGTTTCATATAAAAGGCCTTATTGTGCCCAAAACCTGGTCAAGATCACACTTTTGTTGCTGTGACGCTGCTGGTATCTTGCTGCCTGTCATTAAATTTCATATTGAGAGAGTCGCGTGCCCGAGTTACCCGAAGTCGAAACCGTATGCCGAGGCGTGTCACCGCATTTATTGGGGCGCGCTATTCGTGCCGTTACCGTGCGCAATGCCAGTTTGCGATGGCCGGTGCCAGATGACTTGGGCGATGTGTTGATAGGGCAGCAAGTGCTATCTGTTCAGCGACGGGCAAAATACTTGCTCCTTGAGTTTGCCAGCGGTTGGCTCATTATCCATTTGGGCATGTCGGGGCGACTGTATTTGGTAGAGGCCGATGCGGCAGTGGCCAAGCACGATCATATCGACTGGCTGCTCGATAGCGGTCGGGTATTGCGCTATACAGATCCTCGGCGCTTTGGCGCAGTACTGTGGATGCCAGGAACGGAATACAGTCAGCACGTACTGTTGAGTCATCTAGGCCCTGAGCCGTTGTCGGAGGATTTCACCCCCGAGTATTTACAGACCAAAGCTAAAGGTCGAAAACAGCCCATCAAAAGCTTTTTGATGGATGGCAAGATAGTGGTCGGGGTGGGTAATATCTATGCGAATGAAGCGCTGTTTATGGCGGGCATTCATCCCAACCGCAGTGCGGGTTCTGTGAGCCGTGCCCGTTTGCTGCTGTTGGTGCAGGCTATTAAACAGGTACTAGCAAACGCCATTATTCAAGGCGGTACCACCTTAAAAGATTTTGTCGGCGGCGATGGTAAGCCCGGTTATTTTAAACAAGAACTACAGGTTTATGGCCGAGGCGGGCAGGGCTGCCCTGCATGCGGAGCGGTTTTGAAAGAGGTACGCCTCGCTCAGCGAACAACCGTATATTGTGGTCGCTGCCAGCGTTAAGTCAGTGGGTTCGGATGTACAGCTCCGGCTTGCTTGGCAATCTCTGCAGACAAGTCCCGCCACTCCGGATTGCTTTGCTTGATCATTCGTATATTAGTGTGGGAGCCACTTTGCTTAATTTCTCGTTTTCGCATTAGCGCCTGATGCATGTTTTCTAAAATTTCGTAATAGACGAGCGTGTGCTCTGGCAGGCTACGAATTGCGTGATTGGGCGGGGCATGCTTGTGTGCCCAAAGGCGCTTTTGCAAATCCGCCGTGGCATCTAAATACAACCGACCTCCGGCCGATGGATCATAAAGAATATAAATTGCCGCTATTTTCATAATGCCAATCCATGGCGTTGCAAAGAATGTAAAAATAAGTGTAGCGCTAATTAACTGAATGGCCAGCGCATACGGAAAAAATAACCAATAAGTTAAAAAACGTGCCTTGTCGTTTTGTAGGTTCAATCCTACCTACGTCGTCATAGGGCTTTGGTAAAGACAGTGATTACGATCGACCCTCCCTGCATCGTCATACCGGCCTCTGAGCCGGTATCCAGAAGACCACTGCACTATGAATATCTCCCTGTAATAAAACATAACACCGAGCAGCTGGATCCCGGCTCGCTATCGCGTCCGGGATGACGGGGTGAGGGTTATTATTCTTCGAGGGATGAGTGAGGAGGTGTGCCGCCGACTCATCTCGTGTCGCTATACTAGTCTTCGGTAAAGACAGTGCTTACTATTGACTCTCCCCATGTCGTCATACCGGCCTCCGAGCCGGTATCCAGAAGACCGCCGCGCTATGAATATCTAGCTGTAGTAAAACATGACACCGAGCAGCTGGATCCCGGCTCGCTATCGCGTCCGGGATGACGGGGTGAGGGTTATTATTCTGCGGGGGAGAGTGGGGGAGAGCTTGGTCGACTCTCCTCGTGTCGTCATGCCAGTCTTCGGTAAGACGTGGATGACAATTCCCATGTCGTCATACGGGCCTTGGGTAAAGACAGTGCTTACTATCAACCCTCCCTGCATCGTCATACCGGCCCCCGAGCCGGTACCCAGAAGACCACTGCACTATGAATATCTACCTGTAGTAAAAACATGACACCGAGCAACTGGATCCCGGCTCGCTATCGCGTCCGGGATGACGGGGTGGGGGTTATTATTCTTCGAGGGATGAGTGAGGAGGTGTGCCGCCGACTCATCTCGTGTCGCTATACGAGTCTTCGGTAAAGACAGTGCTTACTATTGACTCTCCCCATGTCGTCATACCGGCCTCCGAGCCGGTATCCAGAAGACCACCGCACTATGAATATCTACCTGTAGTAAAACATGACACCGAGCAGCTGGATCCCGGCTCGCTATCGCGTCCGGGATGACGGGGTGAGGGTTATTATTCTGCGGGGATGAGTGGGGGAGAGCTTGGCCGACTCTCCTCGTGTAGTCATGCCAGTCTTCGGTAAGACGTGGATGACAGCCCTCATGTCGTCATACCGGCCCCCGAGCCGGTATCCAGAAAGCCACCGCGCTATGAATATCTACCTGTAGTAAAAACATAACACCGAGCAGCTGGATCCCGGCTCGCTATCGCGTCCGGGATGACGGAGGGAGTGTGTACCAGCGTTTTTGTTTTGTGATGCCGCCCTTCGGTAAAAGCTGTGAGTGCCATCAACCTGCCCTACGTCGTCCTACCGGCCTCTGAGCCGGTATCCAGAAAGCCGCCAGACGTTGAGTAAGCGCCGGTACCAAAACATTCCTCCTAGCCGGGGCCAAGAGAACACCGCGAGCTTAAAACCCGGCTATGGTGCCTTCGCGCCGAGGGTCTGCAACGCCTTCTAAACCGTCTTTTGTAATACGAACAGCATGAATACCGCTGGTTTGATCGCTTTCTTTTACGCGGTGCCCTAGTTGTTGTAGTGATGTGACACTACCCGGAGTAAACCGTCCACGCTCAAGTTCTACCTGCTCGCCCATTGCCACAATATGCCCTTCGGAAATGGCATTACTAAGGCTGTCACCTTGGGCGAGAATCCGATACAAACTCAGGGCAACATAATCGATAATTCTGGCGCCGCCAGGACTACCTATAGCAAGTACGGGCTGACCATCTTTAAAAACAATAGTGGGCGACATCGACGAGCGAGGGCGTTTGCCTGCTTGAATGCGATTCGCGACCTTTTCGCCCTCGTCGTTGATGGGTGAAAAGGAGAAGTCCGTCAGCTGATTGTTCAGCAAAAAGCCGCCCACCATGATCCGGGAGCCAAAGGCGGTTTCGATGCTGGTGGTCATACTGACCACATTACCCTGCGTATCTACAATGCTGAAATGACTGGTAGAAGGCAGCTCGGGAGAGGGCGTTGTTTGTCTGGGCTGCGCTCCGGGTGGCTTGCCGGGGAGAAAGCTTCCTTGGTGGGCTTTTGTGCCAATCAGTGCCGCTCGTTGTTTTAAATAACGGTGGTCCACCATGCCGAGTGTTGGGACCGGCACAAAATCCGGATCTCCCACATAATGATTGCGATCAGCAAAGGCCAAACGGGAGGCTTCTATAAATGCATGGGGTGTTGCTGAAGGCTTATCGGCAATATCCAAAGACTGCAGTATTCCAAGAATTGCCAACACGGTTGTGCCACCAGAAGAGGGCGGCGGCACACCACAAACCTGATATGCCATAAAACTCGTGCACACGGCTTCATTACGTTGAGCGTGGTAATCGGCGAGGTCGGTGAGTTGCAATTTGCCCGAACGGTTTGGATCGCTCTGCACGGCGGCGACGATTTTTTTAGCCAGGGCACCACGATAAAACGCGCTTGCTCCTTCTTGCGCAATCAGGGCCAAACTTTCCGCGTAGGCGGGGTTTTTTAGCAAGGTGCCGACTGGCTTAGCGTGGCCATTGTTAAAAAAATATTGGCTGATCTCTGGGTTTACCGCAACCTTTGGCATTTTACTCAGCAAGGTATGGAGGCGAGGAGAGAGGGTAAAACCGGTTTGAGCAAGATCAATGGCTGGCTGAAAAAGTCTTGCCCAAGGCAGCTTCCCATACTCTTTATGGGCTGCGTCGAGCATGGCGATGACGCCCGGCACGCCCACCGCATGGCCGCCGATTACCGCGTCAAAAAAGCCCATGGGCTTCCCGTGTTGATTGAGGAAATGCGACTCCTCCACTGCTATTGGTGCCGTTTCTCTGCCGTTCCAGCTACTCAATTGCTGTGTCTGGGCATCCCAGTGCAGCATAAATGCGCCGCCACCAATTCCCGAGGACTGGGGTTCAACCAAACCCAGTACCAGCTGCGCGGTAATCGCGGCGTCTACGGCAGATCCCCCTTGGGCAAGAATCGCCTTTGCTGCCTCGCTGGCGTAAGGATTAGCCGTGACGGCGATGGCTGTTTTGTAGCTTGCCGATTTGTTCTCGGTCAGACCGCTAGCCGCTTCCGGCACAATCAACGGATCGCTGGCGCGGGCCGCGAAGGAGATGAGCAGGATGGTAAAAAACAGAAACAATCGCATTGTCAGACCGTGTTTTGTTGGTGGGATGAGCCATAGTACTGAGTCCAAGCCCTATCGGAAAGTTAGAAGGCCTCTCAAAATGTCGATAGTAACGGCAGTGAGTGTCACCAGCTCGCTCGGTATTCCCAGGGGGATTACTTCCTTATATCGCCATACCGGCCTCCGGCTCGTAGGCCGGGGCAGGCTCCGAGCCGGTATCCAGTAAACCACCGTGTCATAAATAGTCCCCGAGGTTGAATCAAGCCCGAGCAGCTGGATCCCGGCTCGCTATCGCGTCCGGGATGACGAAGAACAGGTTTTTGGCTTTTTCCATGTCCTTTTCGCTCGCTGTCGCGTCCAGGATGACGAAGGGAGCGTGCGTGTCACCGATTCTTCTTAATGTCGACATACCGGCCCCCGACTCGTAGGCCGGGGCAGGCTTTGAACTGGTATCCAGTAGACCACTGTGCGAGAAAAGGGCATGGGGAGTTAGTTTAGCACCGTGTAGCTGGATCCCGGCTCACCTGCGGTGTCCGGGATGACGAAGAGAGCATGTTGCCGATCCTCCCTAATGTCGTCATACCGGCCTCCGAGCCGGTATCCAGTAAACCACCGTGCGAGAAAAGGGCATGGGGAGTTAGTTTAGCACCGCGTAGCTGGATCCCGGCTCACCTGCGGCGTCCAGGATGACGGAGGGAGCGTGTCACCGATTCTTCTTAATGTCGTCATACCGGCCCCCGGCTCGTAGGCCGGGGCAGGCTTTGAGCCGGTATCCAGTAAACCACCGTCTCATAAATAGTCCCCGAGGTTGAATCAAGCCCGAGCAGCTGGATCCCGGCTCGCTGTCGCGTCCGGGATGACGAAAGGAACGTGCGTGTCACCGATTTTTCTTAATGTCGTCATACCGGCCTCCGAGCCGGTATCCAGTAGATCACCGTGCAGGAAAGGGTATGGGGAGTTAGTTTAGCACCGTGTAGCTGGATCCCGGCTCACCTGCGGTGTCCGGGATGACGAAGGGAGCATGTTGCCGATCCTCCCTAATGTCGTCATACCGGCCTCCGAGCCGGTATCCAGTAAACCACTGTGCGAGAAAAGGGCATGGGGAGTTAGTTTAGCGCAGTGTATCTATATCCCGGCTGAGATGACGGGGTCTTTGTGTATTGTCTAGTCCTTCGATGTGGCGAGGTCTTAGTGTTTTAGCCTGAAGCCTTTTAAAGAAATAATGGCAGTGGGTAATACATTAAAATTCGGGAAAGGCCTTAAAATAAGGTGTCGTACAGGTCTTGCCAATTAGGATTCATTGTTTCTATTAATTCCAGCTTCCATTGCCGCCGCCATCGCTTTAATTGTTTTTCTCTGGCAATCGCTTCATACATAGAGCTATGGCATTCAAAGTACACTAGTAAATGTGTTTGATAGCGTTTACTGAATCCTTCTACCAAATGCTGTTTATGTTGCCAAATCCGGCCGGGCAAATCGGCGCTCACCCCAGTATACAAAGTGCCATTTCGGCGGTTGGCCAAAATATAAACAGCAGGTTGATGCATACGCTAGCCTCCTTGCTAAAGCGAAGGATCAAGCAGGGGCAGATAATTATGTCAGATGTTGTAAAGCAAAGTGCGTAAGCTTCTTGTTAAAAGAAGCCGGCTAATAAAAAGGTGGCAGAAAAGCAGTCGCCTCCTTGGCAACGCCAAACCATCCCGTGTTGACCTCTCGTCCTGAGAGTGCCTTCCATGCCAAAGGCTCATCCTAAGCCACCTTAAGAATATAGACGCCGTGTCAGAATTTGCAAAGAAATCTGTAAATTTTTTTGATTTAAATCCTTACTTTTTATTTTTTACTCAAATACGGTAGTCATCGCTTCAATATTTTGTTGCTCCGGACGTGTAGAAATGCTCTCAATCTTCCTTCATTTCGGACGTGCAGCGCCCCACCCAAACTTGCCGTCATTCCAGACGTGCCAACTTCCTCCTGTTATCCCGGGCGTACCAACTTCCCCCTCCCGTCATCCCGGACGCGTAGCGATCCGGGATCCAGTTGCTCGGATCTGAATTCAACCTCAGGGACTATTCATGGCACGGTGGTTTACTGGATACCGGCTCGGAGGCCGGTATGACGTAGAGGGGCCGGTATGACGACAAGGGTGGTTGTAGCGCCCCGTCATCCTGACCCTCGGGGCCTAGCCATAGTTTATCCCGGGCGTACCAACTTCCCCCTCCCGTCATCCCGGACGCGCAGCGAGCCGGGATCCAGCTGCTGGGGCTTGAATCCAACCTCAGAGACTATTCATGGCACAGTGGTTTACTGGATACCGGCTCGGAGGCCGGTATGACGGAGTGGAGCCTGCCCCGGCCTACGAGCCGGGGGTCGGTATGACGACAAGGGTGGTTGTAGCGCCCCGTCATCCTGACCCTCGGGGCCTAGCCATAGTTTATCCCGGGCGTACCAACTTCCCCCTCCCGTCATCCCGGACGCGTAGCGAGCCGGGATCCAGTTGCTCGGACCTGAATTCAACCTCGGGGACTATTCATGGCATGGTGGTTTACTGGATACCGGCTCGGAGGCCGGTATGACGTAGAGGGGCCGGTATGACGTAGAGGGGGCGGTATGACGACAAGGGTGGTTGTAGCGCCCCGTCATCCTGACCCTCGGGGCCTAGCCATAGTCCATCCCGGATGTACCAACTCCCCCCGTCATCCCGGACGCGCAGCGATCCGGGATCCAGCTGCTCGGGCTTGAACTCAACCGCGGTGACTATTCATGGCACAGTGGTTTGCCGGATACCGGCTCGGAGGCCGGTATGACGGAGTGGGGGTCGGTATGACGACAAAGAGATGCTGTAAATCCCGTCATCCCGGGCGCGTAGCGATCCGGGATCCAGCTGCTGGGGCTTGAATTCAACCTCGGGGACTATTCATGGCATGGTGGTTTACTGGATACCGGCTCGGAGGCCGGTATGACGTAGAGGGGCCGGTATGACGACAAGGGTGGTTGTAGCGCCCCGTCATCCTGACCCTCGGGACCTCGCCATAGTCCATCCCGGATGTACCAACTCCCCCCCGTCATCCCGGACGCGCAGCGATCCGGGATCCAGCTGCTCGGGCTTGAACTCAACCGCGGTGACTATTCATGGCACAGTGGTTTGCCGGATACCGGCTCGGAGGCCGGTATAACGTAGAGGGGGCGGTATGACGACAAGGGTGGTTGTAGCGCCCCGTCATCCTGACCCTCGGGGCCTAGCCATAGTTTATCCCGGGCGTACCAACTTCCCCCTCCCGTCATCCCGGACGCGTAGCGAGCCGGGATCCAGCTGCTGGGGCTTGAATCCAACCTCAGAGACTATTCATGGCACAGTGGTTTACTGGATACCGGCTCGGAGGCCGGTATGACGTAGAGGGGCCGGTATGACGTAGAGGGGCCGGTATGACGTAGAGGGGCCGGTATGACGTAGAGGGGGCGGTATGACGACAAGGGTGGTTGTAGCGCCCCGTCATCCTGACCCTCGGGGCCTAGCCATAGTTTATCCCGGGCGTACCAACTTCCCCCTCCCGTCATCCCGGACGCGCAGCGAGCCGGGATCCAGCTGCTGGGGCTTGAATCCAACCTCAGAGACTATTCATGGCACAGTGGTTTACTGGATACCGGCTCGGAGGCCGGTATGACGGAGTGGAGCCTGCCCCGGCCTACGAGCCGGGGGTCGGTATGACGACAAGGGTGGTTGTAGCGCCCCGTCATCCTGACCCTCGGGGCCTAGCCATGGTTCATCCCGGGTGTACCAACTCCCCCCCGTCATCCCGGACGCGCAGCGATCCGGGATCCAGCTGCTCGGGCTTGAACTCAACCGCGGTGACTATTCATGGCACAGTGGTTTACTGGATACCGGCTCGGAGGCCGGTATGACGTAGAGGGGGCGGTATGACGACAAGGGTGGTTGTAGCGCCCCGTCATCCTGACCCTCGGGGCCTCGCCATAGTCCATCCCGGATGTACCCCCCTGTCATCCCGGACGCCGCAGGCGAGCCGGGATCCAGTTGCTCGGACCTGAATTCAACCTCAGAGAATATTTATGGCATGGTGGTTTACTGGATACCGGCTCGGAGGCCGGTATGACGACATTAGGGAAAATGGCGACACGCTACCCCCGTCATCCCGGAGGCTCAATAAATCAGGCCGTAGGTAGCAGCAGAAGGCAATCGGCTCATCCAACAGCAATCAGCGTTTCGTACTTCTCCAAAAGCTGGTCTTCAGTCTCAATATGCTCAGGGTTGAGGGGGATGCAATCAACTGGGCAAACCTGCTGACATTGGGGCTCATCAAAATGTCCGACGCATTCAGTGCAGCGGCTGGGGTCTATCTCATAAATATCCAGGCCTTGGTAAATGGCCTCGTTGGGACATTCCGGTTCGCAGACATCGCAATTGATGCATTCATCGGTGATCATTAACGCCATAACAGCCCCGATTACGTTCGTTTAGCAAATCGGGAGTTCAGGGCGCGCATGACGTTGTCAGGCACAAACCGGGACACGTCACCGCCCATGCCAGCAATTTCCCGGAGTAGCGAAGAGGACACGTAAGAAAGGGATTCCCCAGGCGTTAAAAAGACCGTCTCAATGCTGGGGTCTAGCGCCCGGTTCATATTGGCTAGCTGCAGCTCATATTCATAGTCAGCCACAGTGCGCACCCCGCGCAAAATAATGCCGCAGTTTTGCGCTTTCGCCAGCTCAACGGTGAGCCCCGTAAAGCTACATACCTCAATATTGTTTAAATGAGACAGTGCTTCAGCACAAAGCTGCATCCGCTCGGCCAAGTCAAACATAGGCTTTTTCTTTTCACTGTGGGCCACCGCCAGTACAACGGTGTCAAACAGACGGCTGGCCCGCTCAACCAAGTCGATATGGCCACGAGTGATGGGATCAAAAGTGCCTGGATAGACGATACGTTTCATAAGTTCAGCCTAAGGGCTATGGGCGGGGAATACTAGCGAAATTTCCCCAATGCCTCAAGCAAGCCTGCATTGCAAAATGCGCAACTTGCTATCCGCATATCAAGCCCTTTGTGCCTTAAGTTTTATCGGATTTGTATTCGTAATGGTAGTAGCCATAGCCATAGCCATATCCATACGCTGATGCCCTTCGTTCTACGGCATTTAAAACAACGCCTTTAACGGTAATGCCATTTTGTTCAAAGCGTTGTTTGGTGACTTCCAGCTCTTTCACTGGGTTCATTGCAAAACGGGTCACCAGCATAGTTACGCCACAATGCCGACCGACAATGGCCGCGTCAGTAACGGCCATAACCGGTGGGGTATCGACAATAATCAGATCGTATTGATCCTTCACTTCGTTTAATAAATCACTAAGGCCTTGGCTCATTAATAATTCCGAAGGGTTGGGTGGAATAGTGCCTCGAGGTAAAAAGGAGAGCTCGCCAACCTTGGTGGATTTGATAGCTTCAGCTAATGAAATGCGCTTACTTAAAACATCTGATGCGCCATTTTCTGGACTGGTATCAAACATTTTGTGCATATAGCCTTTGCGAAGGTCCAAATCGATCAGTAGCACTTTTTGGCCTGCCTGGGCTACCACGGCGGCAAGGTTGCCTGAAACAAACGACTTACCCACATTGGGGCTGGGGCCAGAGATCATCATGATGTTATTGGGTGCTTCCATCATGGCAAAGTGTAAGCTGGTGCGAAGGCTTCGCAGGCTCTCAATGGTAATATCGGTTGGGTTGCGTTGCGCGAGCAAGGCATTGGGGTGTAAGTGTTTTGCTTTGCGAAGGCGCTTGCCTTTGTCATCTACACGGTCTAGCTTTCTTTGCTCGTCAGATAGCGGAATAGATGCATAGACGGGTAGCCCTAACGCTTCAATATCTTCTGGGTTTTCAATGCCCCGATTTAAGGCTGCGCGTACCAATACAAGGGCGACGCCCAAAAAGCCACCCAATAACGTAGCGATAACTGCAATCAACGCTTTTTTGGGTTTAACGGGTTCCTCAATATTTACAGCGGCATCGTCAACGATTCGTACGTTGCCTACAGTGCCAGCGCGAACAATATCCAGCTCTTGAATATTATTGAGCATCTGCGTGTAAATTTCTGTGCCCACTTCCAGGTCGCGCTTCAAGCCAATGAGCTCTTGCTGGGTTTCTGGCAAATCTTTTATACGCGTGCTCAATTCTGCTTTGCGTGATTTTTGCTCGGCCATCTGCTCACGCCATGCTTGATAGGCGGGATGATCTGAGGTGTACTTTCTATCCAGCTCGGCTTTTTGTAATTGTAGTTCTGCAATAGCAGACTCTATTTCTACCACTTGTTCCAGTAAGACTTCGGCTTCGGCGCTAATATTCACCGACCCTACTTTTACTTGATACTCATTAAGCTGGCTTTCTGCTTGCTCTAACTCTTTCTTTATGCCAGGAAGTTGATCCCGTAAAAATTCCAGGCTTTTAGCCGCCTCGGCAGATTGTCGCTCTACATTCTGTCGGACATAGGCTTCTGTAATGACATTTAATATATTGCTTGCTTCTTCGGGGTCGGTATTCTCCAGTGACAGAGCAATAATGCCAGAGTCTTTGCCGCGTTCGCTGGCCCCTACAGCCGCTTGGAAATCAATGATGGCGCTCAATCGGCGCTTGCGGATTAGCTCAAAACGAGTGCCGGGGTTGGCTTGAAGCGTGGCGACATAAAGCGCATAGCCCGAGCTTTGTGCCAGTTGCCCAATCTGGCCTTCAAGTATGAGTTCATCGTCAGGGGAGTAAAGACTGAAGTTGCCCTTATCGCCAGCAATCAGAGTATGTTCTTCACTGAATAAGCGGGTGGGCACATCAAATTGGCTGACAGAAATTTTCTCACCGCCCCAAGCATAGCTATTCAAACCAAAGAGGGGAGAAGCTATTTCGCCGTTCAGCCCGTTAAATCGGCGCGATACTGCTGCACCAAAAACCGGAAAGTAGTGGGGTTGGGTGATGATATCGAGGTTGAGCTTGTTCACCGCTGTGCCAATAACGGCGCGGCTTTTTATGAGCTCAATTTCTGTGACAGCGGCAGACTCGCCGCCAAACATTTCGGTAACATCGTCCATGCCTGGCAAAGATGGTTTTTGCTCCTCTACTTGAATAATGGCATTGGATCGGTATACCGGCGCCGCCAACAGAGCGTATGCAACACCCAGCACCATAAATACAGCAGTGATAGCAGCAATAAAAAACTTGTGATCCCACAAAGTGCCAAACAGTGCCAGCAAATCAATCTCATCGTCTTGCTGTTGATGACGCGTCCCAGATGTTGGCGCCGAGCTCTGACTTGTCATAAAGAAGCCTCAACTACAAAAAAATCCATACTGTAAATCTCTCCATTAATAAATGCGCAGCGCTGTCTTAATTGGTAGGCATAAAAATAGCTATGTAACCTACAAGGAGCGTATTAATTATTCTCAACATCACCAATACTATCTGTCGCCAAAATAGTGGGTAGCAACTGGCTTAAAAAACGGTTCCATTTGGTAATGGGAGCAGGCGCAACATAGACCACATCGCGGGCCTGCAACGGAAAGCTGTCCGCTAACATAAAGCCGACTGCTGAATTAGCATTCAAATGGTATACGGTTGCGTTATAGACGGGCAAGCCATCTTCATCTGTACTGACACCTGCGTTGCGTAGCACGTAAATACCTCGACCATCAGCACGGTTTTCATTAATTCCTCGGGCGGTAGCAAGGGCCTCTGCCAAGGTGGTGCCGTTGCGGGACATCAGCATACCTTGTGGGATATTGACTTCACCCAATACAAAAATTTTATCGGCATCGTTTCTAGGAACATGAATTAAATCCCCGTTCTGTAATAACAGGTTTTCTGACCAGCTGCCTTTTTCATACAGCTTTTGAAGTGAGATCGTGCGTGTTTCACCATTTCTTGTGAATTGAATATTCTGCCAGCTCGCATTAGCAGCCAGGCCACCCTGCTGTTCAATGGCGTCCAGTAGTGTTAGCGGTACCGCAGTAACAGGAACCACTCCAGGTTGTTGTACAGCACCGCTAACATAAACACGTTGGCTGCGGAAATCAGCTAAACGAACATCTACCTGCGGTTTTTTAATAACTTCTTTCAATTTATCGCGAAGAAGGTGCTGAACTTCGGCTGTGGTTTTGCCCGCCACAGCCATGGTGCCTGCATAAGGATAGAAAATGGTGCCATCTGCTTTAACCTCATTCCCCCCTTCAGCGGCTGTTCGAAATGAACCTGCGGGAATTGTCAGCTCAGGGTGCTCCCAAACTATAATAGTTAACACATCGCCAGGGCCAATACGGTAATTATAATTGTCTATCGCTTGTTCCAAGGCCGCATTGCGTTGGGGGATATAGTCAGGCTGACTTTTTAAGTGGCTTAACACCGTGGCATTAATGGGAATGTAATCGATGTTTGTACTGGCAGGTTTATAGTCCTCAGGGGTGTCATCAAACCACACAGAATTGATCCGCCCCATGTCACTACCAGGCACCACCGTGCAGCCTGCGGTGGTTAAAATTAGCGCGCCTGCCAAAAATGTTGAAACTTTCATGCAGTTATTCCTTGCCTGCCAAATAATAAAATTGAGTTGAATGCATCTTCATTGCGCCGTCACCTTACTAAAGTGCTCAGCATCATTGTTATACCGGACGCACCTTGTTGCCAGTCCCGTTTCGTTATGATGCTCAATATCGCCGTCATTCCGAGCCTGCGCTGCCAGCTCTGTATTGCTAAAGCACTTAATATCGCCGTCATTCCAAACCTGCGCTGCCAGCTCTGTCTCGCTAAAGCACTTAATATCACCGTCATTCCGGACGCGCTTTTTGCGATCCGGAATCCAGTCAAGATATGAGCCAGTAGTGCTATGCAATGCAATAGACTTTATGTCATTTCTGGATTCCCGCTTTCGCGGGAAAGACGGAAAGTGAGGGAGCTGTGACGAGAATGCCAAATCGCTGTCATTCCGGACGTGCCCTGATGTTCCTATCTCACTAAAGCGCTCAACATCGCCGTCATTCCAAACCTGCGCTGCCAGCTCTGTCTCGCTAAAGCACTTAATATCGCCGTCATTCCGGACGCGCTTTTTGCGATCCGGAATCCAGTCAAAATACGAGCCAGTAGCGCTATGCAGTGCAATAGCTCTTATGTCATTTCTGGATTCCCGCTTTCGCGGGAAAGACGGAAAGTGAGGGAGCTGTGACGAGAATACCAAATCGCTGTCATTCCGGACGTGCCCTGCTGCTCCTATCTCATTAAAGCGCTCAGCATAGTCGTCATTCCGAGCCTGCGCTGCCAGCTCTGTCTTGCTAAAGCACTTAATATCGCCGTCATTCCGGACGCGCTTTTTGCGATCCGGAATCCAGTCAAAATACGAGCCAGTAGCGCTATGCAGTGCAATAGGCTTTATGTCATTGCTGGATTCCCGCTTTCGCGGGAAAGACGGAAAGTGAGGGAGCTGTGACGAGAATAGCAAACCGTTGTCATTCCGGACGCGCTTTTTGCGATCCGGAATCCAGTCAAGATATGAGCAGCTAGTAGAGCCAAGCAATGCAATAGCGCCTATGTTCATTACCAATGCCAAGTTGTTTCAACAAACAAGGTATCGGTGCCATTATCGCCAAGGCCCGGTGCGCGAATGCTGTCATCAATGTGGCGATACCCTACTTCAATATCGCTACTCAATAACGTAGTGCGATAGCTCAACTCCACTACGTCACCTTCACCACTAAAACCGGTATTTTTGCCGCCGTCGGCATTCAACGTAATGGACGACCATTTGAACTGCACTAAGTCGGCTCTGGGAAGTAATAAAATCAGCCCAAGGGTATTAATGGTGCTGTCGCTATCAATACTGGCTCCTAGCGCTCGGCGTTGATATCGGTAACCGGATTTATACGCGCCATGCTCATAGGCATAGTTAAAACGTTGTTCGCTTTTTAGGGCTTCCGCGCGGGTGTCGCTGCGCTCAAAAAACCATTGCAGACTATTATTGCCAAGCCTGATGCTACCATCCAATCCCGCCGTGTAAATGTACCTGGAGGGTGCATAACCGCTTTCATCTTCGCCAATTAGCTGGGCATAGGCACCTTGGGTGCCCCAGGGCACGGCAAACGCCAGTTTAATATCCAGTCCTGCAAGCTGGTTGCCGGGTTCGTTTTCTTGGGTAATGCCGCTGCTGCCGCGGTTGTCTTTACCCAATACCAAGTCGCCAAAGTTACTGAAACCCTCTGGCCGGCCGTCGCCTCCCCACTGAGCAGTTCGTGAAGCAGCCAGCTCAAGCCATTGCAAAGGCTTGACGGCAATACGCAGCCCTAGCAGCTTTGCTTCGGGGACCGCCCGATCTGATTCCATTTGTCCAATAAACGCTTGGAGTTGCCATGGGCCTAACCAAGAAAGCAATGCACTATCAAAGGGCGTGGCTTTGTTGCGCTGTAAAGAAACGCCCGGAACTGGGCGCGCGTTATTTGATAGAATCGCGCTAGATTGCCAACCTGGCCCCCACCAGCGATCAATAGCGCCAATGGTGATTCCCCAGTTGCCAAAGGCGCCGGCTAAATAGCTTTGGTCCAGCTTGCGTTGCTCTCTGGGGTAGTCGGAAATGTCGTAACTAACATTCAGCTCGCCAGCCCAGCGTTTGCCTACAAAGCTGGCCGACACGCTGGCAAATTGCGGGGTATTGTTGCTGTCGCCGAAGCCGCCAAACACCGTATTGTCTTGGTCTGCCCAACCGGCACTCATGCTGAGTTGTTTGGGTGCACGGTCTTCATCAAATTGCGACATTAATTGATCTACAGCTCGTTGCTGTTGGGCTGTGAGCTTTCGATATTGTGCCTCCCGCAGATCTGGCAAAATACTGCCCCACATCAGAGGCCATTGAGTAATGGGTGTGTGGATAATCCCACTGGCCGCCAGAAACTCGATGTGTTTGCGGGCACTAATGTCAGTGGCTTTTATCCAAGGGGCTGCGTGGCTAAAGAGTGGCGCTAGCATCAATGATGCGGCAAACCAATAACGAGAGCGCAATGTAAGCATAAATCTTCCGTGAGCGTATTTATTTGACCTGGTTAAATGACCTACCAGCGCGGTAAGCCGGGCGCACCGGGGCATGGAGCTTGGCAATCATACGGCCACTGGCGTCAGGATGCCACCTTGTTGGTGTCACATTATATGGGGCAATAGGGTGACGAAAAGCAGTAATTGTGCCAAGGCATGCAGTTTGTGCATATTCTTAGCGAGTAAAAACGTTGCCTCTTTCTTGTGACCGGAGCTGTGGTGCAAGCGGGGGTGGTGTTGGGGTTTGAGCCGCTGGCATTCTCAAGCGGCTTGCTGCCAGCGATTAAACGCGGGCGCGCTCTAGCGTCATCGTTTTGTAGCAATGGGCTGCCACAATTCTGCCCTTCAAATGAATAGCGACGACGTGTGTTGCTTCAATACATGTCTTAATTAAAGTGCTTGAGGTCTGCTTAGTGATGATATCTTTTGCAAATTGGTTTGGTGGCGCATTAATTGCTAGCTCTATGTTGCGGTGAGTACTCTAGTACGGCCAGATTCCGTATCTAAGTGGCTATTGCTGGCCAACTAACTGAAGTCAAGATATTAACGATTACCGTATTTTGTTGGAATTTGCGCGAAAATGGCGCAAAATTGCGCCCCTCATTGAGGCGGATGCCCAAAACGTGTGATTGAAGACGGTTAAGCTCGTTAATTTGTGTTTAATGCCATAGCACGCAAGGTTGCTTTGAAATGGAATGGGTGCTGATTGATATGAGCAGCAGAACGGGAATGCGAGGGAATTGCAGTGAAGTCTGAGCCAGTCAGCGCAGTGGGAAGCACTGCCAGTGGTGGATTTATCAAACAGCATCATTCAATGCTAACAGCAGCGCATCAGCTGGCAGACGTACTGGTGATTTGGGGGTTGCTGTCCATTTTTGTTGGCATTGCTGGGATTGCTTGGGAAATGTGCTACCAAGTGGCCGCTTTTGTCGCTTCTATTAGTTACCATGTTGTGGCGCATAAAAACGGTTTGTATTTTTCATGGCGTGGTCAATCCTTATTAAAAGAAGTTAGCACGGTAGCTACTACGTGGTTAGTGGTTCTTGGCACGTTGCTGACTGTTGCCTTTCTGTTTAATCTCACCGATGAATACGGTGGTGCCATCATGGTCAGTTGGGCCATTGCGGTACCGATTACTGTCAGTTTTTACCGGGTGTCTGTTCGGATTGTCTTGAGGGAGTTCCGTCGGGCTGGGGTTAACACCCGCAAAGTTGCTATTGTCGGCGCCAAGGAGCCCGGTGTGACCCTGGCAGCTAGTCTTATCGGTAGTCCCTGGATGGGAATACAGGTAGCTGGCTTTTACGATGACACTGTCCCAGTTGGTCAATATCCACTGCTGGAAGAAGACCTGCAAGTTACGGGGAATATTGATCAACTCAAAAAGCAGGCCCGTAACGGCGACTTTGATGATATCTATATCGCCCTGCCCATGCGGGAAGAAGAAGCTATTAAAACGTTGGTAGAAGAATTGGCTAACAGTTCCTCTTGCGTGCATATTGTCCCGGATGTGTTCACTTTTAAAATGCTCAATGCCCGCAGTAAGGAAATAGGTGGGCTACCAGTAGTCAGTGTGTATGATACACCGTTTGACTCTTTTGATGCCGTTATTAAACGCGTAGAAGACGTGCTGTTAAGCTCGGTTATCCTCTGTTTGATTGCTGTACCAATGTTGTTTATTGCGGCCGCAGTAAAGTTCACCTCAAAAGGCCCCATAATTTTTAAACAACGCCGCTACGGCATTAACGGCGAAGAAATTACCGTGTGGAAGTTTCGCTCCATGACCACCTGCGATAATGGCGATGTGGTGGTGCAGGCAACCAAAGGCGATGCGCGCATTACCAAAGTCGGTGCATTTATTAGAAAAACCTCGCTTGATGAACTCCCTCAATTCATCAACGTATTGCAGGGCAAAATGAGTATTGTTGGCCCTCGCCCCCATGCGGTTGCTCACAATGAGTTATATCGTGATCAAATCAGTGGCTACATGCAGCGTCATTTGGTCAAGCCTGGCATTACAGGTTGGGCGCAAGTGAATGGCTGGCGTGGAGAGACTGACACAATTCGTAAGATGGAAAAGAGGATTGAATTTGATCTTTACTATATTCGGAATTGGTCGATTTGGTTGGATCTAAAAATAGTGTTTGTAACTATTTTCAGAGGCTTTGCAAGTAAAAGCGCTTACTAAATATGGGCTATTTTATTTTTGATGATACTTCATGTGAGCTGGGAGAAAGTGCGGTTTGGATAGAAGCTCGACAGTCGTTTGTTTGGCTTGATATTCTTTCTCGGAAGCTATTTGAAAAATCAGTTCTTGGGTCTGCCTCAACATCTATTCATAAATTGCAATATACGGCGTCAGCAATATTAATTCCTTTTGGAGAAGCTGGCGCAGTTGTTTTATTGGTCGCTAATAATGGTGTTTACGAGTTTAACTTAGACACGGGGATTTCTTTCGTAAAGTACTCTTATAATTTGCCAGATACTCATAGAACAAACGATGCGGGTCTTGATTCAATAGGGCGTATTGTTTTTGGTGTTATGGAGTGGGAGCCTTCAGGACTAAATGGATGGGTTTCTAGAATTAATCTAAACGGCACTATTGAAACACTTATTGAAAAAATAGGTATACCAAACACTTTCGTTTGGCCGGAAGATGGTTCAGTTATTTACTTTGCCGACTCGTACATTCAAACCATGTTTCATGCGGAATATTCTGGTGTTACTAGTTCCCGCCATGAGCTCTTTAGTTTAAGTAATGGCGCTACGCCAGACGGTTCAGCTATTGAAAATGGATTCCTCTATAACGCTGAGTGGGGTGGCTGGCGGGTTACAAAAAGACGTTTACATGATGGTAAATTGGTCGCTGACTTTAAATTACCGGTACCGCAACCTACTAGCTGTGCAGTTGCGGGGAATAAAATCCTTGTCACAACGGCTAGCGTTGGATTGACAGATATTGAGATGAAACAGTTCCCCTGCTCCGGTAAGACTTTTCTGGTTAGTTTAGATGAATTTGAAATCGGTGCTGTATGAAAGAAATAGCTAGCATAGTGATTCGGACCTTAAATGAAGAGCGCTATCTTCCTGAACTATTAACCACTATCCGTGATCAGTCGAAAGAAGATTTCGATGTTGAAGTTGTACTTGTTGACTCAGGCTCTACAGATAAAACTATTGAGATAGCAAAATCATTCGGTTGTCGAATTACATATATCAAAAAAGAAGATTTTACATTTGGCCGATCATTAAACATCGGTTGTGAATTTTCTTCTGGTGATTATTTAATATTTATTAGTGGGCACTGTATTCCCGCGACAGAAAATTGGCTTAAAAATTTAATCCAGCCGTTAAGAGATCGTACGGCCGAATATTCCTACGGCCGTCAAGTTGCTAGAGATACAACAAAATTTTCTGAGAATGAATTATTTAATAAATTTTATCCTGAGTATTCTAAGCAACCGCAAGAGGGCTACTTTTGCAATAATGCGAATGCGGCGGTAAGTCGCAGCGCATGGCAGCGGTATAAATTTAACGAAGAATTGACGGGCTTGGAAGATATGTATCTTGCGCGTCGCATAGTAGAAGAGGGTGGTGGGTGTGTGGCGTATAGAGCGGATGCGCCGGTATACCACATACATGACGAAAGCTGGCGGCAAGTAAAAATACGCTACGAGCGTGAGGCTTACGCGCTTCAAAAGATCATGCCGGGTATGCATTTTAATCTTACCGACCTCTTTCGGTTCTACTTTGCCGGTGTGCTTCAAGACATGGCTTCAGCCGTAGACAAAGGAGTGCTAGTAAAAAAGCTCCCATCCATTATTTTGTTTAGACTGATGCAATATTGGGGTACGTATCGCGGTCACCATGAGCATCGCAAAGCCTCACAAGAAATGAAGTATAGATACTTCTACCCGAAAGATATTGAAAGAGAAGAGTATGAAAAAGAGAGTAGTCGCATTATTGCCAATGAAGGCAAATAGTGAGCGTGTAAAAGGGAAGAATTTTAGATTGTTAGCAGGTAAGCCATTATTTCAATGGATATTAGATGCTTTGTTAGCAGTCCCTGAAATTGATTGTGTGGTAATTAATACCGATGCAAAACATATTTTATTAGAGAATGGCTTAGTTCCTTCTGATCGAATAATCATCCGTGAAAGAAAGCAAGAGTTATGCGGTGACTTTGTGTCTATGAATCTTATTTTAGAAGACGACATAAGAAACGTGGAGTCTGAATTGTACTTAATGACACATACAACAAATCCGTTAATTTCTAGCACTACAATACGTGATGCTATTGAGGTTTTCGCTCGCGACAAAGCAAGTGACTCGTTATTTAGCGTAAACAAGATTCAAACTCGATTTTATAAAGAAGATATCACGCCTGTGAATCACAATCCGGCAGATCTAGTGCGTACTCAGGATTTAGAACCCTGGTTTGAAGAAAATTCATGTCTGTACTTGTTTAGCCGCGAGTCTTTCTCCAAAACAAATGCAAGAATTGGCGAAAAACCGATGATGTATATTACTTCGGCTTTAGAATCAGTAGATATCGACGAGCCAGAAGACTGGGTTATGGCCGAAGCTTTGGCACTCCATTTAAAACACCGCTAAAAGGTAGTCTCAATGCGTATATTAGTAACTTGCCCGCCGATGCTAGGGATGAAAGAGCAGTTTATTCCTATTATGGAATCTATGGGGCTCGAGGCGGTATGCCCAGAAGTAACACAAACGCTGTCGGTGGAAGAGCTTATTGAGTTGGTGCCTACCGTAGATGGCTGGATTATTGGTGATGACCCTGCGACCGCCGAAGTTTTTAAGGCCGGTATAGCTGGTAAGCTGAAAGCAGCGGTTAAGTGGGGCATAGGGGTAGATAACGTCGATTTCGACGCTTGCCATGAGCTGGGTATACCAATAACCAATACGCCGAATATGTTCGGAGCGGAAGTCGCTGATGTTGCACTGGGTTACGTGATAGCGCTTGCAAGAGAGACGTTTGCCATTGATAGAGGTATTCGTGAAGGGCGCTGGCCTAAAAATCGCGGCATCTCCCTTGAAAGTAAAACCGTCGGTGTCATTGGCTTTGGCGATATCGGCTCTAACGCTGTAAGACGCCTAAATGCTTGTGGTATGAACTCGATTGTTTGGGATCCAGGTGTAAAAGATATAGCCCCAGAGGTTGCTTCGTTGAAATCCTGGCCAGATGGTGTTGAAGATTGCGATTTCTTAGTCTTTACCTGTGCACTTAATAAACATAACTTCCATATGTTGGATGCGTCAGTTATCGATAAATGCAAACCTGGAGTTCGAGTGGTTAATGTGGCTCGTGGTCCACTAATTGACCAGACTGCACTTGAATCGGCCTTGGTAGAGGGCAAGGTGCATTCAGTCGCTTTAGACGTGTTTGAAGTTGAGCCGCTTCCTATGGATAGTTATTTGCGTAGTCACCCTTTGTGTGTGTTCGGCTCCCATAACAGTTCAAACACCAAAGATGCTGTGGAGAAAACAAATTTCAAAGCTATTGGGCATATTGCTGAATTCCTGGGCATAAAAGCATGAAAAATGCTGTGGTTATTACCGGAACGAACGGTGGCATAGGACGAGCCTTGAAAGAAAAGTTCTCGGCTCAAGGCTATGCTGTAATCGGTATTGGGTTGAGTGCGGATAAAGCTTCCTGCGAAGAGTATTTTCAAGTCGACTTTGATCATCTGGCTAAAAATGATGATCTTCAATGCCAAGCAAAGGCTTGGCTTGCTGATGTGCTTTCTAATTATAAGCTTAAAGGGCTTATAAATAATTCAGCAGTACAAATACTGGCTCCTTTGTCTGAGCTTGGTGTGCATTCTTTTCAGGTCTCATTGAATGTGAATGTCGTTGTCCCGTTTTTTTTGGCAAAAATTTGTGCTGAAAATTTGAAGCTCAACAAGGGGGCAATTCTTAATATCGGTAGTATTCATTCGGGGCTGACAAAAAAACAGTTTGTTGCTTATGCAACCTCTAAAGGTGCATTGGAGACGATGACAAAAGCGATGGCTGTGGATTTGGCTGGGGAGGTTCGAGTGAATATGATTTCACCTGCTGCTATTGAAACAGAAATGCTTGTTGATGGTTTTAAAGATGCGCCTGAAAAATATGAAGAGCTAGCGGCATGTCATCCAGCGGGGGTACTTGGACGTCCTTCAGAGGTGGCTGATATCGCTTATTTTGTTATAGAGCAGGCAGGTCCATTCTTAAATGGTTCGATAATCGATATTTCAGGTGGAATAAGCGGTAAGTTGCATGATCCTGCATGAGAATGGAGCTCTAGAGTTTATGGATGATTTTTTTCAAGGCGTAAAGTCTATGCTTGGTTTGAGCTTGGCTGCACGCAATAATATTGACTTTCGACCTACCGATATTTTCTTGGTTTCATACCCCAAGTCTGGAAATACTTGGCTCAGGAACTTAATTGCAAACTTGGTATACCATGGGCAGGAGCTTGATATCGAGGCGATAGATAAATACGTCCCTGATGTCTATAAAACTCGCCAATACAAATTGAGAGCAATGACGGGGCGAAGATATTTAAAAAGTCATGAATATTTTGATGATAGATACAAGTGCGTAATTAATGTTGTGCGCGACCCGAGGGATGTATGTGTTTCGTACTATTTTTATCTAAAGAAAAATTACGCAATATCGGACGAAATGGGAATTGACGATTTTTGCAAGATTTTTGTTAATGGAGAGGTTGATAATTTTTCTAGCTGGTCGGAGCATGTCGGGAGTTGGGCGTCTATAAACAAAAATAGTAAAAAATATCTTCTGGTTAGATACGAGGACATTCGGCTTCGTCCTATGGAGTTGATATCAGAGGTTGCTAGTTTTGTCGGAGTTGATGTCTCTGCCGGAGGAGCCCTTCATATTATTTCTGAGAAAATTTCATTTGAGTCAATGAAGGAGGCGGAAAAAAAGTCAGAAAAAAAATGGAAGGAAGTTGCCAATACTAGAAGTGACATAATGTTCATGAGGCAGGGGATTAGCGGTGGCTGGGTAGATCATCTTTCTGAAGAATCCGTGCGATTGATTGAGGATACTTTTCGGAAAGAAATGAAAGAATATGGATACATAGAATGACGCGCTTTGATGTGTCATCTTTAGGCAGAGGTAGAGTGTATTTTCTGCTGATTCTTGTGTCTGCGCTTTTGTCGGGAACCTATTACCCTCGTCTTTTATTGAATTTTAATGGGTTCTACTTTCTTGAACTGCTGTTGGTTCCTTCGCTTCTTTTTGTGGTGCTCGCTAACAGTCGTGCTGTGCTGAGCAGCTTTATTTCAGCGTTGTCCTTGTGGGGGTACGCGACTTTTATTCTTGTCCCATTTATGGCTATTTTGCTTGGTTTGCTTTATGGGATATCACTTTCGGATCAAGTTTCTCACGTCAGGTCGATAATTTATTTTTTTGTGTTTTTTGTGTTGGTGAAAAAAGTCGAGATTGATAGTCGCTCCTTAGTTTGGTTTCTGGTCTTTGGTTCAGGGATTCTCGCGCTGTATTTGCTTTTCTATATTAATCACCAAGGTGTGATATTGAATGAAGAGTATTCAAATAAATACCGTCTTCCATTTCTGCTTATGCTTGCTTTGTTGGTTTCAGCATCCAGGTTAGGGTTGCCAATCGTATTTATTATTTTGTCAGGATTTTTCTTTTATCTTGCTATGTTGTCAAATTATAGAATTTATCTATTTTTGTTGGCAATGTCAGTTTTTCCTGTTTGGCATTATAGCGGTTTATCTAAAAGTGGAGCAGCAAAAAAATCATTTTTTCTCGTCGCGATTTTTCTATCTGGGGCGTGGGTCTCGGAGAGGGTTGGTATTTTTGACTACGTCTATAATTTAATTTTTGATGATGAGGCAAGATACTCTCAAATTATTGCTAAAAGTGATGCTTTGGTTAGAGTGTTTTCAGGTAGTGGAGTTGCGTCTGAGCAGTCGTTTTCGCAGCGGTTTTATTATTTGGAATACCTTGTTTCGCATATTTATTATTTTTTATTCCCAATAGGTCTTGGTGATCGATCTGTAGGGCCGAGATTGTATAGTGATTTCCCTCTGCTAAATAGTATAGATAGCGGGGTGCTTTATATGAGCTTGCATTACGGATTGATCTCTTCTATTTTTCTCGTTTTTTTTGTTTTTCACCGAATGGTTATTTTTTCTTTGTCACTTAATCACCCTGATGGAAGGGGGTTTAGTTTTCTGTTTTTTGTTGCTGCGGTTTACTTCTTTGTGACAACTGAAATATTTTTTGTTCCTGAAATCGCCGTTGTTAGCGGGCTCGCTGTAGGTGTGATGGCAAATAAGGGTCTGTGGTTGTTTAGGGTTGATTATAAAAATGACTAATGGTTTTTTGTTTCTTACAACAAATAAGCTCGGACACTATAAAAGTTATGGAGAGCTATGCCATTCTTTAGCGGGAGAGGGCAATGTTGCTGAGTCAGCTAATATAGCTGATATCATAGGCTGCGAATCACTTGTTCTTATTGATGGAGATTCCCAACATCTGGCGCTTGCTCCTTTTGTTATATTGAGGGCTTTGCTGGGGCGGCCTTCACTATTCCTTTCTGTAAGAACAGAGGATTTATTAGGTAGTCGCCTGAAGTCAAGGGTAAAGCGACGGTTGATACAGTTGCTTTTGAAGTTTAAACGCGTAAGTTATGTATCAATCCACTATCCGCAGCTCTGTCAGTATGAGGGGCGTTACGTTACAAAATGCATATATGATCCGCAATTGTGGGATCTTCCTTTTATTGAAAGTAAGTCTGAGACACCTTGCGAGGTGCTAGGCCAAAAGGGGTATCTTTTGGTGCTCGGCGCGCTCAATGAAAAGCGTTGTAAAAATGAGTTGATTTCTAGTGTGTCGTCCTTTGGGGATATACCTGTGGTTTTTGCTGGGAAGATGGATTTAGAGGACGAAAAAAAGTTAAAGAATATTCCTAACATTACATTAGTGAATCGATATGTGAGTGATGCTGAGATTCTGGCTCTTTATGCCAATGCTGGCTTCGTTTATGCATACTATGACCAGTCAGTGAACAGGCCGTCTGGTATATTTGGTAGGGCGGTGCAGCTAGGATTGCCTGTTGTTATTCGTAAAGGTGGGTATTTAGAAAGGCAATATGGGAATTATGAAAAAATAATATCTCTGTCTTCGCTTGAGTATTTGGGAAAAATGTTGGCCGGAGAGCCTCTTGGTTTTGTAGACCCTGCGAGCAGGGTTAGCTTTGATCATAGTGAAATTTTGCGTAGGTTATTGTGACGAAGATTTTTTTGGAGATGGTAGGTATATTATGCTTAGGTTCTTGATTTTTGCGACTAAGCCTATCCGATATGCGTGGGATAGGATCACTTACCCTGCTCCTCGCGAGATACCTAAAATTAAGCAGTGGAAGGGCTGTTATGAAGGACGGCCTCTGCTGATTATAGGAAATGGCCCGAGCCTGAATAACACCCCGCTTGACGATTTTGAAGGGTGTGCGTCGATTGGTATGAATAAAATCGACTTGATTTACTCAAAAACGAAGTGGCGCCCTTCTTTGGTTGTTTGCTTGAATAACTTGGTTGTACAACAAAATTGGCAGGCATTTAAGTCATCCCTTGTCCCAGTGTTTATAGGCTGGAAATGTCGGCACTTTTTGCCGCGAAGCCAGCGAAAGGCGATGAATTATTTTCTCGCAAATTCGGACAACCAATTTAGTGAAGACTTGGCGATGGGGGCTGGATCGTCAGCAACGGTCACTTACATAGCGCTTCAGTTTGCATATTATACAGGCGCAAACCCTGTCGTCCTTTTTGGGGTTGATCATTCGTTTAAAGCCCAAGGTAAGCCGCATGATATAGAAAAGAAAAAGACAGAAGACGTAGATCATTTTGATCCAAATTATTTTGCGAAGGGTCAATTTTGGGGGATTCCTAATCTCGACCAGAGCGAAGTGGAATATCAAATGGCGAGGGATGCATTTGAGCGAGATGGGCGAGTAGTTTATGACGCCACTATCGGTGGAAAGTTACAGATTTTTGAGAAGATACCGCTTGATAAAGCAAAAGAAATTTTTAACGTTAAAAAGTGAATTTGGAGTATTACTATGGTTGGAAAAGTAGCCCTTATTACCGGTGTTACAGGGCAGGATGGCTCGTATTTGGCTGAGTTTCTTCTCGGAAAAGGGTATCAGGTTCACGGTATTAAGCGCCGCGCCTCTTCGTTTAATACTGAGCGCGTTGACCATATCTATCAAGACCCTCATACCGACAATAAGAACTTTATTCTTCATTACGGCGATTTGTCTGATTCATCTAATCTAACGCGTATCTTGAAAGAAGTTCAGCCTGACGAGGTTTATAACTTAGGTGCACAATCTCATGTCGCGGTGTCGTTTGAAAGTCCAGAGTATACGGCTGATGTCGACGCTTTAGGTACATTGCGTATTTTAGAGGCTATTCGCCTATTGGGCTTAGAGAAGAAGACACGTTTCTACCAGGCCTCTACGTCTGAGTTGTACGGTGAGGTCCAAGAGATTCCACAAAAAGAAACCACGCCATTTTATCCTCGCTCTCCATATGCCGCTGCGAAACTATATGCTTACTGGATTACGGTAAATTACCGAGAGTCATACGGTATGTATGCTTGTAATGGGATTTTGTTTAACCATGAGTCACCGCGTCGTGGTGAAACTTTTGTGACTCGTAAAATCACTCGTGCTATTGCAAATATATCCCAAGGTTTAGAGGGGTGTTTGTATCTAGGTAATATGGATGCCTTGCGGGATTGGGGGCATGCGAAGGACTATGTGCGCATGCAGTGGATGATGTTGCAGCAAGAGCAGGCAGAAGATTTTGTGATTGCGACGGGTAAGCAAATCTCAGTTCGTGAGTTTGTTCGTATGTCTGCTCAGGAGGCCGGTATTGAGCTTGAATTTTCTGGTAGCGGCGTAGATGAGCAGGCCAATGTTGTTGCCGTAAATGCGGATTTAGCGCCAGGTGTTAAAGTTGGTGATGTGATTGTTCGTGTTGACCCTCGCTATTTCCGCCCAGCCGAGGTTGAAACCTTGTTAGGCGATCCGAGTAAGGCAAAAGCCAAGCTGGGCTGGGTTCCTGAGATCACTGTTGAAGAAATGTGCGCTGAGATGGTTGCATCTGATCTTGATAAAGCAAAACGCCATGCTTTATTAAAAGACCATGGTTTTGATGTGTCGGTTGCTCGTGAAAACTAAGAGGCTTTTTAAATGAAACGCGTATTTGTTGCTGGTCATCGAGGTATGGTTGGCTCTGCCATTGTGCGTCGTTTAGTGTCTTTAGGTGGTTATGACATAGTCACAGCAGATCGAGGCTCTTTGGATTTACTTAATCAAAAAATGGTGGCGGATTTTTTTGCTACCCAGAAGATTGATGAAGTGTATCTGGCGGCGGCAAAAGTGGGCGGGATTGTGGCGAACAATAGTTACCCCGCTGATTTTATTTATGAAAACCTGATGATCGAGTGCAATATTATTCACTCAGCGTTTAAGTCTGGTGTACAACGATTATTGTTTCTCGGTTCTTCTTGCATATATCCAAAGTTGGCTGAGCAGCCAATGCAAGAAACTGCATTGCTAACCGGAGCACTCGAACCAACCAATGAGCCATACGCTGTTGCCAAGATTGCAGGCATTAAATTGTGCGAATCTTACAACCGCCAATATGGTGTTGATTATCGTAGCGTGATGCCGACAAACCTCTATGGCGAGAATGATAATTTTCATCCTGAAAATAGTCATGTAATACCAGCGATGATGCGTCGTTTTCACGAGGCTGCTAAAAGTAACGCCGCTGAGGTTGTTGTGTGGGGCACGGGTAAGCCGATGCGTGAATTTTTGCATGTGGATGATATGGCGGAAGCATCTGTTTTTGTTATGAATCTCGATAAAGAAACCTACGATGCTAATACTCAGCTTATGCTGTCACATATTAATGTGGGTACAGGTGTTGACTGCACTATTGCAGAGTTGGCACATACCTTGGCCAAGGTCGTCGGATTTAAAGGGGAAGTTGTTTTTGATACAAGTAAGCCAGATGGTGCACCGCGTAAATTAATGGATGTTTCACGTTTAGGGGCTATGGGTTGGCAGGCTCAAACATCATTAGAAGAAGGTTTGCGTTCAACTTATGCTTGGTTTTTGAAGCATGAGTCGGATATTCGTCTGTGAGCGGCTGGCTTGATGAGCAAGTGTTCTCCCAAGGCATTGCAACTCTCCCCTTAGTTTCAATTGACTTACTAGTAAAGGACGCGTCTAGTGGCGGCTATTTATTAGGCTGGCGGCGTAATAGGCCTGCGGCTAATCATTGGTTTGTACCTGGAGGGCGGATTCAGAAAAATGAGCGTTTAGATGATGCTTTTTTTCGCATAAGTGGCACTGAGCTGGGTTTAGTGTTTTCTAGAGAAAAAGCCAATTGGGTAGGCGTTTTTCAGCATTTTTATGACGACTGTGTATTTGGTGAGGATGTAAGCACTCATTATGTTGTATTGGCTTATGAAATTGTAATGGATAAGGACAAGCTTAATTTACCCGTTGTCCAGCACAGTGATTATACGTGGCGCTCGGCTGATGAAATTCTCAGTAGTCCAGATGTTCATCAGTACAGTAAAGACTACTTTTATACTGCTTGTGGCAAGGCGTAAATGAAAATACTGATAGTTGGATTAAATTACGCGCCTGAAATGACGGGTATTGGAAAATATACTGGCGAGATGGCTGAGTGGCTTGCTGAGCAAGGGCATTCAGTTAGGGTGATTACCGCGCCACCTTATTACCCCCAGTGGAAAATTCAACACCCGTATAGTCGCTTCCGCTATAGAGTAGAAGTGCTTAATGGTGTTCATGTGCGCCGCTGCCCAATATACGTACCAAGTGATATAACAACAATTAAACGACTAATACATTTGCTTAGTTTCGCGTTGTCTACGTTTCCTGTTTTACTTGGTCAGTTATTTTGGCGGCCAACTATTATTATAAATCCAGTTCCTTCGCTCTTTTCCTCGCCTATGTGTGCGTTAGTGTCTCGCTTGTGTGGCGCCAAAAGTATTTTACATATTCAAGACTATGAAATTGACGCTATGTTTGGTCTTGGTATGGCGAATGATGGTTTAGTTAGTAAGTTTGCGAGAGTTTTTGAGAATTTGGTGCTGCGTAGTTTTGAGCGAGTGTCTACAATCTCACTCTCTATGATGAGCAAAGCGCTGGAAAAAGGAGTTTCTAAAGAGAAGCTTATATTTTTTCCAAATTGGTCTGATACCTCAAAGTTTATTGGAGTTACCCCTTCTGAACAATTACGGAGTGAGCTAGGTGTTACTGCCGGAAATAAAATGGTTCTATACTCTGGCAATATTGGCGATAAGCAAGGACTCGAGCAAGTCATAGAGGCTGCTGAGAAATTATGTGATAAGCCGTATGATTTTGTAATTGTTGGCGATGGTGCGGGCAAAGACAAGTTAAAGACTTTAGCAGCTAGTAAAGATTTAAAAAATGTCCACTTTGCATCATTGTTGCCATTTGAGCAGTTGCCAATTTTATTAGCATCTGCGGACTGCCATTTGGTGATTCAAAAGCGTGGGGTAGCTGATGCCGTGCTACCTTCTAAATTAACGAATATACTAGCTGTTGGCGGCAATGCTGTTATTACTGCGGAGGCTGATACAGAGCTAGGAATACTTTGCAGTGAATACGCGGGAATTGCTGAGTTGGTTGAGCCGGAAGATGTAGACGCCTTAATTGATGGGATTGAGTGTGCTTTGAAACGTGACACTCCCAATAAAATGGCCGCGGATTACGCTCAAGAGAATATCGATTGTGAGAAAGTTCTACGAAATTTTGAAAGGGAGATTTTCAGTTTATGTAGATTGTCTTGCTCCGACTAATTAGTAGTATGTGCTTTCTAGTTGAATGAGATGGGTGCCGAGTCGCTAATATTAGACATGCATTTTTAATTTTTTCATGAGTAATCCTTTTGCTTCCTTCAAAAGTAAAGCATATTTTAGCGAACGCTGATAATCGAGACCTATTAGTCAGTAGTGCGGCCGCCTTTGTCATCCGCGTTTTAGGTGCGATAAGTGGTTTTGCCGCGACCTTTTTTATAGCTCGCCATTTAGGTGCGGCTGAGTCAGGCTACTATTTTTTAGCCTTCTCTGTTATTACCATTATCTCTGCATTTTCACGTGCTGGTTTAGATAATACGGTTTTGCGTTATACCGGAAGTGCACCGGATCTTGCGGTAAATACAACGTTAAAATCTGTATTTTTAATCCTGTTACTTGGCTCATTCAGCGCGATAGTTTTATATTTCTGTGCGCCATTGTTTGCTGAAACGCTTTTTTCTAAGCCCGAGCTTGCGCCGGTATTGCAATATATGGCTTTCGGGGTTGTTGGCCTGTCTGTATTGACTATTTCAGCAATGGCATTGCAGGGATTGAGGCGTGTGTCTGCGTCTATTTTTGTGCTCAATATTGCGATCAATTTATTACTTATTCTTAGTTTATATCTGGTTGGATATTCATCTGCAGCGCAATTGGCGGGGGTATATGCTTTTGCCTCTATTGCGGTGGGTGCTATCGGTTTTAGTCTGTTTTATTGGTTTCGGCCCCGTGAAGGCAGGTCAACGATCTCATGGCGTGAGTTGTTTGCTAGCTGCGGCCCATTATGGGTCGTTGTGATTATGTCGCAAATGGTGCAGTGGTCAGGTCAGTTTATGGCGGGCGCCTATGTGAGCAGTGAGGCTTTAGCGCAATTGGCGGTTGCGCAACGGACTGCGATGCTGAGTAGTTTTATATTGATAGCGGTTAATTTGGTTGTGGCGCCACGATTTGCTAAGTTGTACCGCAACAATGACATGGCTCAGCTAGAAAGTTTGGCGATTAAGTCGGTTAAATTGATTGGCTTATTCGCCCTTCCCGTTATTGGTGTCATGTTGGTTTTCCCTTCATTTTTGATGAGTCTATTTGGCGCGGAATTTACAGAAGGTGCCGCATTATTGCAGATTTTAGCGATTGGCCAATTTATTAATGCGATGACGGGTTCCGTTGGTTTTCTGCTGATGATGTCTGGCCACGAACGAGATATGCGCAATGTGACGTTAATCTCGGGAACGTTGGCGCTACTGTTCACTTGGTTTTTAACGGCGCAGTTCGGTATTGTTGGTGCTGCGATTGGCACAGCGATTGCCGTAGCGACTCAAAATTTACTTGCGGTTTATTTTGTGAAAAAGCGTTTGGGTTTTAATACCTTGGCAGTTTGGCGATAGAGTAAAAGAAGGTCTGACGCCGGGTGTCGGAAGTCTGACGAGAAGGTCAGAAGCAGTACGCCGGATGCTGGAGGACTGACGAGAAAGGTTGTGGTATTAGATTCAAGATTCGTCGCAGCTGAAGTAGCTTTTACGGGTGGCTTGGGTGGCGATCTGTTTACAAGGAGTAGATAATAATACCCGTTACGGGTATAGTTTTGAGGCTGAAGAGATATGGCAATCTTAAAGCGAAAGGACTTCGCACGGTGGCAGGCGAGCGAAAAGCTGCCCAATGAGGTCTTGTGCAAGGCGGCCCAGGAGATGGAGCGGGGGCTGATAGATGCCGATTTAGGCGGCCATCTCTACAAAAAGCGGATAGCCCGTCCGGGGGCGGGTAAGAGTGGCGGCTACCGTACGCTACTATCGGCCCGTGTCGGTTGTCGTTATGTTTTCCTGCATGGGTTCCCGAAACGCGACAAGGCGAATATTACACGGGACGAGAAAAAAGCGCTGCACTATGTCGGCAAGGTATTTCTGGCGCTTTCGTCTAAGGAGTTGGTAGCAGCATTACAAGCTGGTGTTTTATTGGAGGTATGTTGTGACGAGTAAAATCATTGAATCGCTGCGGGGTGATTTGGCCGCATTGCACGAGGCTGGCGCGGTTAGCAAAGTGACGATGCGAGAGTTTGACGCACTTTGTCCGCCGCCAGTGCGCGAGTTCAGTGCAAGCGACATTAAACACCTGCGTGAGGCATTACACTTTAGCCAACCCGTATTTGCCCATCACTTGCACACCACCGCTTCGACGGTACGCAAGTGGGAGCATGGCGAAACGCGCCCAGCCGGCCCAGCGCTCAAACTGCTTAACGTCATTGCTGACAAGGGCTTGCAAGCTATTATTTGACATGGGGCTGCCATGTTAAACGTGCTGATCGGAAGTCGGACGCAAGGCATTCGCTGCGCTTTAAGTGGGCGGCTTTTGCTTACAACCTCAGGCTGTTTCAATTATTTTTGCAAAGGAATCGCAGTATGCGTGCAGTAATTATGGCTGGCGGCAGTGGTAGCCGTTTATGGCCTTCAAGTCGTGGTTTATACCCCAAACAATTTTTATCAATTCCAAATCAAGAAACTATGCTCCAAGCAACCTTGTCTCGTGTTCAGGGATTGTCGAACAGCACTTCTGTTATCTGTAATGAAGAACACCGCTTTATAGTCGCCCAGCAAGCTCAGGAAATGGGCGAGAAATTAGGTTCAATAATTTTAGAGCCAGTAGGCAAAAATACCGCACCAGCGATAGCGCTTGCGGCTTTCGATGCGCTGGATTCTTCTGATGGTGCTGCGCCGTTATTGTTGGTGATGGCTGCGGATCACGTTATAGAAGACGTGGCTGCATTTCATGCTGCCGTTTCAGTAGCCAAGTTACAAGCTGAGGCTGGCAAGGTGGTCACCTTTGGGATTGTGCCGGAGTCCCCGCATACTGGTTATGGCTATATTCAGCGTGGTGTTGAAAGTGGCGACGGTGCTTATGCGGTTTCACGTTTTGTCGAAAAACCTGATGAAGCAACAGCGCAATCGTATTTGGATGACGGCGGCTATTACTGGAATAGCGGTATGTTTTTGTTTGCTGCTGATGTGTATTTGGCAGAGCTAAAAGCCTTTCGCCCTGATATTTATGACGCTTGTGAGAAAGCCTATTTGGGTAAAAGCCGTGATGTCGATTTTTTACGGATTGATGCCGACGCGTTTAAAGCCTGCCCAGATGAGTCGATAGATTATGCGGTAATGGAAAAAACCGATAAGGCGGTGGTGGTGCCGTTGTCTGCCGGTTGGAGTGATGTGGGTGCGTGGTCTTCTTTATGGGAGATTGGCGATCAAGATGCATCTGGCAATGTCAGCAGCGGTGATGTGTTAAGCCATAACACATCTAATTCTTATATTAGAGCAGAGCACCGTTTAGTGGCGACGGTGGGTTTAGATAATATTGTTGTGGTTGAAACCAATGATGCCATTTTGGTTGCAGCTAAAGATCAGGTTCAAGATGTTAAGAAGATTGTTGAGTCATTAAAGGCGCAAGGCCGCAGTGAGGTGAGTCAGCATCGTCATGTGTATCGCCCGTGGGGTGTGTTTGATTCTATAGATAATGGTGAGCGTTATCAGGTTAAGCGCATTACCGTAAAGCCGGGTGCTAAGCTGTCTGTGCAAATGCATCATCACCGCGCTGAACATTGGATTGTGGTGTCGGGTATTGCCAAAGTCACGAATGGTGATAAAGAATTAATGCTGACGGAAAACCAGTCGACCTATATTCCCGTTGGCGTTGTTCATGCCTTAGAAAACCCCGGTAAAATACCTTTGGAATTGATTGAGGTACAGTCTGGCTCGTATTTGGGTGAAGACGATATAGTGCGTTTTGAAGATCGGTATGGGCGGGTTCCCAAGGGGTGAGGGCGCGTAATTCGATCGGCCTCAGGCGCGGCCTCCTACAAAACCACCAAAATGCGTAGGAGCGAGCCAGCCCAGGCCGCCCTCTCTTGCTACGCAATTCACCTTGGCCGACCGCGATGGGTTTGGGTTGGATTGGTGCGTAATTCGATCGGCCTCGGCGCGGCCTCCTACAGGATCACCCCATTGTGTCGTGATGTGATACAACGTACCAGTTTGGTAGGAGCGGGCGCCGACCGCGATGGTACAAAAGCACCGTATCACCACGTGAAGGAGCGGGCCAGCCCAGGTTGCCTTCTCTTGCTACGCAATTCACCTTGGCTGACCGCGATGGGGTTTGGGGTGGATTGGAGCGTAATTCATCGGCCTCGGCGCGGCCTCCTACAGGTTCACCCCATTGTGTCGTGATGTGATACAACGTACCAGTTTGGTAGGAGCGGGCGCCGACCGCGATGGGTTTGGGTTGGATTGGTGCGTAATTCATCGGCCTCGGCCTCGGCCAAGGTGAATTGCGGGTTCATCGCAAGAGAAGGTGGTCTGGGCCAGCGGCCTCCTACAAAGCATATCGGTCATTAAGCGAATTATCGTTCGACATAATAAGCGAATAATGGTACAACGCAATAAGCGAGCAATAGGTGCGCGCGATAAGCGAGAAGAGCCACTATGGCAACCCCTTCCGAAAAGCTGGCTGATGCATTAGATGCCCTTTACGGCCTTCAGGCAAATGGTTCAGTTGCCATACGTTCTGCCGATCTCTCGCGTACTCACCGCGAGCGCCTCGTTCAAAATGGCTTTCTTGAGGAGGTTATCAAGGGCTGGTATGTGCCTGCACGCCCTGATGAAACGCGCGGGGAGAGCACGGCTTGGTATGCGTCCTTTTGGCAATTTTGTGCAGCTTATCTTAATTATTTAAAAGGCGACGATTGGTGCTTGTCACCTGAGCAATCTATCGCGCTTCATACCGAGAATATGGTTGTACCCAAGCAGTTATTAGTTCGAGCCACTAAGGCACGGAACAATGTAACCGGATTACCTCATGGCACGTCACTATTAGATATTCGCGCTGCACTCCCTGAACCGGCTCAGGTGACGACTAAAAACGGGTTGCGTATGTATAGCCTTCCCGCTGCTTTGATTGCCTGTAGTAAACAAAGCTTCACTCAAAAGCCAACCGATATGCGCGCGGCATTATCCATGGTCAGTGATGCCTCTGAAGTCTTGGAGCAATTGCTAGAGGGAGGACATAGCTCTATTGCTGGCCGCTTGGCGGGTGCATTCAGGAATATTGGCCGCAATCAAATTGCCGACGACATTATGGGTACAATGCGCGCGGCGGGGTATGATTTGCGCGAAACAGACCCGTTTGAGCAACAATCAAGCCTAAGCTTCTCGCGGCGCGAGCAATCTCCATCTGTGAATCGTATTCGGCTTATGTGGCAGGATATGAGAGAAACCGTGATAGCGCACTTTCCTGCATCTCCCTCACTAACCGTTGATAAAACCGCATACATGAAGCACATTGAAGATGTGTATGTAACAGACGCCTATCACTCGCTCTCTATTGAGGGCTATCGCGTCACGCCAGAGCTGATCAACCGCGTTCGCACTGGAGACTGGAACCCAGAACAAAATACCGATGATAAAGAGCGGCTGAATGCTTTGGCCGCCCGAGGCTATTGGCAAGCTTATCAAGCCGTGCGTAAAAGTATAGAGCAAATACTCGATGGGCATAATGCAGGGGAAGTCGTCGATAACGATCATCGCGTATGGTATCGCGAAATGTTTGCGCCCGGAGTAGCGGCTGGCATTCACAAGCCCGCCGATCTGGCGGGTTATCGAAATGCGCCCGTTTTTATCCGCCGCTCCATGCACACTCCGCCCAGTAAAGAAGCGGTGCGCGATGCAATGCCAGCGTTTTTTGAGTTATTAAAAGCAGAAGAAAATGCCGCTGTGCGCGTTGTGCTAGGGCATTTTATATTTGTTTATATTCATCCCTATATGGACGGCAATGGCCGTACAGGGCGCTTTTTGATGAATGCGATGCTTGCCAGTGGCGGTTACCCTTGGACGATTGTGCCGCTAGAAAAGCGCAACGATTACATGGCTGCACTTGAAGAGGCCAGCACAAACCAAAACATAGAGCCTTTCACGAAATTTTTGGGGTTACTTGTTCAAGCTGCCTTGGAAGGTAAGGCAGAGCCTTCAATTCCGAGCGTGTAGAAGCGGCGCCGACCGCGATCGTTTTTGGACTGGGTTGGTGCGTAATTCTATCGGCCTCGGGCGCGGCCTCCTACAAAACCACCCAATCGTGTCGTGATGTGTTACAGCGTACCTGTTTGGTGGGAGCGGGCCAGCCCAGGCTGCCCTCTCTTGCTACGCAATTCACCTTGGCCGACCGCGATGGGGTTTGGGTTGGATCGATGCGTAATTCATCGGCCTCGGCCAAGGTGAATTGCGGGTTCATCGCAAGAGAAGGTGGCCTGGGCCAGCGGCCTCCTACAGGTTCAGCGCCAGACGTTAAAGGCTAGGCTAGTTGGCTAACACGGTAAATTCTGTCGCCTTCGCGCGAGGAGTAACTCGGTTATGCTTCTTTTTCAGTTCCACAATCCCGTAGTTAGCCATTGTCTTTAGGGTGCGAGATAGGTTGTTTGGTTTGCGCCCTGTTGACCGCGCAAGATCTGCGATCGTATTCGGCTCGGTCTGTGCAATAACATGCAGCAGGGCTCTGTTTTCGTCACTTAACACCTCGGCAATTGATTTCATGGAGGTAAACCATACTTTTGGGTCGCCGGGTTTTGGTGTGAGTTCGCCTTTGGCGATAGCCAGCGTGCGCTCGCGAATTTTGTCTTTGGGCATAATCCCAATTTTGAGTGTCTTCATTTCTTTTCTCTTTTCATGGCGTCATCAACGTCTTTGAAAAAATCTTTCAGCATCTGGTGGGCGGTTTCAAATAAATAGGGCACCCCTTTATCAACTGCGCTACGGTGCCTGTGGTCGTACGGTAGTTTCTGGCCTGCGTACTTAAATTTTTTTGGTGGTTTCACCGCATGGGCATTGTCGTAACCAATCAACCTAGTTCCATAACGGTTATGGAGCGTCAGTGAATACCGAATGCCATGCGGAATGTCCTGATTTGGCGCAAGCTGCCGAGCTTCAATTTTTACCCAGTAGCCATCACCTTGATCTAGGATCGATCCATCCAGTAATAATAGATTTTCTATTCCGCCATCGTTCTCCATGCCGAATGGTATCAGCCGATGATACCATTCGGCAAATATTGGAGTATTTGAAGCACGGGAGAATTCAATTAAAATTCTATAGGCAGTGTGTGTAGGGGGCGTTGGCCGACCGGCTGAAGGTTTCCACCATGGCACGGCCCACTGCATTGAAGGCAGGTCTGCGTTGGGCGTAATCCTCAATCGCGCAGGCTTGTGCCATCAGGCCCTTACCGAGCATGTCGAAAACCTGCCGGATCTTTGCAGACTTCATGCCGCAATGGCTGCAACTTGATAAGCCTTTAGTGGCAGGAAGGTCTTGGCCTGAGCTTGGTTTGTTGTGATAGTTACTACAATCATTTTTTGCGATGTTTGTGTTGCAGCGAGAAGGCCCAAGCTGCTTTATACGTGTTAATATTGCATTTTCCCTACCATAAGAGCTTGTTTTCTAATGAAAGTCACCGTATTTGGTATTGGTTATGTGGGCCTTGTGCAGGCCGCTGTTCTTGCCGAGGTCGGCCACTCTGTTGTCTGTGTGGATGTGAACGCTGAGCGAGTCGAAAACCTGAAAAAAGGCATAGTGCCTATTTTTGAGCCGGGTTTGGCACCGTTGGTGCAAAAAAATCATGAGGCAGGTCGCCTGCACTTTACTACTGATGCTGAGGCTGGCGTAAAGCATGGCCGCGTTCAATTTATTGCGGTAGGTACGCCACCTGATGAAGATGGCTCGGCTGATTTGCGGTATGTGCTGGCTGTAGCCAACACGATTGCTACACATATGGCCGAGCATCGCATTATTGTTAATAAATCCACGGTGCCTGTAGGCACTGCGGATAAGGTTTCTGCTTGTGTGGCCGCTGTGTTAGCGCAGCGGGGTGTGGAGATTGGTTTTGATGTGGTATCAAACCCCGAGTTCTTAAAAGAAGGGGCGGCGGTTGCCGATTGTCAGCGACCAGACCGTATTGTGATTGGTACAGATAATCCTAACGTCGAAGAGCGTATGCGGGAGTTGTATGCGCCGTTTAATCGTAATCATGAAAAACTGATTGTGATGGATGTGCGTTCGGCTGAGCTGACCAAGTATGCGGCTAATTGTATGTTGGCGACCAAGATCAGTTTTATGAATGAAATTTCTAATCTGGCTGAGCGTTTGGGCGCGGATATAGAAAAAGTGCGGCAAGGGATTGGCTCTGACCCTCGCATCGGTTATCACTTTATTTATCCTGGTTGTGGGTATGGGGGGTCGTGCTTCCCGAAAGATGTTCAGGCCTTGGTACGTTCGGCAGAATCAGTGGGTTATAGCCCGGTACTATTGAAGTCAGTTGAGGATGTTAATGCTCGTCAGAAAAGTAAGCTGTTTGCTAACTTGTCTGCATATTTTGATGGTGATTTAAACGGTAAGAAAATTGCATTGTGGGGGTTATCGTTTAAACCAAATACCGATGATATGCGCGATGCGCCGAGTCGGGTCTTGATGGAGGCGCTTTGGGACGCGGGCGCGACAGTGCAGGCTTATGATCCTGAAGCGATGAATGAGACCCAGCGTATTTACGGTAATAGAAAAGAATTAAGTTTAATGGGAACAAAGGAATCTGCCTTAAATGGAGCGGATGCTTTGGTAGTTTGCACCGAATGGAATGTTTTTAAAGCGCCTGACTTTGATTTAATTAAAGAGACATTAGCGCATCCAGTCATTGTGGATGGACGAAATCTTTATGACCCTGAATTGCTTGAGTCTTACGGCATCGCCTATTACGGAATAGGGCGTGGGCGGAGTGTGAGTATTTTGGAGCCAGGCTCAAAACAGGGATGACTGCGAAGGGTAGAGGCTACTTTTTCGTCATCCTCGGGCGCCTGCTCCAACCTTCGTCATACCGGACGCGTCTACTCCCGACGAAGCCATCCCAGACGCGCCTACTCCCGACGAAGCCATCCCAGACGCGCCTATTCCCGCCGAAGTCATCCCGGACGCGATAAGCGATCCGGGATCCAGCAGCTCGGAAGTTAAATTACCCTCGGTGTTTATATTACGTTGGGTGGTTTACTGGATACCGGCTCGGAGGCCGGTATGACGACAAGGAAGTATCGTCGCACCTAGTCATCCCGGACGCGATAAGCGATCCGGGATCCAGCAGCTCGGAAGTTAAATTACCCTCGGTGTTTATATTACGTTGGGTGGTTTACTGGATACCGGCTCGGAGGCCGGTATGACGACAAGGAGGTATCGTCGCACCTAGTCATCCCGGACGCGATCCGGGATCCAGCAGCTCGGGTTGAATGTAACCACGGTGTTTATATTGTGCTCGGTGGTTTACTGAATACCGGCTCGGAGGCCGGTATGACGACAAGGAGGTATCGTCACACCTAGTCATCCCGGACGCGATCAGGGATCCAGTAGCTCGGGTTGAATGTAACCAAGGTGTTTATGTCTATCAGATTTAGTTTAGGTCGTTGTTTATGGCAAAGATATTAGTAACAGGTGGCGCTGGTTATATTGGCAGCCACACTGTAGTGGAGTTGCTGGCTTTAGGCCATGATGTGGTGGTTTTAGACAGCTTGGTAAATAGCTCTGCACTTGTATTTGATCGTATTGAAAAGATTATCGGCGAAAGTCCTTTTTTTATCCAAGGGGATATTCGTGATACTGCAGTGTTGTCGGATATATTTTCTAACCACAATATTGATGCGGTTATTCATTTTGCGGGGCTTAAAGCGGTTGGTGAGAGTGTCGAAAAACCACTGTTGTATTACGAGACCAATGTGCATGGCACCTTGGTCTTGTGTGAGGCGATGGCGGCAGCGGGCGTATTTAAGCTGGTGTTTAGTTCTTCGGCTACGGTGTATGGGCCCGATGCGCCGGTTCCTTATGAAGAGTCCATGCCGCTTGGCCAGCCATCCAGTCCCTACGGGGCATCAAAGGCGATGGTCGAACGGATGTTAATGGATTTGTCGGTTGCCGACGAGCGCTGGGCGATAGCGGCGCTACGTTATTTTAATCCCATTGGCGCTCACCCGTCGGGTTTAATTGGCGAGGACCCAAAGGGAATTCCCAATAATTTAATGCCGTTTATTAGCCGGGTGGCGGTAGGAAAGTTGCCGGAGTTGGCGATTTTTGGGAATGATTACGACACAGCGGATGGCACCTGTGTACGGGATTATTTGCATGTTATGGATTTGGCCGATGGCCATTGTCGAGCATTAAGCTTATTGGATGAACCGGGGTTGTACCCATTAAACCTAGGCACGGGCAAAGGCGTTTCAGTGCTTGAGATGGTGAATAGTTTTGAAAGCGTCACTGGTCAGAAAATTGCTTATCAATTTGCACCACGACGCGGTGGTGACTTGCCAGCGTTTTGGGCGGATGCTGAAAAGGCAAAAGCTTTGCTAGGTTGGACTGCGGATAGCAGTTTAGAGAAAATGATGGAAGATACTTGGCGATGGCAAAGTCAGAACCCCGATGGCTATGTGTAAAAGTATGGCTTGAGTCCTCTGGTTTACTGGACCCCGGCTCGGGGACCGGGGTGACCGCTGTAAGAAAAGGGATAGGTGCGCCTACTGGGGGATTACCCTCTGACCTTCGTGCCTACTCCCGCCCAAGTCATCCCGGACGCGATAGCGATCCGGGATCCAGTTGCTCGGGGTGGGATTTAAGCGCGGTTTTTATATTGCGCCCGGTGGTTTACTGGATACCGGCTCGGAGGCCGGTATGACGATGTAAAGAAAAGTGCGGGCATGACGACAAAGATGCGTCCTAATGCTCTGTCATTCTGTCAGGATTTGGGAAGAGGTTTTGCGCAAAGCTTTTCGTCATTCCGGGGTCGCCTACCCTACATGAGTCATCCCGGACGCGATAGCGATCCGGGCGGGATCCAGCAGCTCGGGTTGAATGTAACCACGGTGTTTATATTGCGCTCGGTGGTTTACTGGATACCGGCTCGGAGGTCGGTATGACAATGTAAAGAAAAGAAAGGTGCGGGCATGACGACAAAGATGCGTCCTAATGCTCTGTCATTCTGTCAGGATTTGGGAAGAGGTTTTGCGCAAAGTCTTTCGTCATTCCGGGGCCGCCTACCCTGCATGAGTCATCCCGGACGCGGTAGCGATCCGGGATCCAGTTGCTCGGGGTTGAGTTTAACATTTGGTGTTTATACTTGGCGCGGAATGAAAGAGTCCCAATAGCGATAGGTAGAGCAAATATCTTTTTGTATGCTCACCTTGGTTCAGTACAGGAACACGTTGAACAAAAACTATTTTTAAAGGAGTTATGATATGCGTGCAGTAATTATGGCTGGTGGAAGTGGCAGTCGTTTATGGCCTTCAAGTCGGGGGTTGTATCCCAAGCAGTTTTTGTCGCTATGTGGTGATGAGACGATGTTACAGACCACCTTGCAGCGGGTTGCGGGCTTGAATGATGATGGTTTGTCGGTCATTTGTAATGAAGAGCATCGCTTTATTGTGGCCCAGCAGGCTCAGGCTTTTGGTGCGAGTTCAGACGCTATTATTCTTGAACCCCAAGGACGTAATACGGCGCCGGCTATTGCACTGGCTGCCTTTGAGGCGCTGGATTCTATTGGTGGTGATTGCCTTCTGCTGGTAATGGCGGCGGATCATTTAATTGAAGATGTTGATGCCTTTCATGCGGCAGTGGCTAAGGCCAAAATTCAGGCTGACGCGGGTAAGCTCGTCACATTCGGTATTGTGCCGGAGTCGCCCCATACCGGGTATGGGTATATTCAGCGTGGTGCCGCATTGGCGGATGATGCCTTTGTGGTGTCACGGTTTGTTGAGAAGCCGGATGAAGCGACGGCGAAGATTTATGTCGATGAAGGTGAGTATTACTGGAACAGCGGCATGTTTTTATTTTCTGCCCAGTTATATTTGGAAGAATTAAAAGCCCATCGACCGGATATTTATGACGCTTGCGAAAAGGCTTATGCAGGCAAGAGCCGCGATGCAGATTTTTTGCGGGTAGATAAAGCGGCGTTTGCGGCTTGCCCAGATGATTCTATTGACTACGCCGTAATGGAAAAAACTGATAAAGCGGCGGTTGTGCCTTTATCTGCAGGCTGGAGTGATGTTGGTGCTTGGTCTTCATTATGGGAAGTGGGTGAAGGTGATACGTCGGGCAATGTGTTTAGCGGTGATGTGTTAAGTCATAACACCACAAACTCCTATGTGCGTGCAGAACATCGCTTGGTTGCCACTGTGGGCTTGGATAATGTGGTGGTGGTGGAAACCAACGATGCGGTGTTAGTCGCGGCCAAAGATAAAGTGCAGGAAGTAAAAAGCATTGTTAATGAATTAAAGGCGCAAAACCGCAGTGAGTTTTTGCATCACCGTCATGTTTATCGCCCTTGGGGAGTTTATGACTCCATTGACAATGGCGATCGCTATCAGGTTAAGCGTATTACCGTAAAACCGGGTGCCAAATTGTCGGTGCAAATGCATCATCACCGGGCCGAGCATTGGATTGTGGTGTCGGGTACAGCCAAGGTCACTATTGGCGAAAAAACGATTATGCTGACCGAAAATCAGTCAACGTATATTCCAATAGGTGAAGTCCATGCTTTGGAAAACCCCGGTAAGATCCCCTTGGAATTGATAGAAGTACAATCGGGATCGTATTTGGGTGAGGATGATATTGTCCGTTTTGAGGATCGTTACGGTAGGGCGTAATGGGGTTCCTTTGTTCTAGGTTGTTGTGTTTTATCGTCAACCTAGGTACGCCCTTTTTCTTTGCTTATTCTGGATTCTTTTCTCCATTGTAGTCGTCCCGGCGACTACCCCTACCCAAGTCATCGATGCCGCTAGCTCTCCCCGAGTCATCCCGGACGCGATAGCGATCCGGGATCCAGCTGCTCGGAAGTTAAATTATCTGCGGTGTGTATATTACGTTGGGTGGTTTACTGGATACCGGCTCGAAGGCCGGTATGACTACAAAGAGATGTCCTAATGCTCTGTCATCCTGTCAGAATTTGGGAAGAGGTTTTGCCAAAGCTTTTCGTCATTCCGGGTGCGTCTACTCTGCATGAGTTATCCCGGACGCGGTAGCGAGCCGGGATCCAGCTGCTCGGAAGTTAAATTACCCTCGGTGTTTATATTACGTTGGGTGATTTACTGGATACCGGCTCGGGGGTCGGTATGACAATGTAAAGCAGAGAAAGGTGCCGGTATAAAGAGAGAGTCCGGTATAACTGCAAAGAGGCCTCTTAGTGTTTTGTCATCCCGGACGCGATAGCGATCCGGGATCCAGTTGCTCGGGATTTAAATTATCCTCGGAGTTTATATTGCGTTGGGTGGTTTGCTGGATACCGGCTCGGAGGCCGGTATGACGGTGTAAAGCAAAGAAAGGTGTCGGGATAAATAAAGAGGGTGGTATGACTGCAAAGAGATGTCCTAATGCTCTGTCATCCTGTCAGAATTTGGGAAGAGCTTTTGCCAAAGCTTTTCGTCATTCCGGGTGCGTCTACTTTGCATGAGTCATCCCGGACGCGGTAGCGATCCGGGATCCAGCTGCTCGGATTAAATTACCCTCGGAGTTTATATTACGTTGGGAGGTTTACTGGATACCGGCTCGGGGGCCGGTATGACGGTGTAAAGCAAAGAAAGGTGTCGGGATAAATAAAGAGGGTGGCATGACTACAAAGAGGTGTCCTAATGCTCTGTCATCCTGTCAGAATCTGAGAAGAGGTTTTGCCAAAGCTTTTCGTCATTCCGGGTGCGTCTACTCTGCATGAGTCATCCCGGACGCGGTAGCGATCCGGGATCCAGCTGCTCGGATTAAATTACCCTCGGCGTTTATATTACGTTGGGTGGTTTGCTGGATACCGGCTCGAAGGCCGGTATGACGGTGTAAAGCAAAGAAAGGTACCGATATAAAGAGAGAGTCCGGTATAACTGCAAAGAGGCCTCTTAGTGTTTTGTCATCCCGGACGCGGTAGCGATCCGGGATCCAGTTGCTCGGGATTTAAATTACCTTCGGTGTTTATCTTACGTTGGGTGATTTACTGGATACCGGCTCGGGGGCCGGTATGACGGTGTAAAGCACAGAAAGGTGTCGGTATAAAGAGAGAGGGCGGTATGACTGCAAAGAGGCGTTTTAGTGTTTTGTCATTCTGTCAGAATTTGGGAAGAGGTTTTGCCAAAGCTTTTCGTCATCCCGGACGCGATAGCGATCCGGGATCCAGCTGCTCGGAAGTTAAATTACCCTCGGTGTTTATATTACGTTGGGTGGTTTGCTGGATACCGGCTCGGAGGCCGGTATGACGATGTAAAGAAAAGAAAGGTGCTGGCATAAAGATAGGGCGGTATGACGACAAAGAATTATCGCCGTATCTAGTCATCCCGGACGCGATAGCGATCCGGGATCCAGCTGCTCGGGTTAAATTATCCTCGGTGTTTATATTACGTTGAGTGGTTTACTGGATACCGGCTCGGAGGCCGGTATGACGATGTAAAGCAGAGAAAGGTGCCGGTATAAAGAGAGAGTCCGGTATGACGGTGAAAGCAAAGAAAGGTGCTGGTATAAAGATAGGGCGGTATGATGACAAAGAATTATCGCCGTATCTAGTCATCCCGGACGCGATAGCGATCCGGGATCCAGTCGCTCGGAAGTTAAATTACCCTCGGTGTTTATATTACGCTGGGTGGTTTACTGGATACCGGCTCGGAGGCCGGTATGACGGTGTAAAGCAAAGAAAGGTGCCAGTATAAAGAGATAGGCCGGTATGACCACAGCGAAGTATTGTAGTGCTGGGCTATTCTGAATAATGAAGTGTTGAAGTAAAAAATATTTATGAAGCGGATATGGTCTGTCTGATAAAAAATAAAAATCCGTTTAAATAATTAGTAGCTCGGCATAATGAGTTAATAAGCTGAAATTGTGATTAATAAAATTATTCGGTAAAATCCGGCCGAATTATAAAGCCGCAAGGATTGCGCTGTTTTAATTATTTTCAATAAATAAGCACTTTTACAATTGATAATGGTCTTTATGACTTCGGTTTTTAATTAAAAAGGTTATCCATAACGATGAATATTGAACAGCTTCAAAAACAATTGGAAGCAGAGCATAAAGCGCTCGACTTAAAGTTTAAGTTTATTTCTGAGTTGCAGGCGTTAATGAAAAAACATGGTCAAAGCACAGACGAGCTGTTGGCTATTTTAACGGAGAGTGCGGTGGCACCGGCTAAAAAAGGTCGTCCTAAAAAAGCAGCGACGAAAGGGGCTGTTAAAAGTGCGGCTAAGCCTAAGGCACGCAAAAAGCAAAGCCCGCGGCCGGTTCGTCAATTTAAGCACCCTAAAACCGGCGAAATCACCAAATCGAAAGCCCCGCAGGTGGATAAAACCATTAAGACATGGGCTAAAGAATTGAAAGTGGATTGGCAAACTCTGGAAGTATAAGTTTGCGCGGCCCCCAGTTCGCTTGTCGAGCTGGGGGTTATGACTCTGCAATAACCTCGAACAATTGATAGCCCACCTGTCCTCCCTGTTTTTGCTTTAGCGGCTGCCATTCTTTGGGCAGTGCGGGTATGACTTCATCTTTGGCGGTTTCTAAATAAATCAGGCTGCCGTTTTTTAAGCACTTTGCAAGTAATGGCAGGATCTGGGTTATCAGGTCTTGTTTGAACGGCGGATCGAGAAAGATGATGTCGTAGTGAGAATGGCTTTGCTGCAAATGCGCTTCCGCCGAGCGTACATGCACGCTGCCATTGCTGGCGTTAAGGGTCTGCAGGTGGTGGGCAATGTGTTGGGCGCTGTTGCGGTTAAGCTCAACGAGCTCGCAACTGGCCGCGCCGCGGGAGAGGGCTTCTAGCCCCAATGCGCCGGAACCGGCAAATAAATCCAGGCAGTGGGCACCTTGTATAGAGGGTGCCAGCCAGTTGAAGAGGGTTTCACGAATGCGATCACCAGTGGGGCGAAGGCCTTCTGCTTCGGTGAATTGCAGCTTTCTCCCCCGCCACTGCCCGCCAATAATGCGCAGCTGACCTTGAGTTTGGGAGGGTTTACGGGGCTTGTGCCTGGCGGCCATGGTGATTCCAGTGCCTGCTAAAGAGAGAAGTGGTAGCATACGGTTTTTACTTTTGCTGTAAACCCCCAGCCGCCCTCGGTGTGGGAGGTCTCCTACCAGTTCTTGTCCTTTGTACGCTTGCCTTGCGAGCATTTATTGGACTGATTTGGTGGCATCATTGTTGTTTGGCTTGCCATTGTTGGCCAAGCCCGTTACCCAGGATGTTTAACTCTGCATGACTGATCAGGATACCGATTTATCTCAAGGCCCAGAAAAGAAAAAGGGCTTATTTGCGCGTCTAAAAGAAAGCTTTGTGGGCTCAGAGGAAGACCTGGCCGCCGCTGAAGGCTTTATTAATGATGAAGAAATTGCTCCCTGGCAACACTTGGAGTTATCGCCAGAAGAGCAGGCTTCTTTGTTGGTGCGCTTTCGCGATGGGCTTAGTAAAACCGGTGCCCAGCTTGGCGAGGGCATGGCCAATTTGTTTCTTGGCCGCAAAGAGATCGACGACGAGTTACTGGAAGAAATTGAAACCCATTTATTAATGGCCGATGTGGGCGTGGATGCGACCCAGGAGATTATTGGCAACTTGACCCGTCAGGTGTCTCGCCAAGAGTTGGCTGACCCTGAAGCGCTGTATATTGCCCTGCAAAAAGAATTGAGCGCGTTGCTGGAGCCTGCAGAGCAGGAGCTGGTGATTCCCCATAGTGATAAGCCCTACGTTATTTTAATGGTGGGCGTGAATGGGGTGGGTAAAACCACGACGATCGGCAAGCTGGCCAAGCAGTTTCAGGCGGGCGGGCGTTCGGTCATGTTGGCGGCGGGGGATACCTTTCGGGCTGCCGCGGTTGAGCAATTGCAGGTTTGGGGCGAGCGTAATGATGTACCGGTGATCGCCCAGCATACCGGCGCGGATAGTGCTTCAGTGTTGTATGACGCCCTGCAAGCTGCCACGTCGCGAGGTGTGGATATTTTGATTGCCGACACCGCGGGCCGTCTGCACAACAAAGACAACTTGATGGAAGAGCTTAAAAAGGTGGTTCGGGTCTTGAAGAAGATTGATCCTGAAGCTCCCCATGAAGTGATGTTGGTGTTGGATGCGGGCACCGGGCAAAACGCCTTGTCTCAGGCTAAACATTTTCAGGAAGCCGTTGGCGTGACTGGGTTGGTGTTGACGAAATTGGACGGCACTGCCAAAGGCGGTATTGTTTTTGCGATTTCTAAACAGTTGGAAATGCCCATCCGTTTTATCGGTGTGGGTGAAGGGATTCTCGATTTGCGGCCTTTTCGGGCGGAAGAGTTTGTCGGTGCTTTATTTGGTTGGCGGAGAACTGCTCCACCGCAGGATTAGACGGTTTATTGTCGCGGTCGGCGCCCGCTCCTACAGGGAGCGGTGTAGAAGGCCGCGCTGAGGCCGATGGGTTTTGGTGGTGCAGAGGTAAGCTGTCGCGGTCGGCGCGCCCGCTCCTACAGGGAACGGTGTAGGAGGTCGCACTGAGGCCGATGGGTTTCGGTGGTGCTGAGGTAGGCTGTCGCGGTTGGCGCCCGCTCCTACAGGGAGCGGTGTAGGAGGTCGCGCTGAGACCGATGGGTTTTGGTGGTGCTGAGGTAGGCTGTCGCGGTCGGCGCCCGCTCCTACAGGGAGCGGTGTAGGAGGTCGCGCTGAGGCCGATGGGTTTAGTGGTGCGTTGTTTGGTCGGCGGAGAACAGCGTTAGCCAAATCGGAAAAATCTGGATTGTTTAAGTGCGCCATCCTGGACCAGGTTCAGAGCTAAGTACTGAATCAACGCCATATCGCCACAAGCGTCATCCCGGACGCGACAGCGATCCGGGATCCAGCTGCGGTGTTGGCTTGTGGCACAGTGGATGCGGATGGCTGCGAGGTCTGCTGGATCCCGGCTCGGGGGCCGGGATGACGAAGAAAACGGGACCGGGATGACGAAGAAAACAAGGCCGGGATGACGAAGAAAATGAGGCTGGGCTAACTAAGAACGTGAAGCCGGGTTGATGACAAAGCGATGCTGGGTGACGAAGAGCATAGAGGCGGGAAGAGCGGCCTGAGTGAGGTAATCGCCACAAGTGTCATCCCGGACGCGACAGCGATCCGGGATCCTGCTGCGGTGTTGGCTTGTGGCACAGTGGATGTGGATGGTTGCGAGGTCTGCTGGATCCCGGCTCGGGGGCCGGGATGACGAAGAAAATGAGGCCGGGGTGATGAAGAAAACGAGGCTGGGCTAACTAAGAAGGTGAAGCCGGGTTGATGACAAAGCGATGCTGGGTGACGAAAAACATGACGTTCGCTTGTGTGACAGAAAATGGTGTTGCGAGTGTTAGCATAATATTTGTCGTCCTAGACTGGATTCAAAGCTACATGCTGAAGCAACGCAATATCACCACAAGTGTCATCCCGGACGCGATAGCGATCCGGGATCCAGTATTGAATAAGTGTAGCAAGCGAGGATATTGGCGAATCACATGATTCAGTTTGATCAGGTCAGCAAGCGATACCCTGGAGGATTTGAGGCGCTCAAACAATTGAGCTTTCATATTCCCCGTGGCGACATGCGCTTTTTAACCGGCCATAGTGGCGCGGGTAAAAGCAGTTTGTTGAAGTTGATTATGATGATGGAGCGGCCATCGTCAGGTCAGGTGATTGTGGGTGGGCGTAACCTCACCAATATGTCGGCTCGGCATATTCCTGAACTGCGTCGTAAAGTGGGGGTGGTATTTCAAAACCATCAATTACTGTTTGATCGCAGTGTGTTTGATAACGTCGCCTTGCCATTGATTATTGCCGGTTATGCCCACCGGGATGTGGGCCGCCGAGTGCGGGCCGCGTTGGATAAAGTTGGGTTGCTGGACAAAGAGCGCCAAAACCCGATCAGTCTGTCGGGCGGTGAGCAGCAACGGGTGGGGATCGCCCGGGCGGTGGTTAATAAGCCCGAGTTGCTGTTGGCCGACGAGCCCACGGGTAACCTGGATCCTCAGCTGTCTGCTGAAATCATGCGTCTTTTTGAGCAGTTTAATCAGGTAGGTGTCACCGTATTAATTGCCAGTCATGATTTGGGGCTCATCGCCCGTATGCCTTATCGGCTGATTACCCTACGGCAAGGGCAGCTGATAACAGCGGGGGTGGCAGATGACTAAAAAACGTCGCCTTGGCGCGTTAACCGCGCCTAAGCCTGCTCGGCGAGACGCTCCCGGTGCGCGGATGCGTAAGCAGGGGTTGCGAGATCGGCTGGCCAGTTACCGCAGTCATCATCGCCAAGTAGCTTTAGATAGCCTTAAACGCATGACCGGCCGTCCTGCTACGACCTTAATGACTTGGCTGGTGATTGCCATTGCACTGGCGTTGCCGGCGGGGCTACATGTTGGCTTGAAAAATGTTGAAGCGCTAAGTGGTGGCTGGGAAGGGGCGGCACGGCTGTCGTTGTTTTTAAAAGCCGGGGTATCAGGCCCGCAAGCCCAAGAGCTCGCCCAGACCTTGTCAGCAAAGTCGGGCATTGCCAAGGTGGATTATGTGTCGCCCGAGCAGGCGTTGGAAGAATTTCGGCAAAGCTCTGGCTTTGGCGAGGTGTTGGATGAGCTGGATGCCAACCCTTTGCCGGGGGTGCTGATTATTAGCCCGACATTTGATCATAGCTCTGCCGAGGCCGTCGCGGCGTTAGAGAAAGACTTTTCGCAACTGTCCGAGGTGGATTTGATCAAGCTGGATATGGAGTGGATTCAGCGCCTGAACAGCATCACCGAACTACTGGGTCGAATGACCTTAGCCCTGGCCGCGATGCTGGGGATGGGGGTGTTATTGATTGTCGGCAACACCATCAAACTGGCCATTGAAAGCCGCCGGGCTGAGATCTTGGTGGTAAAGCTGGTTGGTGGCACCAATGCCTTTGTCAGGCGCCCCTTCCTTTATACCGGTTTGTGGTATGGGCTTGGCGGAGGATTACTGGCGTGGATATTAGTGCAAGGCAGCCTGGTTTGGCTCTCTGGCCCGGTTAGCCATTTAAGTGCGTTATATGGCAGCCAATTCTCGTTGCTGGGTTTAGGGTTTATCGACTCGATCCTGATGTGGGCCTTTGGTGCACTGCTGGGGTTGGGCGGCGCCTGGCTGGTAGTGGGGCGGGAACTGAAATTGATTGAGCCGCGCTGATCCTCGTGCTCCTTTGTCGTCATACCGGCCCCCGAGCCGGTATCCAGTAAACCACCGCACTTTGATTATCTGCCTGAGGTAAGACGTGCCACCGAGCAGCTGGATCCCGGCTCGCTGTCGCGTCCGGGATGACGGAGTGTGGAGAACGCGTCTGGGACGACAAAGTGTGGAGGGAGCTTTGAGGATTGAAGTGTGGAGGGTGCACCTTGGATGACGAAAGTTATGTAAGGCCTTCTGTTCATCGTGCCCCTTTGTCGTCATACCGGCCTCCGAGCCGGTATCCAGTAAGCCTCCGCACATTGACTATCTGCCTGAGGTAAAACATTCCATCGAGCAACTGGATCCCGACTCGATATCGCGTCCGGGATGACGGGCGAGTTTGTGGTGAGAAGGACGTCGTTGTTGCGCAGGGTCGCATCACTGCTTTTTCGGTCATACCGGCCTCCGAGCCGGTATCCAGTAGACCTCCGCACATTGACTATCTGCCTGAGGTAAAACATTCCATCGAGCAGCTGGATCCCGGCTCGCTGTCGCGTCCGGGATGACGGAGTGTGGAGAACGCGTCTGGGACGACAAAGTGTGGAGGGAGCTTTGAGGATTGAAGTGTGGAGGGTGCACCTTGGATGACGAAAGTTATGTAAGGCCTTCTGTTCATCGTGCCCCTTTGTCGTCATACCGGCCTCCGAGCCGGTATCCAGTACACCACCGCACATTGAATATCTGCCTGAGGTAATACATTTTACCGAGCAGCTGGATCCCGGCTCGCTATCGCGTCCGGGATGACGGAGTGTGGAGGGTACGTCGGGGATGACGAAGAGGCTAGTCGCGGGAAGTGAAAGGAGTGGAGATGGTATCCGGTGGCGAGTGTACGAGAGAAGAGGCGATCGGAATAACTTAAGGGATTAAGTTTTAGCCTTGTAAGCCTTTTCGTTACTGCCTTTTGTTGTCATACCGGCCTCCGAGCCGGTATCCAGTAAACCACCGCGCGTTGAATATCTGCCTGAGGTAAAACATGCCACCGAGCAGCTGGATCCCGGCTCGCTGTCGCGTCCGGGATGACGGGTGTGGGGGCGCGTCCGGGATGACAGAGTGTGGAGGACGCGCCTAGGATGACGAAGGGCGTGATGATAAGGGTTTTATACTCTGTCTGAATCGGCTCTGATTCTCTGATCGTTGCAGAAGGGCAAAATACGTTATTTTTTTATCCGTTGTTACCTGTCATAAACCCCGTGCCCCTTGAACTTTGCGGCAAATGGTACTCTAATAAGTGCCCGCCCTGAAAAGGGTAACAACACGAATTTAGGAGGATGTGCAATGAGCAGCACCCAACTGCAGCCGCTACAGCAGCTTGTGCCAGGTGGTGACCTCTCTGCATATATTCAATCTGTAAGCAGTATTCCGGTTCTGACCGCTGAGCGGGAAAAAGAACTGGCCGAAGAGTTGTTTTACCAAGGCAACTTAGAGTCCGCGCGTCAGCTGGTTATGTCCCATCTGCGTTTTGTAGTGCATATCGCCAAAAGCTATAACGGTTATGGCTTGCCTCAGGCTGATCTGGTTCAAGAAGGTAATGTGGGCCTGATGAAGGCCGTTAAACGCTTCGATCCCGAAAAAGGCGTGCGTTTGGTGTCTTTTGCGGTGCATTGGATTAAAGCCGAGATTCACGAGTATGTGCTGCGTAACTGGCGCATCGTAAAAGTGGCTACCACCAAGGCTCAGCGTAAGTTGTTCTTTAATCTACGCGGCGCTAAGAAACAGCTGGCATGGTTGAACAATAGCGAAGTTCAAGCTGTTGCCGAAGACTTGGGTGTGGATGTGGCTGAAGTCCGCCGTATGGAAGGTCGGCTCAGTTCGGTTGATATTGGCTTTGATGCCGATGCGGATGATGAAACCGGTCCTGTTGCTCCCGTCCATTATCTTGAGGATCGCAGTAATGACCCCGCTGACCTGCTGGAATCCAGCGATTGGGAAGCGAGTAACCATCAGCAGCTTAGCTATGCTTTGAGTGAGTTGGATGAGCGGAGCCGGGATATTCTGCAATGTCGTTGGCTGGGCGAGAACAAATCCACCTTGCATGACTTGGCTGATCGCTATGGTGTGTCTGCAGAGCGGATTCGCCAATTAGAGCAAGCGGCAATGAAAAAACTTCGGGCGGCAATGGAAGCGTAAGCGTCTGTTATCCTTCTGAAGGGAAAGTAGAGAACCCCGCTGCGGCGGGGTTTTTTGTGTCTGGAGAAAATGTGTTTCTTGTCATGCCGGTCCCCGGCTCGTAGGCCGGGGCAGGCTCCGAGCCGGTATCCAGTAAACCACCGCGCGTTGAATATTTACCTGAGGCAAGACATTCCACCGAGCAGCTGGATCCCGGCTCGCTGCCGCGTCCGGGATGACGGGTGTGGAGGGCGCCGTCTGGGATGACAAAGTGTGGAGGGAACTTAGGGGGTCGAAGTCTGAAGGGCGCGCCAAGAATGACGAAAGTTTTGCAAGACCTTCTCTCATTGTGCTCCGTTGTCGTCATACCGGCCTCCGAGCCGGTATCCAGTAAACCTCCGTACTTTGACTATCTGCCTGAGGTAAGACATGCCACCGAGCAGCTGGATCCCGGCTCGCTGCCGCGTCCGGGATGATGGGTGTGGAGGGCACGTCCGGGATAACAGAGTGTGTAGGGAGGGTCTGGGATGACGAAGTGTGGAGGGTGCATCTTGGGTGACGAACGTTTTGTAAGACCTTCTGCTCATCGTGTTCCTTTGTCGTCATACCGGCCTTCGAGCCGGTATCCAGTAAACCACCGCACTTTGACTATCTGCCTGAGGTAAAACATGCCACCGAGCAACTGGATCCCGGCTCGCTGTCGCGTCCGGGATGACGGGCGAGTTCGTGGTGAGAAGGGCGTCGTTGTTGCGCAGGAGTTCGCATCACTGCTTTTTCGGTCATACCGGCCTCTGAGCCGGTATCCAGTAAACCACCGCACTTTGAATATCTGCCTGAAGTAAAACATTCCACCGAGCAGCTGGATCCCGGCTCGCTGTGGTGTCCGGGATGACGGAGTGTGGAGGGAGCTTTGGGAATCGAAGTGTGAAGGGTCCATCTTGGGTGACGAACGTTTTGTAAGGCCTTCTGTTCATCGTGCTCCTTTGTCGTCATACCGGCCTCCGAGCCGGTATCCAGTAAACCACCGCACGTTTTGAATATCTGTCTGAGGTAAGGCATGCCACCGAGCAGCTGGATCCCGGCTCGCTGTCGCGTCCGGGATGACGGAGTGTGGAGGGAACTTAGAGGGTCGAAGTCTGAAGGGCGCGCCAAGAATGACGAAAGTTTTGCAAGACCTACTGCTCATCGTGCTCCTTTGTCGTCATACCGGCCTCCGAGCCGGTATCCAGTAAACCACCACACGTTGACTATCTGCCTGAGGTAAAACATGCCACCGAGCAGCTGGATCCCGGCTCGCTGTCGCGTCCGGGATGACGGAGTGTGGAAGGTACGTCGGGGATGACGAAGAGGTTAGTCGCGGGAAGTGAAAGGAGTGGAGATGGTATCCGGTGGCGAGTGTACGAGAGAAGACGCGATCGGAATAACTTAAGAGGTTAAGTTTTAGCCTTGTAAGCCTTTTCGTTACTGCCTTTTGTTGTCATACCGGCCTCCGAGCCGGTATCCAGTAAACCACCGCACTTTGAATATCTGCCTGAGGTAAAACATTCCATCGAGCAGCTGGATCCCGGCTCGCTGTCGCGTCCGGGATGACGGGTGTGGAGGCGCGTCCGGGATGACAGAGTGTGGAGGTGGAGGACGCGCCTAGGATGACGAAGGGCGTGATGATAAGGGTTTTATACTCTGTCTGAATCGGCTCTGATTCTCTGATCGTTGCAGAAGGGCAAAATACGTTATTTTTTTATCCGTTGTTACCTGTCATAAACCCCGTGCCCCTTGAACTTTGCGGCAAATGGTACTCTAATAAGTGCCCGCCCTGAAAAGGGTAACAACACGAATTTAGGAGGATGTGCAATGAGCAGCACCCAACTGCAGCCGCTACAGCAGCTTGTGCCAGGTGGTGACCTCTCTGCATATATTCAATCTGTAAGCAGTATTCCGGTTCTGACCGCTGAGCGGGAAAAAGAACTGGCCGAAGAGTTGTTTTACCAAGGCAACTTAGAGTCCGCGCGTCAGCTGGTTATGTCCCATCTGCGTTTTGTAGTGCATATTGCCAAAAGCTACAACGGCTATGGCTTGCCTCAGGCTGATCTGGTTCAAGAAGGTAATGTGGGCCTGATGAAGGCCGTTAAACGCTTTGATCCCGAAAAAGGCGTGCGTTTGGTGTCTTTTGCGGTGCATTGGATTAAAGCCGAGATTCACGAGTATGTGCTGCGTAACTGGCGCATCGTAAAAGTGGCTACCACCAAGGCTCAGCGTAAGTTGTTCTTTAATCTACGCGGCGCTAAGAAGCAGCTGGCATGGTTGAACAATAGCGAAGTCCAAGCTGTTGCAGAAGATTTGGGTGTGGATGTGGCTGAAGTCCGCCGTATGGAAGGTCGGCTCAGCTCGGTTGATATTGGTTTTGATGCCGATGCGGATGATGAAACCGGTCCGGTTGCTCCCGTCCATTATCTTGAGGATCGCAGTAATGACCCCGCTGACCTGCTGGAATCCAGCGACTGGGAAGCGAGTAACCATCAGCAGCTTAGCTATGCTTTGAGTGAGCTGGATGAGCGGAGCCGGGATATTCTGCAATGTCGTTGGCTGGGCGAGAACAAGTCCACCTTGCATGACTTGGCTGACCGCTATGGTGTATCTGCTGAGCGGATTCGCCAATTAGAGCAAGCGGCAATGAAAAAACTTCGGGCGGCAATGGAAGCATAGCGTCTGTTGCACTTCTGAAGGAAAAGTATAGACCCCGCTGCGGCGGGGTTTTTTGTGTCTGGAGAAAATGTGTTTCTTGTCATGCCGGCCCCTGAGCCGGTATCCAGTAAGCCACCGCACTTCGAATATCTGCCTGAGGTAAGGCATGCCACCGAGCAGCTGGATCCCGGCTCGCTGTCGCGTCCGGGATGACGGAGTGTGGAGAGCGTGTTCGGGATGGCGAGCGAGGCTAGGCGTGGGGGTGTAGAGGCAGGCGTGTCTGGGATGCAGAAAGTTTTGTAAGGCTTTCTGCTCATCGTGTTCTTTTTGTAGTCATACCGGCCTCCGAGCCGGTATCCAGTAAGCCACCGCACTTTGAATATCTGCCTGAGGTAAGACATTCCACCGAGAAACTGGATCCCGGCTCGCTGTCGCGTCCGGGATGACGGGTGTGGAGGGCGCACCTAGAATGGCAAAGTGTAGAGGGGGCGTCTGGGATGACGAACGTTTTGTAAGACCTTCTGCTCATCGTGCTCCTTTGTCGTCATACCGGCCTCCGAGCCGGTATCCAGTAGACCGCTGCACGTTGACTATCTGCCTGAGGTAATACATTCCACCGAGTATCTGGATCCCGGCTCGCTATCGCGTCCGGGATGACGGGTGTGGAGGGCGCGTTCGGGATGACGGAGTGTGGAGGGCGCGTCTGGGGTGAAAAAGTGTGGGGAGTGCACCGTGGATGACGAGGATTTATCTTCACAGCCATCGTATCGTCATACTGGCTACTGACTCGTAGGCTCCGAGCCGGTATCCAGAGATTACCCCTCCATACCAGCTCTGCTCTATGCGTGATTACAGAAAGACTTTTGGTTGGTTAAGCGATTTTGTCTACAATAGCGGCCTTTGCTTTAAACACTGGAATTATCATGGCCTCTATTAGCCTTTTTCTTACCGCCATTTTTGGGTTTTTGGCCGTTGCGCTAGGGGCTTTTGGTGCCCACGGTCTTAAGGCCAAGCTCAGCCCTGAGATGATGACGGTTTATCAGACCGCGGTGCAGTACCACTTTTTTCACACGCTCGCATTATTGGGGGTGGCGGTGTTGTTGCAGCAGCAAGGAGTGCAGCATCCTACGTTAAAGGCTTGTGTTTGGCTGTTTGCCTTAGGGATTGTGGTGTTTAGTGGCAGCTTGTACGCGCTGGCGCTGACCAATATTCGTATTCTTGGTGCGATAACACCCATCGGCGGTGTGTTGTTTATGGCGGCTTGGGTCTGCCTTGCGGTTGCGGCATGGAAGACATTTTAATGACTGAACAACTACAAGAACGACCCCTGCGCCGTATCCGCAGTTTTGTGCTTCGTACCGGTCGGATGACGGAAGGGCAGAAGCGGGCCTACGACCTACATTGGCCGAGCAAAGGCTTGTTGCTTGAAAATGGCTTGCAGGATTTTTCGCAGGTGTTTGGTCGGGAGGCGCCTGTTGCGCTGGAAATCGGCTTTGGCATGGGCGATTCATTGGCGACCATGGCTGCTGCGGCTCCAGATCAGGATTTTATTGGTGTAGAGGTGCACAGTCCCGGCGTGGGTCGGTTGATGCATTTGATTGATGAGGCGGAACTGGAAAATCTGCGCGCCTATTGCGATGACGCTGTTGAGGTTTTAGAGCGTTGTATTGCCGATGCCAGTTTAAGCCGGGTGCAAATCTACTTCCCTGATCCGTGGCATAAAAAGCGCCATCATAAGCGTCGCTTAATACAGTCCCCGTTTGTGCAAATGCTTCGTCAAAAACTCAAGATCGGCGGCGTACTGCATTTGGCAACGGATTGGGAAAATTACGCTGAACATATGATGGAGGTGATGGGCAGTGCCGAGGGTTTTAGCAACCAAGCCGGGGATGGCGCGTTTTCACCACGACCTGATTATCGGCCAGTGACCAAGTTTGAAAAACGTGGTGAAAGGCTAGGCCACGGAGTGTGGGATTTGTTGTTTGAACGCGTTTCTTGAAAGCAGGGTGGGTAATGTATGCCCACCGCTTGTTTCACGATGATTGGCTCATTCCGGGTGGCATCACGACCCATTCCGGCTCGTCAAATTCACCAATTGGATGAACTTCACAGCAGGGCCCCGCACTTTGGATAATGGCTTTTATCGTTTCGTTGGGCTGACTCTCCATGGCATCTCGCTGAGCTTTGCTTTCCCAGCTAGCGATGGCAATTAACACATTGGGGTCGTCCATTTTACGATGCAGCTCGGTGCCTTTTGCCCCCGGCGCTTGTTGGATCAGCTCACTCGCCCGTACCCAGGCATCGGCATACTCCTCGGCGCTGTGACCGGGTTTAATGTGCACTTCGAAGATGTATTTCATGTGGTTTTTGGCCTCTTGCTGTAAGGGGGCGTGAAACCTAGCCTAATCTATTTGTCCTGCTTTTTAAAAATAACAGCGTGGCTTAGCCAGCGACGATAAAAGCTACCGATGTGTAAATAGGCTATCAGTAAAACTGAGCGTCGAGCAGGTGGATCCCGGCTCGCTATCGCGTCCGGGATGACGGAGTATGGAGAACGCGTCCGGGATGACGAGGTGGGGAGGGCGTCTGGGGTGACAAAGTCTGGCTTTGGTAAAGGTGCGAAGGCTTTCATGGTGGAGGGTGCATCCGGGACGACAAAGTGTGGAGGGTGCACCTTGGATGACGAACGTTTTGTAAGGCCTTCTGCTCATCGTGTTCCTTTTGTAGTCATACCGGCCCCCGAGCCGGTATCCAGTAAACCATCGCACTTTGAGTATCTGCCTGAGGTAATACATGACACCGAGCAGCTGGATCCCGGCTCGCTGTCGCGTCCGGGATGACGGAGTATGGAGAACGCGTCCGGGATGACGAGGTGGGGAGGGCGTCTGGGGTGACAAAGTCTGGCTTTGGTAAAGGTGCGAAGGCTTTCATGGTGGAGGGTGCGTCCGGGAAGACAAAGTGTGAAGGGTACACTCTGGATGACGAAAGCTTTGTAAGACCTTCTGATCATCGTGTTCCTTTTGTAGTCATACCGGCCCCCGAGCCGGTATCCAGTAAACCACTGCACTTTGAATATTTGCCTGAGGTAGAACATGCCACCGAGCAGCTGGATCCCGGCTCGCTGTCGCGTCCGGGATGACGGAGTATGGAGAACGCGTCCGGGATGACGAGGGTAGGAGTGTTGGGGGTGCCAGAGGGAAGGCGCGTCTGGGATGATGAGAGAGTTTGTGGTGAGCAGGGCGCGTTGTTGCGCAGGAGTTCGTATCGCTGCTTTTTCGGTCATACCGGCCCCCGAGCCGGTATCCAGTAAACCACCGTACATTGAATATCTGCCTGAGGTAGAACATGCCATCGAGCAGCTGGATCCCGGCTCGCTATCGCGTCCGGGATGACGGAGTATGGAGAACGCGTCCGGGATGACGGAGTGTGGAGAGCGCGTTCGGGATGGCGAGCGAGGCTAGGCGTGGGGGTGCCGAGAGGCAGGCGTGTCTGGGATGGCGAAAGTTTACCGTCACAACTATCGTGCCGTCATACCGGCTTCCGAGCCGGTATCCAGTGTTACGGAGTACATAACCCTCCGAACAATATGTTTCCTTGCAACTGTCGCCAATCTCCATTCATTGGCCTAAGGAAAGCATTTAGTTTTGCAGGTGTTTGAGGGCAATAATGGCGGCGGCGGTACGATTTTCTACGTACAGTTTTTTAAACAATTGTTCTAAATGTTTGTTAACGGTACGGGGGCTGGTGCCGAGGATGGTGCCTATTTCCCGATTGGTTTTGCCTTTGGCGATCCACAGTAAGACTTCACCTTCTCGCTCGGTGACGGGTAGGGCGGCCCGGAGCATTTCAATATCACTGGGTCGTTCAAGGTCGATGATTTGCAGTAAAAATTCTTCGGGTTCGGTTTGGCTGATGTAGCGTACTTCCAGCGGCTTGTTGCCGGCGTTTAGCTTGAGACTTTTTTCTTTGTTGTAGTGGGGCGCAAGTACTTGTCGTAACTGGGTGGGGAGTTCGCTGGCCAGCCAGTCTTCATCCAGCCCGGCGTTTTCAAACAGTTGATAGGCTTGCGGGGTGGCCCAGAGTAAGTTGCCGGTTGGCGAGGCGGAAATCAGATACTGTCCTGCCGAGTCTAGCGCGAGTCTGGCGCTAAGGGTGAGTCTGGCGTTGCTCAGATGCACGCGCATTCTGGCAATGAGTTCTTCGCCTCGAATGGGCTTGGTGATGTAGTCTACGCCGCCCGCTTCAAAGCCTTTAACAATGCTTTCGGTATCGCTAAGGCCGGTCATAAAAATAACGGGAATGTGGGCTAAATCCCGGTTGGCTTTAATTTGCCGACAGGCTTCAAAGCCATCCATAACGGGCATTTGCGCATCCATTAAAATTACATCTGGGGTGATGTTGGCGGCGATGGTCAGGGCCTGATTACCTTCGAGTGCAACCAGCACTGTCACACCGGCTTCGTCCAGGGTGTCGTTAAGCATCCCCAGGGTTTCCGGGGAGTCGTCGACTATCAGTACCACATCTTTTTTGCGCTTAACCACACTCACGCTACCTCGTCCTCCAGTAGTTTGATGACGGCGTTGTATTGGAAGCTGTTGACCAGAATGCGTAACTGGCTGAGAGATTCCGGTGCTGCAGTGTACTCGGTTTCCAATTTTTCCAGACAATTTTTTATTCCCTTGGTGTAACCAATTTTAGCGAGGCGCAATAGTTCGGCGCGGTGCTCTTCGGTTAAGGTTTGCCGTATGGAGGGTGTGTTTTCCTTGGCTTTTTGTGTGGCCGCCGGAGGCGTATCGCTTGCCTTGTATATCCACTGAATACCAGCGTGGTTGGCGAGGGTGTCCAGCAGCTCCACCATGCGCACGGGTTTCAGCAAATAGGCACTATGGGGCGGCGGGGAAATTTCTGGCGGTGGCTCGGCAATAGCGTCTGCAGAAATCATAATAATACAAGCAGCGGGATTGTCTCTTCTCAGTACCTGGGCTAATTCCCAGCCGCTCATGCCGGGCATGGAAATATCCAGCAGATAAATTTGTGGTTTATTGTCAAAGTAGCTCAGCATATCTAAGCAGGTTTCAGCGTCGGGGGCTTGTATTACGTCAAAGTCTAGGGGCGTTAATATATCGTTGAGTAAGCCGCGGTGGCTGGGTTCGTCGTCGACAACAAACACGGTTTTTTGCTCGCCCTGATATCCCCATATTTTGCGTTCGGCGGGGGATGTGCTGGTCAGCTTATTACTGCTGGGTAGCATTAACATCGTCTTGGCGTGGGTGCCTTGCCCCGGTTGGCTGCTAATGCTCAAGTCACCGCCCATAATGTCGGTGAGCAGCCGGGTGATAGTGAGACCGAGCCCGGTGCCAGCAACATGTACCGCGCCGGTTTTGCGGACTCGTTCAAAGGGGCGAAAGATCCGTTCCATATCGTCTTTATCAATGCCCTCGCCGGTATCGCGAATGGAGAATTCTGCCACTTGATTGCGGTAGCTGACGGTAAATTCCACGCTGCCCTGGTGGGTGTATTTAATGGCATTGGAGATGAGGTTGATCAGAATTTGCCGCAGCCGTTTTTCATCGGTGCGGACGGTTTCGGGTAGTGGTGTTTTACGATCAAACTGAAAGCGAATCCCTTTGCTTTGGGCCTGCATCTGAAACATGCTCACGATTTGGTCGAGCAGATTGCCGAGATGAACGTTGCCGCTGGCCAAGTCGAGACGCCCCGCTTCTATGCGGGAAATATCCAGCAGTCCTTCAATCAAGTCGGCAAGGTGCTCGCTGCTACGGCGAATGACGCTAAGTGCTTCTTGGCGATTGCGGGGAATGGCGGGGTCTTTTTCCAATAACTGGGCGTAACCCAATATGGCATTTAGCGGTGAGCGCAGCTCGTGACTGATCCCGGTTAGGTAGCGGCTTTTGGCTTTGTTCGCGGCTTCCGCTGCTTCCTTGGCTTGTTGCAGTTTTAGGTCGGTTTGGATGTGGGCTTCAATTTCGGTGGTCAACAACTCTGTCTGTCGCTGGGTTTCTTCCTGCGCGACCCGGCGACTGTCATGGACTAAGGCAAACATCCACGCGAGTACGCCGGAAACAATCAGCAGAATAAAAAAGACATTGCTTAGCGCGCTGGCTGCGGCGGCACCGTCCATGCCTTCATCAATGGTGATCTGTACATAGACCACCCCCAATACCCCGGCGATCATAAAGCTGTTCAGCAAAAACAGACCCAGAAAATGGCCCATTCGGGTGTTGAGTATACGGATCCAGTTGGTAGGTAACAGAAAGCTTAACGTGCTGGTGAGCTGCTCGGCCAAGCGCGAGTTGGTCTTGCACATATCGTGGCAACGACTATCCAGCGAGCAGCACAACGAGCAAATAGCTCCGGCATAGGCCGGGCAATGGGTCATGTCTTCCACTTCAAAATGATGGTAGCAAATACAGCAACGCATATCTTTGCGGTCGCTGAATATTACCGGCTCTCGGGCAATGTAGTATTTGCCTTTGGTGATCCAGGCAATAAGAGGTGCGGTGATAAAGGTGCTGCCAAGGGCGATGAACGAGGCCAATGCCTGGGCGATTTCGCCAAACTGATGTTGATGCGCCATAAATCCCAGGGTAGAGGCGATGATCATCGAGCCTACTCCCACTGGGTTGATGTCGTAGAGATGGGCGCGCTTAAAATCCATGGTTTTAGGCCGAAGCCCAAGAGGACGATTAATAACCAGATCGGCAACCAATGAACCCACCCAGGCCAAGGCAATAATGGAATAGACGCTGAGAATTTCTTCCAGTACCCGGTAAATTCCCAGTTCCATTAATAACAAAGCAATGGCGACATTAAAGACCAGCCAGACCACTCGACCAGGATGGTTGTGGGTAAGGCGAGAGAAAAAGTTGGACCAGGCAATTGATCCCGCGTAGGCATTGGTAACGTTAATCTTAAGCTGCGACAACACCACGAATACGCCTACCAACAACAGGCTCAATTGAGGGCTGCCGTTGAGATAACTAAATGCAATCAGATACATTCGGTTAGGGTCAGAGGCTTCTTCTATCGGGATGCCATGCTGCAGTGCGAGTACCGCTAAAAACGAACCGATCAGAATTTTAATAATGCCGCTGATAATCCAACCGGGACCAGCGGCAATTAGTGACAGCCACCAACGCATATCGGGTTTGTCTTGGTGGGGTAAAAAGCGGAGAAAATCGACTTGCTCACCAATTTGCGCGACCAGCGACAGAATGACCGCCGAGGCTGCGCCAAAAGCGAGCAGATTAAAGCCAGATGACTGACCGGCGGGGGTGAAATTGGTCCAATTACTCATGGCTTCGTCAGCCTGAAAAGCAATGCATATCAGCGGCAGTAATTGCAGCACAACCCACAGGGGTTGGGTCCAGACCTGAAAGCGACTGATCAGGGTAATACCGTGGGTCACCAGCGGAATAACCACCACCGCACTGATGAAGTAGCCGTATTCCAAGGGAATGTTCAGGGTCAGTTCCAGCGCCAAGGCCATGATGGCGGCTTCGATGGCAAAGAAAATAAACGTGAACGACGCATAGATAAGTGAAGTGATGGTGGAGCCGATATAACCAAACCCTGCACCACGAGTGAGCAGATCAATATCTACGCCCTGTTTTGAGGCGTGATAGCAAATTGGCAGGCCCGTCAAAAAGATAATTAGCCCGACCACCATCACTGCCGCCACGGTGTTACTAAAGCCGTAGCTCAGCGTGATAGCCCCGCCAATAGCCTCCAATGCTAAGAAAGAAATAGCCCCTAATGCGGTATGAGAAACCCGTGAAGGCGACCATTTTCTGGCGCTTTTTGCAGTAAAGCGCAGCGCGTAATCTTCCAGGGTTTGGTTTGCTACCCAGCGGTTATAGCTGCGCCGCACCCGAAATACGCGCTGCTGCGCCGGGGGAGATGCGGGGGCATTGTTCTGGCGCTGCTTAGTCATAAAAAAAGATGTGCCTGAGCTTTGGCGAGTTACAGGCTCCCTCGATAAATAAAATGGAAGCTAATTTTTGTCGTTAAGTGGTTAGATCCCTGCCTGGCTTATGCCCAGCTAAGATCGAATTATGGCCACTATCTTGTGAGGATTACTGCAAAAGCCGAACCATGTTTGGGTTTTGCATACACCGCCTCATGCCACGGAGTAACTGGATCCCGGCTCGCTGTCGCGTCCGGGATGACGAGGGGGAAGTGCGTCCGAGATGGCGTAGGTGGGAGGTAAGCGCGTCCGAGATAACGAAGGTTGCGGGACATTGGTTTTATTTCGTCATACCGGCCCCCGAGCCGGTATCCAGTAAACCACCGCACTTTGAATATCTGTCTAGGGTAAAGCATTACCTGGCGCAGCTGGATCCCGGCTCGCTGTCGCGTCCGGGATGACGGGGGGAGTAAGTGTGGCCGAGATGACGAAGGTGGGGATCGGCGCGTCCGAGATGACGAAGGTTGCGGCCCCTTGGTTTTTGTCGTCATACCGGCCCTCGAGCCGGTATCCAGTAAACCACCGCACTTTGAATATCTGCCTGGGGTAAAGCATTCCCCGGAGCAGCTGGATCCCGGCTCGCTATCGCGTCCGGGATGACAGAGGGGGAGTGCATCCGGGATGACGTAAGTGGAGATGGGGGCATCTGAAATACTGAGAAAATTTGGACAAAGCTTTCTGCATGCCGGTAACCCCGTTGTCGTCATACCGGCCCCCGGCTCGTAGGCCGGGGCAGGCCCCGAGCCGGTATCCAGTAAACCACCGCACTTTGAATATCTGCCTGGGGTAAAGCATTCCCCGGAGCAGCTGGATCCCGGCTCGCTATCGCGTCCGGGATGACAGAGGGGGAAGTGCATCCGAGATGACTAAGGTGGGGATCAGCGCGTCCGGGAGGACGGGGGTGGAAGTAATCGTTCGAAATGACGGAGGAGTAGGGGTATCTGGGATAACGAAGGTTGCGGGCCCTTGGTTTTGTTTCGTCATACCGGCCTTCGAGCCGGTATCCAGTAAACCACCGCACTTTGAATATCTGTCTGGGGTAAAACATTTCACCGAGCAACTGGGTCCCGGCTCGCTATAGCGTCCGGGATGACAGAGGGGGAGTGCATCCGAGATGACGTAGGTGGGGGTTAGCACGTCCGGGATTAGGAAAGTGGGGATCGGCGCGTATGGGATAACGAAGGTTGCGGGTCATTGGTTTTATTTCGTCATACCGGCCCTCGAGCCGGTATCCAGTAAACCACCGCACTTTGAATATCTGTCTGGGGTAAAACATTTCACCGAGCAACTGGATCCCGGCTCGCTATCGCGTCCGGGATGACGAGGGGAGTAAGTGTGGCCGAGATGACGAAGGTGGGGTTCAGCGTGTCCGGGATGAGGAAAGTGGGGGTGGGGGTGTCTGAGATACTGAGAAAGTTTGGGCAAAGCTTTCTGCATGTCGGTAACCCCGTTGTCGTCATACCGGCCCCCGAGCCGGTATCCAGTAAACCACCGCACTTTGAATATCTGCCTAGGGTAAAACATGCCACCGAGTAACTGGATCCCGGCTCGCTATCGCGTCCGGGATGACGGAGGGGTAAGTGCGTCCGGGATGACGGGGGTGGAAGTAAGCGTTCGAAATGACGGAGGAGTAGGGGTATCTGGGATAACGAAGCTGGTGCTAGGTGTGAGTGGTGAATGGGGTGGTTAGCGATATACGTCATCTGACGTAATTGGGGGGAGCATCCGGCGAATGTCTTTATTGATTGCACAAATAGAGACTAGCAGTGTTCTGGCTCAGGACATCTGACCTTGTTAATCCTAGGAGACAACAATATGCGCGATCAAAAAGATCATAGCCGTTGGGGGCGCCGTAAGCTCCTCAGGGCTTTGAGTTTACTGCCCGTTGGGGCATTGCTGGCATCTCAGCTGTCCTTTGCAAGTGAGGTGAATAGCACCGGTTTGGCAGTGACAGACGATGAAGTCACCGTGGGCATTTTACACTCGTTGACCGGCACCATGGCAATCAGTGAAACCGGTGCACAAGAAGCCGAGAAGCTGGCCATTAAGCAGATCAATGAAATGGGCGGCGTATTGGGCCGTCAAATTAAAGTCATTCAGGAAGATGGTGCCAGTGATTGGCCAACCTTTGCTGAAAAAAGCCGCAAGCTGTTGGTGAATGATAAGGTGGCGGCAGTGTTTGGCTGCTGGACGTCGGCCTCTCGTAAAGCGGCACTACCGGTTTTTGAGAAAGAAAATGGCTTGCTTTACTACCCTACTTTTTACGAAGGGCTTGAGCAGTCTCACAACGTAATCTATACCGGCCAGGAAGCGACCCAGCAGATTCTTGCAGGTTTGGATTGGGTAGCTAAAGAGAAGGGCGCTAAAACCTTCTACCTGATTGGTTCGGATTACATCTGGCCACGTACCTCTATGAAAATTGCCCGTAAGCATATTGAAAACGTGCTGGGTGGCAAGGTTGTGGGTGAAGAATACAAGCCGTTGGGCGATACCCAGTTCGGCTCCGTTATCAACAAAATCCGTTTGAAAAAGCCTGATGTGATCTACGCAGCGGTGGTGGGTGGCAGTAACGTTGCCTGGTTCAAACAGTTGAAAGCGGCGGGTATCACGGCTAAGAAACAAACGTTGTTGACCATCTCGGTTACTGAAGACGAAGTGCTGGGTATTGGCGGTGAGAACCTCGAAGGTTTTTACTCCATCATGAAATATTTCCAAAGTCAGGATAACGAAAACAACAAAGCTTTCGTTAAAGCGTTTAAGGAAATGTGGGGCGATGACAGCGTCATCGGTGACGTAACCCAGGCGGCTTATCTTGGTCCTTGGTTGTGGAAAGCCGCGGTAGAAAAAGCAGGTTCTTTCGATGTCGATAAAGTGGTTGCGGTATCAGAGAAAGGCGATATCGAGCTGACGACGGCACCAGAAGGCTACGTGAAACTGCATCCCAATCACCACTTGTGGAGCAAGGCACGTGTCGCTAAATGGAAGAAAGATGGCCAAGCAGAAGTGGTCTTTACCTCTGACCTGATTGAGCCAGATCCATTCCCAGAAGGCTACCAGTAAGTGTTTGTCGTCGACCTCCAGGCTTTATTTATGGTGGTCGGCGATATCAACAGACTGTTTAGCTAAGTAAAACCTCAGTCATCCCCGCGCAAGCGGGGATCCAGAAACATCAAACGTATTTAACTTGACGCATCATAAAGAGCCTGGCTTTCAGCTCAAAATGACGTTTCTAAGACTTCATTCCCATTGCAAGCCGATATACCTAGGGAGACGCCATCATGTTTGGTTATACATATAACGAGTTGGGCGCGATATTTGCCATGCAAGGATTTGCAGGCATTAGTTTGTTTAGCGTTCTCTTGCTGATGGCCTTAGGGCTGGCCATTATTTTTGGGCAGATGGGTGTAATCAATATGGCCCACGGCGAGTTCATGGCCGCCGGCGCTTACACCACCTATTTGCTTTCTACCCTGACCGAGACATATTTTCCCGGTTTTTTGCCTTACTATTTTCTCTTCTCCATTGTCGCCGCGTTTTTTGTTTCGGCGATATTGGGCTACATCGCCGAGTTTGCACTCATACGATTTCTCTATAAAAGGCCGCTGGATACCTTGCTGGCAACCTGGGGCTTGAGCTTGATTATGCAGCAGGGTTTTCGCTCCATATTTGGTGCCCGCGAGGTTAGCCCGACACTGCCAGACTGGCTGATGGGGTCGGTGCAGCCTACCGATATGATCGATATTCCTATCAACGGTATGTTTGTTTTAGGACTTACGTTGTTCATTACCCTTGGTGTTTTTTATCTCATGTTTAAATCCGATTGGGGTTTAAAGGTTCGGGCGACAACGCAAAATCGCTTAATGAGTAGTGCTGTCGGAATCAACACTAAAAAGGTAGACCGCTATACCTTTGCTTTGGGTTGCGGTATCGCCGGTGTCGCTGGCGCTGCATTTACAACCATTGCCTCTACTGGTCCGACCACCGGGGCGCTCTATATCGTCGATACCTTTATGGTGGTGGTGTTTGGTGGTGCGGCAAGTCTGCTTGGCACAATCGCCTCGGCATTCTCTATCGCCCAGGCTCAGTCCATTCTGGAGTTCTTTATCAGTGGCTCTATGGCCAAGGTCTTCACCTTGTTCACTTTGGTATTGATCTTGATGTTCAAGCCGGAAGGTTTGTTTGCCAGCAAGGTGCGCCGTTAATGCGCGCCTTTCTCCGCTTTCGACGTATGTTTGGGAGAGTTCTATGAGCTTCTTTTATGAAAAATTGATGGGCGGTAAAAGTGGCACGATCGCCTTTGCGATTTTGGCCGCCATTATCCTCGTGGTGTTTCCGCTGGTGTTAGATGCCTTCCGCTTAAACTTGGTGGCGAAGTATCTGACCTACGCCTTCCCTGCAGTCAGTTTGGTTTTGCTCTGGGGCTATGGCGGTACGCTGAGCCTGGGACAGGGAATTTTCTTCGGCCTGGGTGGTTATGGCATGGCGATGTTTCTGAAGCTGGAAGCATCCTCACCCGAAAACACTGCGATTCAGTCTACGCCGGGCATTCCCGACTTTATGGATTGGAACCAAATCACATCACTGCCGTGGTTTTGGGAACCGTTTAATAGCTTCACATTTACTTTGCTTGCCATTCTGGTGATACCGACAATATTTGCCTACCTGATTGGTGTGGCCATGTTTAAGCGTCGAGTAGGTGGGGTCTATTTTGCCATTATCACTCAGGTTATTTCGCTGATTCTTACCGTATTAATTGTGGGCCAGCAGGGCTACACCGGTGGCATTAACGGTATTACCGATCTCCGCACTCTGAATGGTTGGGATATCACCAGCGATAGTGCCAAAACCCTGTTCTACTATATCAACTGCTTCTTGTTATTGGCGGTGGTAATGGGCGGCCGGTTTATTTTGACCAGCAAGTTTGGACGCCTGTTATTGGCTATGCGAGATAAAGAAGATCGAGTGCGATTTTCCGGTTACGACGTCGCTAATTTTAAAATCTTTATCTTCTGCGTGGCGGCGATGATCTCGGCCATTGGCGGCGCCATGTTCACCCTGATAGTTGGGTTCATGTCACCGTCGTTTGTCGGCATTGTGCCTTCCATCGAAATGGTTATCTTTGCTGCAGTTGGCGGGCGTATGTCCCTGATTGGCGCGGTATATGGTTGCTTACTGATTAACTTTGGTAAAACGGCTTTCTCAGAATCCTTCCCAGAGCTTTGGTTGTTCCTCATGGGCGGCTTGTTTATTGCGGTGGTGATGTTCTTCCCCAATGGCTTGGCAGGTTTGTGGGAAGACTATGGTCATCACCTTAAGAATCGACTGAGTTTTATTACGGGGCTGTTTAAGAAGTCAGCTAGCTCAGAAAGTGAAGGCAAGCTTGAAGGTAGCAACTAGTCTATAAACGCTCTTGTGTATCAAACAGTTTCTGAAAGGTGTCGGCAATGACTACAAATACAGATTTCACCCTCTCAGTAGAAGATTTGACGGTGTCTTTTGATGGCTTTAAGGCAGTGGATAGCCTTAATTTTTATCTGGATAGAAATGAACTGCACGTGGTGATCGGCCCTAATGGGGCCGGTAAAACCACCGTGTTGGATTTGATCTGCGGTAAAACTAAAGCCACGTCTGGCAGCATTAAGTTTATGAACAAAGAGCTAACCAAGCTGGCTGAGCACGAAATTGTTCGGGCCGGCGTGGGGCGTAAGTTTCAAACACCCTCAATTTATGAAAATTTGACGGTATATGAAAACTTAGAAGTGTCTTATCCAGAAGGCCGGGGCGTGTTTGGCTCGCTGGTTTTTAAACGGGATGAGACGGTTCACAACAAGGTATTGGCGGTTGCTAAGGAAATCATGCTGGAAGATTTTCTGGATACCGAGTCTGCACTGCTCAGCCACGGACAAAAACAGTGGTTGGAAATTGGCATGTTGCTGATTCAAGACCCTGAGTTATTGATGCTCGATGAACCTGTCGCAGGGATGAGCGTAAAAGAGCGGGAGCAAACCGCGATGCTGTTAAACAAGATCAGTGCCGGACGTTCGGTGTTGGTGATTGAGCACGACATGGAGTTTGTTGCCCGTATTGCCCACAAGGTAACGGTATTACATCAAGGCAAAATATTGGCGGCAGGCCCCATGGATGAAGTGCAAAAAGATCCTAAAGTGATCGAGGTGTATCTGGGACATTAGTGCCAACTGTTAGCCCGTTTCTGGATACCGGTTCAAGCCCGGTATGACGTTACTTCAGAGTTGAAGACAAATATGGAGTTACCCGGAGTTGATTCGAAGTCCAGCGCGACGAAGTGAGACAGCCAATCGTGCAGTTGATTTCGGTTACCGAGTAGAACAGGAATGGCATAGGGTCAAAGCCAAGGCTGAATTCTGAGTCATCCCGGACATGATCCGGGATCCAGAGCGACGAAGTGAGACAGTCAATCGCGCAGTTGATTTCAGGCTACCGAGTAGAGCTGGAATGGCATAGGAGGAAAGCCAAACCTGAATCCTGAGTCATCCCGAACATGATCCGGGATCCAGCGCGACGAAGTGAGTTAGTCAATCGCGCAACTGAGTTCAGACTGCCGAGTGGGACTGGAATGGCATAGGGCCAATGCCAAACCTGAATCCTGAGTCATCCCGGACATGATCCGGGATCCAGCGCGACGGAGTGAATTAGTCAATCGCAAAGCTGAGTTCGGGCTACCGAGTAGAGCTGGAATGGCATAGGAATAAAGCCAAGACTGAATCCTGAGTCATCCCGGGCATGATCTGGGATCCAGCGCGACGAAGTGAATTAGTCAATCGCGCAGCTGATTTCGGGCTGCCGAGTAGGACAGGAATGGCATTGAACTAAAGTTAAAACTGAGTAGTGAGTCATCCCGGACATGATCCGGGATCCAGAGCGACGAAGTGAGTTAGTCAATTGCGCAGCTGATTTCGGGCTGCCGAGTAGGACAGGAATGGCATAGGGTCAAAGCCAAGACTGAATCCTGAGTCATCCCGGACATGATCCGGGATCCAGCGCAACGGAGTGAATTAGTCAATTGCGCAGCTGATTTCGGGCTGCCGAGTAGAACAGGAATGGCATTGAACTAAAGTTAAAACTGAGTAGTGAGTCATCCCGGACATGATCCGGGATCCAGTGCTACAAAGTGAATTAGTCAACCTCGCGAGAATGTGACGAGAAGACTGCGAACTTCATGAATCAGCTTAGCAATAGAGAAAATCTACATTTCGCCAAACAGGCTAGAGAATATTTAGAGGAACACCAACATGCTGAATGTTAAAAACTTAAAGGTAAGCTACGGCCAAAGTGAAGTCATTCACGGCTTAAACTTTGACGTGCCTAAAAACGAAACATTGGCAATTATGGGCCGCAACGGCATGGGGAAGACCACTTTATTTAAATCGTTAATAGGGGTGTTGCCTGTTTCGGAAGGTAGCATTTCGGTTGATGGGGCAGATGTAACCAAAAAAGAAAGTTATCAGCGCGTAGAAAGCGGTATCGCTTATGTACCTCAGGGACGAATGATTTTTCCAAATTTAACCGTGCAAGAAAATATTGAAACGGGTATGGCTGTCTCCAAGCTTAAAAAAATTCCCGATGATATTTATGCGCTTTTTCCCGTGTTGCAAGACATGCGTAAGCGCAAGGGTGGCAACCTGTCAGGGGGACAGCAACAGCAGTTAGCTATTGCTCGAGCACTGGTGACCAATCCCAAAGTGTTATTGCTTGATGAGCCAACCGAAGGGATTCAGCCGTCAATTATTAAAGACATCGCCAATGTTCTTAATGAAATTAAAAAACTTCGGGATATCACTATTATCGTTTCTGAGCAGGTGTTGAGTTTTACCATGGCCATTGCTGACCGGGTAATTGTAATTGATAAGGGCAATTTTATTCATGAAGATCTGAGGGATCAGGTTGATACCGACAAGATCAGGGCCTACCTGTCGGTGTAAATTATTTTTAAGATTTTAGTGACATGTATTTGTGAAGAGAGCGCGGAGGCACAATGAGACACGGTGATATATCCAGCAGCGCCGATACCGTGGGCGTTGCCGTTGTAAACTATAAAATGCCGAGACTGCATACCAAGGCAGAAGTCTTGGATAATGCCCGCAATATTGCAGACATGATCAAGGGAATGAAAGTGGGGCTGCCGGGGATGGACTTGGTGGTCTTCCCGGAATACAGCACTATGGGGATTATGTATGATCCCGAGGAGATGATGGCAACAGCAGCTACTATTCCCGGTGAAGAAACTGAGATTTTTAGTGCCGCTTGCAGAGAGGCCAAAACCTGGGGCATTTTTTCGCTGACGGGTGAGCGTCACGAAGAACACCCCAAGAAATCCCCTTATAACACTTTAATTTTGATTAATGATCAAGGCGAAATCGTCCAGCGCTACCGCAAGTGTATTCCCTGGTGCCCGATAGAAGGCTGGTACCCAGGAGATAGAACCTATGTCTCTGAAGGGCCAAAGGGTCTAAAGATCAGCTTAATTATTTGTGACGACGGTAATTACCCTGAAATTTGGCGAGACTGCGCCATGAAAGGTGCCGAGTTAATTGTGCGTTGTCAGGGCTATATGTACCCGGCCAAAGAGCAGCAGGTAATGATGGCCAAGTCCATGGCCTGGGCTAACAATAGTTATGTGGCAGTTGCGAACGCCACCGGCTTTGACGGCGTATATTCCTATTTTGGTCACTCCGCTATTATTGGTTTTGATGGCCGGACTCTGGGTGAGTGTGGTGAAGAAGATATGGGCGTGCAATATGCCCAGCTTTCAGTCAGTCAAATCCGTGACGCCCGCGCCAATGACCAATCTCAAAATCATCTCTTCAAACTGCTTCACCGGGGGTATACCGGGGTTCATAATTCGGGGGACGGTGACAAAGGCGTCGCAGATTGTCCCTTTGAGTTTTATCGCAGTTGGGTGATGGATGCGCAAAAAACCCAGCAACAGGTTGAAGAGATTACTCGCAGCAGTATTGGCGTGGCGGAATGCCCAGTGGGTAAGCTGCCTTATGATGGCAAGGAGAATGAAGCCGGTTAGTGTCGAGGGAGTAAGATCAGCTTTACCTTGGTCTCTCTTCAGAACGCCGGGTGAGATTTATCTCTGACATCGTACTTCTTTTTAGCAGTGAGCATTGCCATGCCCTATATTAATGATCGCTTGGCTGCGCAGCATGAGATTGCTGAGGCCAAGACCTATAAAGAGCATCCCGTTCGGCAGTCTCGGTTTTATTTTGAACCTGCTGAGGTTATGGCGCTGCTCAAAAGTCAAATTGTTGGTCAGGATGCCGCGCTCACCGCAGTAGATGATATGTTGCATGTAGTGAAGGCCGACATTACTGCAGGTCAGCGACCTTTGTCTGTCATGTTGTTGATGGGACCAACGGGGGTAGGCAAAACCGAAACCGTTCGGCTTATTGCTGAGGCTATTCACGGCAGCGCCGACGCTTTGTGTCGCATTGATATGAACACCCTGGCCCAAGAACATTACGCGGCGGCTCTGACTGGCGCGCCGCCGGGTTATGTTGGCAGTAAAGAAGGGCAGACGCTTTTTGATCCGGATAAAATCAAAGGGAGTTTTGCAAGGCCAGGTATTGTGTTGTTTGATGAACTGGAGAAAGCCAATAATGATGTTATTCGGGCGTTGATGAATGTACTTGATACCGGGCGTTTGGTTTTATCCAATGGTCTCAAGTCCCTTGATTTTACCAATACCCTGATTTTTATGAGCAGTAATATTGGCGCCAAGGAAATTGAACGGCGTCGAAGTGCTGGTTTTTCAGTATTTTTTTCCGGCAATGAAAAGAAAATTGCTGCTAAGGCGCTGGAATCTCACTTTGATCCAGAGTTTCTCAATCGCATTGACCGTATTGTTGATTATCAACGCTTATCCCCAGGTCAGTGTCGTTTGGTATTAGATGTTGAACTAACAAAGCTTCATCGTCGACTGGCCAAGCGCAGTGTCCAACTTGAAATAGATTATTGCTGTCATGATTTCTTATTAGAAAGCATAGACCGACGCTACGGTGCCCGAGAAATCGCTCGACGCATTCGCCAAATCCTTGAACCTGAAATCGCCAGAGCCATGCTCGCGCATGCCGATGTGCAGCGATTTGTTGCTGTATTTCAGAACAGTAAAATTTCAGTCGCAGCTGATAGTCTGAGAGAGTCGGTGCCTCAGAGTTAGGCTGGGATCCAGCTACTCGAGGTTCAAATTATCCTTTGGTATATACGTTAAGCGCGGTGGTTGACTGGATACCGGCTCGGGGCCTGCCCCGGCCTACGAGCCGGGGGCCGGTATGACGACAAAAAGGAAGGTAGAACGTTAAGAGGTGAATTGGAGTGGTGGATAGTCATTAGGCTTTCCTTAGCGATCAGTTAGGTATTTTTGGAACAGCTTTAAATATCCTAAGGTTTCTCGTCATCCCGGACGCGATAGCGATCCGGGATCCAGCTGCTCGATGTTCAAATAACCCTTCGGTATATACGTTAAGTACAGTGGTTGACTGGATACCGGCTCGGGGGCCGGTATGACGACAAAAAGGAAGGTAGAGCGTTAAAAGGTGAATTGGAGTGCTGGATAGCCATTAGGCTTTCCTTAGCGATCAGTTAGGTATTTTTGGAACAGCTTTAAGTGCCCTAAGGTTTCTCGTCATCCCGGACGCGATTAGCGAGCCGGGATCCAGCTGCCCGAGGCTTAAATTACCCTTCGGTATATACGTTAAGCACAGTGGTTGACTGGATACCGGCTCGGGGGCCGGTATGACGACAAAAAGGAAAAGGTAGAACGCTAAGAGAGGAAGGGTGTTGCTGGATAGCCATTAGGCTTTCCTTAGCGATCAGTTAGGTATTGTTGGAACAGCTTTAAGTGCCCTAAGGTTTCTCGTCATCCCGGACGCGATTAGCGAGCCGGGATCCAGCTGCTCGAGGTTCAAATAACCCTTCGGGATATACGTTAAGCACTGTGGTTGACTGGATTCCGGCCTGGGGCCTGCCCCGGCCTACGAGCCGGTATGACGACAAAGAAGGAAGGGTGATACGGGAAGAGAGGGGCATGACTGGAACAATAAGGGTATTGCTGGATATTCTTAGGTGTTCCCCTGTCATCAGTAGTTTGTATTACCGGAACAGTCTCAAGTCTCCTACGTTTTGTTGTCATCACGGCTAAATACCAAGATGCTACATTTCCGTCATCCCGGACGCGATAGCGAGCCGGGATCCAGTTAGACGATCACGTCAAACATCTTACCAAGGTGCGCATGATGAAAATTGTATCTATTAATATCGCAGTGCCGACGAATATCCAATTTAACAATGAGAATGTCAGTACCGGCATTTATAAACAGTCGGTGACTGGACCAGTGGCTATTAATTCCACCGGCATTGAGGGCGATAGTATTATCGATACAGCTGTTCATGGTGGCCTGGATCAGGCGGTTTATCTCTATCATCAAGAAGATTATGACTGGTGGTCTGAACAGCTGGGTAAAGGTGTAGAGCCGGGCGCCTTTGGTGAAAATCTCACCATCGCTGGCGCTAAAGATATTGATTGGGTCATTGGCGACCATATTAACATCAATGGGGTGGAGCTAGAGATTACGGCACCCCGAGTCCCTTGTTTTAAGCTCGGCGTCAAAATGGGGGATAGCAAAATCGTTAAGCAGTTTGTTCAGGCGGTTCGGCCCGGCGCTTATGTTCGGGTTATTACGCCGGGTACGGTTGCGGTTGGCGATGAATTGCGGGTAACAAAAACTGAACAGGATTACGCTACAGTTAAAGACGTATTTAAAGAATGGCACAGCAAGAATAAATCGCTAGAGACGATTAAAAAAGCGCTGGCTTCGCCGATAGGCAGGGTTCATAAAGCAGTACTGCAAGACTGGTACGACGCTATGAAATAAACACGGGGTCGTGTTACCGATTTGTTTCAAGCTCTCATTATACAAAAACGCCATACTTGAGTATGGCGTTTTTGTATCCGTACTTGCTAAGCTCAGGGCGAGTAATTCAATGCCGTTTGTTAAAGGGCTTTTTTCTTTTAGTTAGGACAAAAATAATGACACTGGATCCGGAATTTCAACTGTTAGATGTTAATGGCGTTCGTATTCATGCCGCAATACAAGGCGAAGGGCCTATGGTGTTGCTGCTGCATGGATTTCCCGAATCATGGTACTCGTGGCGGCATCAATTAGTGGCGTTGGCGAATGCGGGCTATCGCGCCGTGGCCATTGATCAGCGAGGCTACGGCCAGTCTTCCAAGTTCTATAAAACCGACGCCTACCGCATCGATAATATGGTGGCCGATGCCGTTGGTGTTGTCCGCGCTCTGGGGGAGAGTCAGGCTGTGGTGGTTGGGCATGACTGGGGCGCACCCATTGCGTGGACTTGCGCGTGGCTGCACCCAAAGGTGTTTCGTGGCGTGGTTGGGGTGAGTGTACCCTTTGCCGGGCGTGGTTTGGTGGCGCTACCGGGTAGTCCTTTTGGTGAGCGTCGTCCCGACGAATATCATGCAGAACTGGCAGGTCCGGGAGCCGATTTTTATCAGACCTACTTTGGCGCGCGGGCTGCAGTTATTGATGAAGTCGAAACCGATTTGAAAGGCTGGCTGACCAAGGTGATTTATACATTGTCGGGTAGTGCGCCTAATGAAGTGCTGCAGCTTTTGGCCAGTCAAACAACGGTTGAAGGAATTCGTAATGGGGGAATGTGCGTGCCCCATGGTGGCGGTTTAGGCGATGCTATGTTGGCACCCGAGGTGTTGCCTAAATGGTTGAGCGAAACGGATTTAAATTTTTATGTTCAAGAATTCACCCGCTCAGGTTTGATTGGGCCGCTAAGTTATTACGCTAATATCGATGCCAGTTGGCAATTTCTTGAATCCCAGGCGGATAAACCGCTGACGCCTCCGGCCTTTTTTATCGGAGGTGAATACGACGTTGCGACATGCTGGGGGAAAGAGGCCATTGCATTGGCGCCGCAGCACATTGACAACTATATGGGCGGCGAAATTATTAAAGGCAGCGGCCACTGGATTCAGCAAGAGTATCCAGAGCAAACCAATGCCTTGCTGTTGTCATTTTTGCAGCAGCTTTAATTTTTCTAACGGCTTTTTATGAATTGGGCGCCTTGGTTGGCGGTTTCATACCCTACCTTGTCGTACTGGATCCCGGCTCGCTATCTCGTCCGGGATGACTATAAAGTTTGAAACTGCTTCGGCAATTCACAAGCAATTAAGGGGGGGTGTAGATTCAATTGGTCATTGCAACAGGTATATTTTGCGTCATGTCCTCCACGTCCTGCCATATTCCCCTTTTTTTGTTGTCATGCTGGCCCCCGGCTCGTAGGCCGGGGCAGGCCCCGAGCTGGTATCCAGTAAACCACCGTGCTTCATATACATACTGGAGGGTAATTGGAACATTGAGCAACTGGATCCCGGATCGCTAATCGCGTCCGGGATGACGAAGTATGGAGGGTGCGCTTAGGATGACAAAGTGTAGAAGGGGCGTCCGGGATGACGAGAATGTAGTATCTTAATATTTAACTGTGATGCTTTTTATTTTTGTCGTCATACCGGCCCCGAGCCGGTATCCAGTCAACCACCGTGCTTCATATACATACTGAAGGGTAATTTAAACTTCGAGCGGCTGGATCCCGGATCGCCATCGCGTTCGGGGTGACGGTTTTATTCCATCTGTTACTGTGATTAGCACTCTTTCATGAGGTGCTTGGGAGCATTTCTGTTGCACTTTAAATACTGATATTCATTTTATTAAGCGCGTAGTTTGTCGTGCAGAGTTGGCATTTACTGCCAGCAGGGTTCAGAGCTGTTGCTTAGAGCTCTACGTCAATTGACGTAATCGCCGGGGTGCTTTGCCGAATGGTCGACTTGTCTGGGATTTTAGATAGTAGTGCCTCGACCTATTTCGTGGCTGGGTGATGACGCTGTCGCTGTTCATCTTGCCGAGGCATCAAGACCTATCAGGAGCGTCGCAATGGCTGAAACCATCATAAAAGTCGATCTAAAAAAGTCCCCTTACGAGAACGAAAACATCCATAACCGCTGGCACCCCGATATTCCCATGGCCTCGATGGTGAAGCCGGGTGATGATTTTATTATTGAATGTGTTGATTGGACAGGCGGGCAGATTGAAGACAATGATTGCGCCGACGATGTGCGGGATGTCGATTTAAGTAAGGTGCATTTTTTGTCGGGTCCGGTGGGTGTAGAGGGTGCTGAGCCCGGCGATTTGTTGGTGGTAGATATTTTGGATATTGGCGCCTTTGACGATAGTCAGTGGGGCTTTAATGGTTTTTTCTCTAAGCAGAATGGTGGGGGCTTTTTAACGGAACACTTTCCCGAAGCTCAAAAATCGATTTGGGATTTTAAAGGCATGTTCACCAGTTCTCGGCATGTGCCCGGCGTGGAGTTTGCTGGTTTGATCCATCCGGGATTGATCGGTTGTCTGCCCTCAAAGGAAATGCTGGATATTTGGAATACACGGGAGAAGGGGCTGGTCGATACTAATCCAACCCGGGTGCCTGAACTGGCTACGCTCCCCTATGCCGATACCGCCCATATGGGCAAGATGACGGGCGAAGCCGCTAAAGCAGCAGCGGCTGAAGGTGCTCGAACGGTGCCTCCCCGTGAGCATGGTGGTAACTGTGATATTAAGGATTTGTCCCGCGGCTCTAAAGTTTACTTTCCGGTGTATGTGAAAGACGCGGGCCTGAGCGTGGGCGATTTACACTTTAGCCAGGGCGATGGCGAGATCACCTTCTGTGGTGCCATTGAAATGGCCGGCTGGATTCATATGCGAGTTAGCCTGATCAAGGGCGGCATGAGCAAATACGGCATTAAAAATCCAATTTTTAAACCCAGCCCAATCACGCCTAAGTACGATGATTATTTAATCTTTGAAGGTATCTCGGTAGACGAAGAAGGCACCCAGCATTATTTAGATGTACACATTGCTTATCGCCAAGCCTGTTTGAATGCGATTGAGTACCTCACCAAGTTTGGTTACACCAAAGCACAGGCCTACGCGATACTTGGGGTGGCGCCGGTGCAAGGTCATATCAGTGGTGTGGTGGATATTCCTAATGCCTGCGCGACGTTGTGGTTGCCCACCGATATCTTCGACTTTGATGTGAACCCCAACGTTGATGGGCCGAAGATTGAGTTGGATGGCAGCGTCGATATTCCCTTATCGAAAGATAAATAAGGGGCGAAAGATAAGTAAGAGACGAATGATAAATTAAGGAGCACTGTCGTGCCGGTATATGACTACAAGTGTAAAGATCATGGCCTGTTCCATGAGTTGGCGAGCATGGAGGCGGCGCACTTACCCTGCGCCTGCCCTAAGTGTGGAGTGCCGAGTGCAAGGGTCATTATGATTCCACCAGAAGTTTTGGCTATGGCGCCTAATAAGCGTCAAGCTGCCGCAAAAAATGAAGCAGCAATACATGCCCCAAGGCGATCGACCCTGGATACCCGGGCAGAGGCGGCGGACCGGAAATTGTACGCGGCTAAAAAAGGCGGTTGTGGTTGCAGTCATGATGCAGAGAGCGGAAATCCGGATCGCAGTTCGCTGCGTCAAAAAGCGATCTACTTAGCCGATGGCAGCAAAGTTTTTCCTAGCCAGCGACCGTGGATGATTAGTCACTAGTTCGTGTTAAAGCTGTTTTAAGACAAGGCTTTCGGGCTATCCGGTTGTGGTGGAGACGCTGGATAATGTTTTTTGCAATATGCCCAAGGGAGGCATTTGGGAGGAGATGATTTGATTGTCTCCTCCCTTTTTTATTTTAGTAGCTGTCATCGTGCTGTTGCTGGATCCCGGCTCGGAGACCGGGATGACGAAGTGGTGGAACAAGGTGAAGTTTAGTCTAGATTTGAAATAGCTTAAGTTGCCATTCAAGTTTTTAGTTAGGACACAAAATTGTGCTGCTGAGGTTGAGATTGGTTCGTGGGTGTCGGGTCGGGGTGGTATGACTGGATCTCGGCTCGGGGCCTGCCCCGGCCTACGAGCTGGGGCCGGGATGACGAGGTAGTGGGAGCTGTTGAAGTTCGGTGTTTTTGATGATCAGCTAAAACGACCTTAAGTCGTCACCCCGGCCTTGAGCCGGGGTCCAGAGTAGTCTGCCTTGCTGTGTAAAAGTGCGGGACTATGTGAGCCGTCTTGAGCTGGCGTATGAGATGAGGGTTTTGGCGTAAGACTTCCCTCACCCTCTAAGGGGAGAGGCATTTAACTTTTTGCCAATTCGTCCTGCACCCAATCAAAAACCGCGAGGTAGTTTTCTGGCAGATAGGGTTTTAATTTTGACAAGGCAGTTTGCACCGCATGGCGTTGGGGGTGGTTGATATTAATATGCCCCAGCTTGCGTCCCGGCCTAACGTCTTTGCCATACCAATAGCATTGGGTAGAGGGAATGCTCAGCCAGTGAATATCCCGCTCGACACCAATCACATTAATCATCACGCTGTGACCGCGGACTTCCGGTGATTTAATCGGTAAATCGCTTACCGCCCGCAGGTGCATTTCAAACTGACTCACGCAAGCGCCAGCTTGGGTCCAGTGGCCGCTGTTATGAACGCGGGGCGCCAGCTCGTTAACGATCAGTTCGTCACCCACCCGAAAGCATTCCATTGCCATCACGCCGATATAATTCGTCGCATCCATAATGGTGGATAGCATGGTTTCTGCTTGGCCCTGCAGATGCTTGACTCGTTCTAATGGCGAAATCGACGCCATTAATATGCCGTTGCTGTGCAGGTTTAGCGTTAGCGGATAAAAAACTTTTTGACCGTTGGCGTCCCGGGCCGCAACGAGTGAGAGCTCTTCTTTAAACGGGATTTTCTTTTCGGCAATAGCGGCGTCCAGCCAGTCGCTGGGGATTTCGTCGCCTTGATCTTGATACAACCAAAACTGACCTTTGCCATCGTAACCGCCGGTGCGACGCTTTAGTAATACATCTTCGCCCAGCACGTTGTGCAAGGCCTCTGCGCTGCTATCGGCGGTGACCTGTTGCCATGGCGCAGTATTGATCCCCAGCTCGTCCAGCATGGTTTTTTGATAAAGCCGGTCGGCAATACGACCAAAAATATCGGCGTTAATAAACCCCGGTTGTTTGGCTAAATGCTGAGTGAGTGGCGTGTCGGGCCACTGTTCGCGCTCGACGGTGACAATATCCTCGCTGGCGATGTCAGGCAGGGTTTCTTGTTCTGGCTCCAGTGGCACTACCTTCAACGCTAGCGGATAAGCTGCCTGTTGCAACATGGCACCTAATTGACCGGCACCCAGCACCCACACCTTCGGCATTACGCGTCCCTCGGATCCGGATTGTCTAAAACGGTTTCGGTTTGTTTGCTACGGAAGGCTTCCAGGCGCTTGCCCAACTCAGCATCGTGCAGCGCCAGAATTTGGCAGGCCAGCAGGCCCGCATTAAATGCCCCGGCCACGCCAATGGCTAAGGTGCCCACTGCAATCCCTTTGGGCATTTGGACAATAGACAGCAGACTGTCCATGCCATTCAGCGCCTTGCTTTGTACTGGTACGCCCAGCACGGGAAGTCGAGTTTTAGCCGCCACCATGCCGGGCAAGTGAGCTGCGCCACCTGCACCCGCGATAATGACGTTAAAGCCGTTGTCGACAGCGGATTCGGCAAAGCTCATCAGCTTGTCTGGGGTGCGGTGAGCCGATACCACTTCGACGTGGTGCTCCACACCCAACTCGCTCATGATCTCGGTGGCAGGACGCATGGTGTCCCAGTCACTTTTGGAGCCCATTATCAGGGCTACTTTTGCTGTCATTTCTGCTGTCTCGGCAAATGGAAAACCGTCAATTATAAAGGAATTCTGTCGTCGGCGCAGAGCCCAAATGCCATCAAAATTCATTAATCGAGGAAAATACTGCCAAATAAGTGCTTATGTCGGTGATGTGACAGCTAAGTTTGGCTAGTCGATGGGGTACCTCCCTTGCTGAGTGGCTTACTGGATCCCGGCTCAAGGCCGGGATGACGGGGTAGTGGGGATGACAGATAAGTAGTCCGGGTGACAGGTGCGTTAACTCAAGCATTTCCGTCATCCCGGACGCCGCAGGCGATCCGGGATCCAGCTGCTCGGGGTGGGTGTTGCTCCGAGGGTTATTCAAAGTGGAGTGGTTTGCTGGATCCCGGCTCAGGGCCGGGATGACGGGGTAGTGGGGATGACAGATAAGTAGTCTGGGTGACAAGTGTGTCGACTCAAGCATTTCCGTCATCCTGGACGCTAGGCGATCCGGGATCCAGCTGCTCGGGGGTGGGCTTTGCTCCGAGGGTTATTCAAAGTGGGGTAGTTTGCTGGATCCCGGCTCAAGGCCGGGATGACGGGGTAGTGGGGATGACAGATAAGTGTCCGGTGAGATAGAGGGGGTTGGGCCATGATGAAGTAGATGGCTTAGGTGGTAACAGGCTGCCGAGGCCGGTGATTTAGGCATCGAGGTAAGGGGTCGATAAAAGTAAAAAATCTTGGGAAGCCGCGGTCGGATGACAAGTGCGTTAACTCTCAAGCATTTCTCGTCATCCCGGACGCCGTAGGCGATCCGGGATCCAGCTGCTCGGGGTGGGTTTTGCTCCGAGGGTTATTCAACGTGGAGTGGTTTGCTGGATCCCGGCTCAAGGCCGGGATGACTAGGGGGGACCGGTAAGCGGCCTGAATGATGGAGTAAGTGGCTGGGGCTGAATGATAAGGCATCCTTGGGAATTTATTCTTTGCAGAATGGTCTTTTGGACGACTTGGGTGTGGTCATTGGCAATCGACTCCACTGCGATTTATGGTCATCCCGGACGCGGTTTTTTGCGATCCGGGATCCAGTGATTTTTAGATCCACTGGATTTGCCTTGCTGGGAGTATGGCCCTTGAAATAGGACGATCTTGCCCATACAGGTAAATTAGAAAACAGACTTTTGATGAGGAAACACACGATTTTATAAACTTGAAAGGAGGAACCATGTACATCGAGGCTTCGCAGCGCCACCGCGATCACAGCCTGCGGTTTGCAAACCAAGAAACAGAGACATTTTTAAACGACCCTTATCCTACTCGCTTATCAACGGCGCCCAGTCAGCCGTTTCTGCCCCGGCGAGAAAAACCTAAGCATGGTAGGGGTGGTCCCCTCGGTCAGCAGCAGTTGGCTAATTTTGATCGGGACGGTTTTCTTTTTGAACCCGATTTTCTCTCCGACAGTGACGTTCGCCGCTTTCAGCTTGAGCTGAGTGAGTTGATGACGAACGATGCCTTTCGCGACAAAGAATATGCGGTGACAGAGCCAGATAGTGAAGAAATTCGCTCTTTGTTCGCCGTGCATTTTCTGTCGGAAGTATTTCAAAAACTGGCTTACGATTCCCGGTTGTTGAGCCGAGTCGAGCAATTGCTAGGCGGCGACAGTTATATCCACCAGTCTCGAATTAATTACAAGCCCGGTTTTGCTGGCAAGGGGTTTAACTGGCATTCGGATTTTGAAACCTGGCACGCGGAAGATGGTATGCCGGAAATGCGGGCGGTGAGCGCGTCTATTATCTTGACGGATAATCATCAGTTTAATGGGCCGCTGATGTTAATTCCCGGTTCGAATAATGTGTTTATTCCCTGTGTGGGGGAGACGCCAAATGACAACTACAAAAAATCGTTAAAATCTCAAGAGTTGGGTACGCCGCCTAAGTCGGCATTGGCAGAGTTGATTGCCCAGCGAGGGATTCAGGCGCCAACGGGCCGGGCTGGTGGCTTGCTTTTGTTTGACTGCAATACCTTGCATGGCTCAAACGCGAATATGTCGCCAGACCCGCGTTCTAATGTATTTTTTGTATATAACCGCCATGATAATCTTTGTGGCCAACCTTATGCGGCGAGTACGCCACGACCTGAGTTTTTAGCCCATCGGCCTGACGGGCTTTGGTCTGGCTAGCCAAAAGCGGGCGGCTTAGGTCGCTCGTTTTCCTATTCTGGATTTGAAGGCGTCTTGGGATTCTTTGCGTTCAGAGTAACGGTCGACAAAGTAGTCTTTGCTGCCGCGGGTGAGCAGGGTGAATTTCACCAGCTCTTCCATAACATCGACAATGCGGTCGTAAAAAGATGAGGGTTTCATGCGGTTGTTGTCATCAAATTCCAACCACGCTTTGGCGACGGAGGACTGGTTGGGGATGGTCAGCATCCGCATCCATCTGCCCAGTACCCGCAGTTGATTGACGGCATTAAAACTTTGCGAACCACCACTGACCTGCATTACCGCCAGGGTTTTACCCTGGGTAGGACGCACGGCTCCGAGTGACAAGGGAATCCAATCTATCTGGGCTTTCATGATGCCGGTCATGGCGCCGTGGCGTTCGGGTGAGCACCACACCATGCCGTCGCACCAGCTGGCGAGCTCTCTCAGTTCTTGCACTTTGGGATGGTCTGCATCACAAGAATCGGGAAGTGGCAGGCCCGAGGGATTAAACGTACGGGTCTCGGCGCCAAAATATTGCAAAATTCTGGCGGCTTCTTCCGTTACCAAGCGACTGAAAGAGCGCTCCCGGAGCGAGCCGTAAAGCAATAGTATCTTGGGCGGGTGGGCTTCTGCTCGGTACAGTTTTTCTGTATTGATGGCCGAGATGACCTCGGCATCAATATTTTCTAAATCCTTCATGCTCAAAACCTTAAAAATCGCGACTTAACTATTGGGGAACCAGTGCCGGGTGCGGTTAGCAAATGCAACTAGCGACAACATAACTGGCACTTCTACCAGTACGCCAACCACGGTGGCCAAGGCCGCGCCGGAGTGCAGGCCAAACAGGGAAATGGCCACGGCTACCGCCAGTTCAAAAAAATTGGAGGTGCCAATCATGCAGGCCGGGGCGGCAATATTATGGGGGAGTTTCAGGGCCTTGGCTCCCGCGTAGGCAATGATGAAAATACCGTAGCTTTGAATAAGTAGCGGAATGGCAATGAGGACAATGGCCAAGGGTTTGCTGATAATGGTTTCCGCTTGAAAGCCAAATAGCAAAATCACCGTGGCTAACAAGCCTGATATAGAAATGGGTTTGACCTTATCCAAAAAACGATTAAGCCGCTGATGATTGTCGGCACTATCTAGCATTCGGCGGGTGGCAATGCCCGCAATCAAGGGCACCACAACATAGAGTACTACTGATAACAGCAGGGTATCCCAGGGAACGCTGACATCACTGACGCCCAGCAAGAATGCGGCAAGGGGTGCAAAGGCAAACACCATAATCACGTCGTTGACGGAAACTTGAACCAGCGTGTAATTGGCGTCGCCTTTGGTTAAATGGGACCAGACAAATACCATGGCTGTGCAGGGGGCCACACCGAGCAAAATCATACCGGCGATATATTCGTTGGCGGTTTGCGGATCGACAAAATCGGCAAACAGCAGTCGAAAAAACAGCCAGCCCAGGGCCGCCATGGAAAAGGGTTTGATCAGCCAGTTAATCACCAGCGTCAGTGCGAGCCCCTTGGGTTTGCGGCCAATATCTTTGATGGAAGAAAAGTCGACCTGCACCATCATCGGAAAAATCATCACCCAGATAAACAGCGCTACCGGGAGGTTAACGTGGGCCACTTCCATTTGGGCGATATCTTGAAATACGCCGGGAAAGATCTGTCCTAACAGCAGTCCTGATAAAATGCACAGCCCCACCCAGACGCTGAGAAAGCGTTCAAAAAATCCCATTATCTTGCCTCCTGCTCAAAGTCGGGTGCCGGAAATTGCTGGGCAATCCGGGTTAAGGTCTGCTTGAGAGCAGCGGGGTCATCAGCCTGAAGGTTAGCTTCAATCAAGGCTTTAAGCCGATTCTGAATACAATCAATCACGGCAAAAAAAGCACTGCGGAGCTGGTCTTCACTGCCCTCCAGTTTTGAAGGATCGGCCAAACCCCAGTGAAACTTCAGGCTTTTACCCATCCACAGTGGGCAACTTTCACCTGCGGCACTATCGCAGACGGTAATGACAAGATCCGGTTGTTGGTCGCTAAATTGCTCCCAGGATTTGCTGTGCAGGCCGTCGGTGTGAATGCCTTTTTCAGCGAGAAATTTCAACGACAGAGGGTGTACCTCGCCAACGGGTTGGCTACCGGCGCTATGGCCTTGAAGGTGAGGCGAATTGAGATGATTGGCAATTGCCTCACAGAGAATACTGCGGCAGCGGTTGTGGGTGCAGACAAATAAAATATTCATATTTGAACTCCAAAGTGTGTTCGGGGGACGGTTAAGCGCAGCGCTCGGGACGGCAATCCATGCTGCTTAGTCGCTTGCTAGCCTGTTCTAAGGGTGTGTGCTCGGCAACAGTAGCGGCCTCTAAAACCGCTATGACCCAGTCGGCCAGCTCGGGGTGGAGGCTGTAATACACCCACTGCTTATCCCGGCGATCTGACAATATGCCGCAGCTCCGAAGTTGGGCTAAATGCCGTGAAATTTTCGGTTGGCTGTCCTCTAAGGCAACCATTAATTCGCAGACACATAGCTCACCCTGTTTAAAAATCAGCAGGGTAGACATCAGGCGGGTGTCATCGGCGAGGCATTTAAATAACTGGGTGGTGCTGATCATGACTTTACTTCTGTTCATCTTGGCTTGGTGGAAGTATACGGCTAATACGAATATATGTATATCCATATATTCGTATTAGATAGGCGCTGTTTCAGGATTGAGTCACCACTTTCTACTTATTGCTTCTAGCTTGTATGACGCTCTGCCCAAGGAGGGGGGCTGCCGATGTTATCTATTAGGAAATCAATAAATACTCTGACTTTTGCTGTCAATACATTGGATTTTGGGTAAACAAGCCAAAGTGCCGTGGTTCCGTCCATTATATAGTCGGGCAAAACATGGACCAGCTTGCCGTTAGTGAGTTCTTTGTGCACGTTCCAGCGCGAGTTTATGGAGATGCCTGCACCCGCGATGGTTGCAATTTTTTGGCTCATTCCATCATCTACCAGCAGATTACATTTGGCTAAACGAGGATTGAAATATCCGGTTTTGCCATTTTTGCTGACGAGCTTTAGGGAGGCTTGTTCTTTAAAGGCGATAAGTTGGTGTTGTGATAATTCTTCTGGCGTTGCTGGAATGCCGTATTTTTTTAAGTAAGCCGGCGAGGCGCAAAGTATGCGCTTGTCCTCTGCAAGTTTACGTCCCTTTAAGCTTGAATCTGCAAGGGCCGCATTGCGTAGGGCAAGGTCGAAACTACCTTGAATAAGGTCAAATTCCATGTCGGTAAGACGCATATCAAGAGTAAGTTGGGGATGTTGCGAGAGAAATTCCGGCAGGATAGGGGCGATATAGAGTTGAGCAAAAGTGCTTGGGGCGGTAAATCGCAGGGTGCCGCTGGCAGTAACGTTGCCGCGACCCAATATGGCATGGGCGGCGCTCTCTTGGGCGAGAATTTCTCTGGCATAGGGTAAAAAGTCGGCACCTTCGAGTGACAGGGCGACTTTGCGGGTTGAGCGTCGCAGCAAATCTGCCCCTAGGGCTTTTTCCAGTTTTGCCAGTTTGGTACTGGCTACCGCGGGAGCCATGCCTAGCTCACGACCTGCCGCACTGATATTTAATTTTTCTGCGGCTAACACAAAGAGTCGAACGCTTTCGGTGTCCATTCTGATTATATCTATTTTGAAAATACTGAACTCCATTATATGGCATTTTTTTAGATATGGAGAATAGATAAGGTGTCTCTTATCACTGAGTCGTTAGCTGGTTTAGCAGATACATAGCCGCGTAGAAAAATATTGGGAGAAGCACGATGAAAGCAATGATCTTGAATGAATACGGTGAGCAGTCCACATTTCAGTTGGCGGAAATTAGCGTTCCCCTTGTGAAGGCCGGACATGTGTTGGTGAAAATAGCTGCCAGTAGTATCAATACAGTCGATACCATGATCAGGCAGATGGGTGCGGAGCTGCCATTATCACCGGCACTGCCCGCTGTGCTGGGTATGGACTTTGCCGGAACAGTGACCGAAGTGGGTGCCGGGGTGAGTGGCTTTGCCCCCGGTGATGAGGTGTATGGATGTGCGGGTGGTTTGGCGGATCTGCAAGGGGCCCTTGCTGAATATATGGTGGCAGATGCACGATTGATTGCCCATAAACCCACATCTATTTCTATGCGTGAGGCCGCCGCTTTACCTCTGGTGGGCATTACCGCCTACGAGGGCTTACAACGAGCGGGCATAAGCGCAGGGCAAAAAGTATTGGTGCATGGTGGTGTCGGCGGGGTTGGCCATGTTGCTGTGCAATTAGCTAAATATTTTGATGCGCATGTCTATGCCACGGTTTCAGCGGATACGCAGGCGGAAATCGTCAAGCAATATGGCGCGACAGCAATCAACTACCGCAAGGAGGCTGTCGCGGATTATGTTGAAACACACACTGCTGGCGCCGGTTTTGATGTTGTTTTTGACTCGGTAGGCGGCGTTAATATGACTAAGTCTTTCGAGGCGGCTGCACTCAATGGGCATATTGCCTCAACGGTAGCTCTGGTGGATTTAGATTTAAGTCCCGCACATTTTAAGGGTTTGTCTTTACATATTGTGTTTATGTTAATCCCTATGTTGCACGGGCAGGGGCGAGAAGTGCACGGTGATATTTTGTCAAAGTTGGCCGCTATTGTTGACGAAGGAAAGCTGACGCCGTTATTGGATGATAAACAGTTTAGCCTGGAAGAAATTGGCCAAGCTCATGAGCATCTGTCGCAAGGCCTTGCGACTGGCAAGGTAGTGGTGAGTATTTAACGATACCGTTTGCCTTTATTGCAGGCCGTGGCTGGAGGGGAGGATGTATGTCTAAAACCATATTAATTACAGGGTCGACGGACGGTATCGGACTGATGACGGCCGAGTTGCTGCTTGGCTTGGGGCATCATGTATTGCTGCACGGCCGGAATCAATCAAAGCTTGAGCAAGTGCGACGTAAACTGTTGGCTGTGTCCGGCGCTGAAAAGATAGACACCTATTCTGCAGACCTGTCCAACTTGGCGGAGGTGGCTGCTTTGGCCGCGTCTGTACTGGCATCTCATAACAAGCTTGACGTGGTAGTGAATAATGCCGGGGTTTTTAAAAGCGCCAATGCCAAAACAGCAGAAGGCCTTGATCTGCGCTTTGTGGTAAATACGATTGCGCCATATTTGCTTACCCAGCGATTATTACCTTTGCTGAACAGTTCTGGACGGGTCATTAACCTTTCTTCTGCGGCCCAATCTCCTGTTGAGCCAAAGGCATTGAAGGGAGAAATTAGTTTATCGGATGACTTTAATGCTTACGCCCAAAGTAAGCTGGCCTTGACGATGTGGTCTCGTCAGTTGGCTCTGTCTTTGCGCTCCGGGTCAGTCAATGACAAGAGTTTGGCGACTCACGCTGGCCCTGCGATTATTGCGGTTAATCCGGGCTCAATGCTTGGCACCAAGATGGTTAAAGAGGGCTTTGGTGTAGCTGGTGGTGATGTTCGGAAGGGCGCTGATATTTTGCTTAGAGCAGCTCTTTCAGACGAATTTGCCAGTGCCACGGGTTTGTATTTTGATAATGACAGTGGCGACTTTTCCCATCCTCACGCTGACGCTTTAGATGAGCTTAAATCTCAAGAAATAGTGGAGCTAATAGAAAAAATATTAACTCGCTCCGGGGTTTAGCCGTTGCCAGTTTCGGAGAATGAATACCGCGCTCGCCAAGTATGCCTTAGGCAGAACGAATGACGTTCTGCTTTATTCAAGTTGCGTTACTCTTTTCAGTACCCTTGTTCTGTAATTCACTGATGGCCACAATGGAAGAATAACCTTCCCGTATAACAGGAGTTTCGATGAAATACCGTAATTTGGGTCGCAGTGAGCTATCTGTCAGCGAGCTGTGCTTGGGCACCATGACCTGGGGCGAGCAGAACAGCCTTGAACAGGCTTGCGAGCAGATGGACTACGCGGTGTCTCGGGGGATTAATTTTTTTGATACTGCCGAGATGTATCCGGTGCCGCCAATTGCTAAAACCCAGGGGCGTACCGAGGAATACATTGGCCAGTGGTTTCAACAGAGCGGCAAGCGTCAGGATATTGTGTTGGCGACCAAGGCATCGGGGCCGGGTCATAAACATATTCGCGATGCTTCAGGCTTGGGTCGTGATGGTATTTTGCGGGCTTTTGAAGGCAGTTTAGAGCGTCTGAAAACTGATTATGTCGACTTGTATCAAATCCATTGGCCAAACCGCTCCACCAACTTCTTTGGCAAGTTAGGTTATCAGCACAGCGATAGCCGGGAGGCAGAAACCGAGATTCATGAAATTCTGCGTACACTGGCAGAACTGGTACAGCAAGGTCAGGTTCGCACGGTAGGCATTAGTAATGAAACGCCCTGGGGTATGCTGAGCTATTTGCGTTTGGCCGATAAATACAATCTGCCAAGGGTGGCGAGTATTCAAAATCCCTACAATTTATTGAACCGCAGTTTTGAAGTGGGTTTAGCTGAAATGGCGATTCGGGAGCAGGCGGGTTTGCTGGCCTACTCGCCACTGGCCTTTGGTGTGTTGAGTGGTAAGTACCGCAATAATCAACGCCCTGAGGGTGCGCGCATTACCTTATTTGAACGCTTCCAGCGTTACGCCAAACCCGAAGCCGTTGCGGCAACTGAGCAGTATTGTCAGTTGGCAGAAAAACATGGTCTGGACCCAGCACAAATGGCCTTGGCCTTTATTAATCAGCAGCCATTTGTTACCAGCAATATTATTGGTGCTACGACAATGGCCCAGCTGAAAAGCAATATTGATAGTGCCGACTTGGTGTTGAGTGATGAGGTACTGGAAGGAATTGAAGCTATTCACAGCGCCCAGCCTAATCCTGCGCCATAGGGCTAATGAGCGGTGTTGATAGACTCGGCGCTGTCGACAACAATATTGCGGCAGCGCCTAGCAGCTTAAGTCTGAACTGGTGTTACCACCAGCTCTGCTAACAACAAGGTGTTGGGAGAAAAATGAAATCAAGCTTCGGTAGTTGCTTCCGCTTCAACTGGGGTTTCTTCCAAAACTGGTGCTTCCTCAAAGCTCACATTGCTGGTTTCTCCGGCCGTTACCTGCACCGGAATCACCTCGGTAAAGCTGATATCGTCGTCGCTTGCTGCCAGGTCATTGGCAGATTCGCAACTGAAGGCCACGCTATAGCCTTCGGGAATGTCTCTGACGAAACCAATGGTAAAACCCATGCCGCCGCCTTCAAGCTGGGCTAGTTCGGCGGTGGTAATAGGCCGCACTCCACCATCGTCCATCACTTCTTCACTACCTTCAGCAATACCTGGGTCGTAAACATCGTCGGGCTGGCTGTCCTCTGCCAGAAGGTCGCCACGGTAAAGGTAAACTGTATCGCCTTCGGTCAAAGAGCAGGCGGGACTGTTTAGAACGGTTTCTTCCACGGTGCCAGCGATGGTGCCCACCTCAACGTTATTGAGTAGCCGCATGGCCGGACGCAACAGATAGTAGTCTTTGTTATTTTCGGGCTTGGTCAGCCCTTTGCGCAACACGAAGTCGATGGTGAAATCGGTTTCGCTGCCCACCGCCACGGTAAAGCCGGTGTTGAGTTGGAGGAAGCGCGGATTACCGTTGCCATTACCATTTTGCTGACCGGGAATAAATAAATCTTCCTCTGGCGAGCCTGCACTGGGGACGACATAAGAGTCGGGGAAGCCACCGTCCACATAGATTCGCATCCAGTTGTAGTCGCCCGCTTTGACCTCGGCATCGTTAACGATGATTTCCGAGGCGTTGCCGGTTAGCGCCTTGAGGTTGCTAATGACAACCGGTTCATCAAATTCGATGGTCTCAAGGTCACCGTCGGCATGCTTGAGATCAATCCGGGAAAAACTCACCTGGACCACATCGACATCGTCTACTGGTGCGTCGGTGACCGCAAAGGACGCGCGACCCGTGTCGTTGCCTGAGCTTGAGGAGCTACCGCCGCCGCATGCGGTGAGCATGGTCAGCGCCAAGCCGGTGGCTAGGCAGTATGCGGTTTTGTTTTCAAGTATTTGGTTTTTCATGAGTTCTCCCCTCTTTGTATAGCTTGAAGAGCGCTATTTCAGGCGTTTGTTGGATTCATTATGTTTTACTTTGTCTGAAAGATACCGACCCTGAGTCGGCCCATTAGTTCCTGCTGGCTGACCTTGCCACAAAACATGACGGCAGTTGATGGCCGGTTTGGTTGCTGACTTGGAGGATCTTACGGCTGCTTTATATTAGTGGCCCTGCCGTATAAAACTTCAGCCGTAAATAGAGGGAATGATCAAGACAGACCTTTACGAACGCTGCCGCCATTGGAGCAGGCTGACTAGCATGCAGGGCAAAAAAGTGAGGGTAATAAAGGTGGAAATCAATATGCCAGCCAGCACCACAATACCCACGCCACGATAGAGTTCGGTACCGGCGCCGGGGATAAACACCAGCGGCGCCAGACCAAATAGGGTGGTGAAGGTAGACATCAATATTGGTCGCAGGCGGGTGGCTACCGCTTCTCGTACTGCGGTGAGACTGTCGCGCCCCTGCGCCAGGCCGTGGCGAGTGTGGTCGACGATCAGAATGGGGTTGTTGACCACAGTTCCCAGCAGAATCACAAACCCCAGCATGGTGATCATGTCGAAGGGTTGATGGAAACCGCCCAATACGCTGCCCCCTGCATTGATCAGCACCAGCCCGACAATGCCGCCAGCAATGCCCAGCGGCACGGTGGCGAGAATAATAAGTGGGTAGCCCCAGTGGGTAAAAATGGCCACCAGCAGCAGGTAAATTAATAATACCGCCACGATAAAATTACGGCTTAGCGAGGTTTGGGTGGCATCCAGTTGGTCTGCTGCGCCAGAGATGGTCATGCTGACACCAGGGCTGACCTCCCCGGCGCTTTGCATGGCGGGCAGCATAACATTGCGCACCCGAGCCACTGCGGTCTCAAGGGCGACATCTCTAGGTGGAATGATTAACAGGGTCACTGTGCGGCGGCCGTTAACTCGGCGCAGGCTGTCACTGTCGACGGTCTGACGAATATCGGCCAGGGCGTTGAGGGGCAGCACTTGTCCATTGGGCGTCAGGACCGGTTGCAGGGCGAGCTCATCCAGTTTTTGTGTGCGTCCGGCGGCGCTATAGAGAAAGATATCCACCTTGTCGTCATCCACAAAAAACTCGTCGACATAGGCGCCATCGCTGAGGGCCGCCACGGCATAACCAAAGTCGCCGCTGTTAAACCCAGTTTCTGCCATCCGATTCCAGCGGGGACTCACTTCCACCAGTGGTTGGTCCAGAGTCAGTGAGGCGGGCCGGGAGTCCAGTTGGGGATTATCAAAGATTTCACCAGCCCGGCTGAAGGCATGCCCGGCTGTGCGATATAAGCCCGCCAGATCGGCACCGGCAATATCCAAGCTCACCGCCCGGGTGCCGCCCTGACTACTGGAGATAATCGAGCCCCGTCCAGAAAAGCCTCGCATGCCGGGATATTGGGCGAACAACTCGGTAAGGGCGTTCATCATGTGGTGAATGTCGTCATTGCGGGTGGGCTCGCTGATCACCCGCAGTCCTGAGGTAGAGACTCGCAGCAAATAGTATTTTAGCGACGGCAGATCGGCTTCGCCGCGATCGTAAAGCGTCGGGTCTGCCTCCACGGCGGCCAGTAGTTTTGTCTGTATCTCATCGGCAATCAGCTGGATTTCGTCAAGATTGTAGCCCGGCGGTGCAATCATTGACGAGAATGCCTTGGGCTCTTCGCCCTCGGGCAGGTATTCCGCAGGGGGCAATAGCCACCACGCAGCGCCTACCGTGAAGAGTAGCGTCAGGACAATGGCCGCCCGACGCCGCAAGGGTTTTTCGGTAAGCCAGCTGACTCCCGTCAATATTCGGGAGGGCGCCTCAGTGTCACCGAGCACTGAACTACTGCGACGCAGCCGGGCGCAAGCCGCGGGCACCACCAGCAAAGCTAGCAGCATGGAGGCGATAATCGCGGTGGAGATGGCGATGGCAATATCGGAATAGATTTGCCCGGCCTCTTCCTGCACAAACAGCACCGGCGCAAACACCAGTACCGTGGTCATACTCGATGCCAGCACCGCGGGCCACACTTCGCGGACGCCCGCAATGGCGGCTTCGATGCGATCCAGCCCTCGGCGGCGGGCTTTTTCGATGCTCTCCAGTACCACAATGGTGTTATCCAGAGTCATGCCAATGGCAAAGGCGATACCGGCCAGCGAGATGACATTGATGGTGCGATCAAAAATCATCAAGCCGAGAAAGGAGGCAATGGTGCACACCGGAATCCCCATCAGCCCGATCAGGGTGGCACCGGCGGAGCGCAAAAAGGCATACAGCACCAAGGTGGCCAACAGTGCCCCCAGGCAGAGGTTGCTAATAACATTGCTCACCGAGTCTTGCACGTAGCGCACGTCGTCGCCCAAAAGCACCACGTTTAAGCCGTTAGGTTCTAGCAGATCTCGGCGCATTTGCTCCACTGCTGCCAGCATATCGTGTTTGATCTGAATGACGTTGGAGCCCGCCTCTCGGCGTACGGCCAGGGTGATACTGCGGCGGCCATCGACATAAGAGAGGTCTCTCACTTCAAAGTGATCCATGCTGACCTGGGCAATATCTCGCAGATAGATATCACTGCCGCCCCGGCGGGCAATAATCATATCTTCCAAACTGGAGAGGTCCCGAAAACGTCCCACCATGCGTAGCAAATAACGCCGTTTGCCGTCGTTGATATCGCCGCCAGAAACGTCTTGATTGCGTTGACGAATGGCATCCCGCACATCAACTAATGTCAGCCCTCGCTGGGCCAGTTTGGCGGGGTCTAATAGAATTTTGACCTGGCGTTCGCTGCTGCCACGCACTTCAATCTGCGACACGCCGGGTACTCGCTCCATGCGAGGTCGCACATCGTCCTCGACAAAATCACCGATCATATCGATATCCAGCCCCAGTGGATTGCCGGGCTTGGGCAAGATATTGAAATACATAAAAGCGTTGTCGGAGAAGGAGCTACTGATCAGCAAGGGTTGATCGACGTTTTCGGGGTAAGTTGGCACCTGGCTTAAGGCGTTAGATGTCTGAATGAGAGCTTCGTTAACATCGACCCCAAAGGGAAATTCCAGCTCGACGGTGGCGCGACCGGTTTCTGCCAGCGACTCCATGCGTTGCAGGTTAGGTAGCGTGCGCAGGTAGCGCTCCTGCTCAATGAGAATTTCACTCTCGATATCCTGGGGTGTGGCACCGGCCCAGGAGGTGATTACGGTAATGGTGCGTACGCTGAGGTCGGGGATCATCTGCACCGGTATGCGAAACGCGGCGGCAATCCCCAGCACACAGATAATCAGCACAACCACGGCAAGCAGTGTGCCACGGCGAACAGCGGCGTCGAGCATCTTAGTTCTCCCGAGCAACGATACTGATGGCCTGACCGTCGCTGAGCAGCTCATTGCCCCGCACTACAATACGGTCGCTGCTGTTCAGGCCAGACAAAACCACCACATAGCCAGCGGACTCCCGGCCAATCGTCACGCTGCGTCGGCTGGCCTTGTCATTTTCAGTGACAAACACACTGTAGCGGCCGTCGGGGTGGCGCAGCAGGGCATCCCGGGAAATCAGCAGCTGGGTGGCGTTCTGGTCACCGAGTTGAAACACCGCGGTGGCCGAGCTGCCGGAGAGTAAACTTTTGGCAGCCGCTTCGCTGGCCAATCGCACCCGAAAAGCCCGCGCGGCATTGTCGCCCACGGGAATCAACGCCGCGATTTGCGCGGGGTAACAGTCACCGGGGTGGGAGTCGGGACAGACGCTGACGGCGGTGTTCTGATTGATTTCTGAATAGCGTTCCTGGGGCACGTTGACGTCCACCAACAACTGATCGGTGGATACGAGCTCAAAGGCGGGGTTGCCTCGGTCCAGCCATTCGCCGCTGTCCACCAGTCGACGACTGATCACGCCGGAGAAGGGCGCTAACAGCCGGTGTCGTGCCACCAGTTCTTCCGTCAGCCTGGCGCTGGCCTGGCTAGCTTGCAGGGCGGCATTGGTACGAGCCAGATCAGCGCGGCGAATTTTGACCTCGTTTTCTGACACATGATTATTGCTACGCAGGCGCTCAGCTTCGCTTAATAAACGGGCCGACTCCTGCCGGGCCGCTTGAGCCTCATCGCGGGCGGCGAGGGCTTGCTGGTGTTCCAGTTTGGCGAGGGTGGCATCTTGATGCAGCAGGACCTGGCCCTTTTCCACTCGGTCTCCTGCCTCTGCCTGCAGATCGCGAATCAGGCCATCCACCCGCACCGACAAGCTGGCGCGGCGAAGGGCGGTGACCGATCCCGACAAGCGTAGGGTTTCCCCCAGTTTTGCTTGCCGGGGGGTATCCACTGATACCGGCACACCATCGGCTCGGGCGCCAAGACTAAAGCCCAGCAATGCAGCGGCGATCCATAATTGAAGCCGTTGTGGGTAATCCATATCAAAAAGCTCTTGTGATTCCTCGGGTACGCTACGTGCCCCATAGCATATCGGATATTAACGGCAATTTGATGCCGCCGGTCATTTCTGTATTCGCGGCCAAGAGAACAGGAGGAAGAAGTCGGGTAGCCGTATTTGCTGCCAGAGGGTTGGGGAGTCAGAGGACCAGAGGCCAGGAGAAAGTGGGGTCGAATATTTGCGCTTTAAAATCCCCAACGAACTCGCTCAAGCAGGGGTGTCGAGCGAGTTCGTTGGCAGCGAAAAATGCCTGCGCTTAAATGGCGTACTAGTACTGGTACGTCACCCGCAGTCCATACTCCCGGGGGTCGCCTGCAAAGGCCGCGTTTATTCCCAGCGACGGGCTGACAAATCTGTCGGTGATATAGAACTCGTCAGTCAGGTTCTTACCATAAAGCTCAATACGCAGCTGTTCGTTTTGCCAGCCCAGGCGGGCACCGTAAATATCTCTGGCGTCTGCCATCAGGTTTTGACTGTTTTCCCGGTCGGTGTAGCTGTGATCGGTGCGGGACCAATTGATGTCGGCAAAGACCCCAGAGCTGTGTTGATAGCTCAGGGTGAGGTTGCCGGTAATCAGTGGGGCATTGGGGAAGCGCAAACCGTTATAGCTCACATCGTCGTCAGAGTAGTTTTTAAACTCGGTATCGGTATAGCCCAGGCCGCCAAAAACGCTAAAACCATAGCCCAGCTCGCCATTAAACTCCAGCTCCACCCCTTGGGCTCTGGCTTCGCCAGCGTTATCGGTGCGGAAGTTGTTGGTATCCACCCGCACGCCCACTTGCATGTCTTCGTAATCAATACGGAACAGGGCTGCTTGCAGGAACCAGCTACCTTGGCGCAGCTTTAGACCAATGTCGTAGTTATCGGTGTATTCCGGGTCGTAGGTGGGGGAGTTGCCGTTGCTGACAAAGTCCACCGACCCGGCGCGGTAGCCTTGGGTGTAGCTGATAAAGCCATTGAGCTGATCGTTAAAGTCATAACTTAACGCGGTTTTGGGTAAAAACACCTTGTCACCACTGGGCGCGCTGATATCACTGTCCAGCGCGGGTTTAACCAAGGGCGTTAAGTCTGCGCCGGTATTGGCTTCTTTGGCACCCGTGACAATAAAAGCGCTGCGGTTGTCGGCGTCATTTTCTTCATAGCGCCCACCCACGGTTAAGGTTAAGCGAGAACTGAGGTCGATATCGGTTTCGGCATAGAGGGCTTTGGTTTCTGCGCTGCGGTCGGCAATCAGCAGGGCATCGGCAAGCAGGTTAATGCCGCTAACTGAGTAGGGCACGTCTTTGTTGACCGAGTCACCATTGAGGTCGTCGTCGCTGGAGTAAACACCCACTACGCTGCTAATCCAGTCATTGTTGAATGATAAGCGCAGTTCCAAGGCTTTGTGTTCCAGCTTGGTGGTATTGATAAAAAAGCCGCGGTCTTCTGGGGAAACGTCGTAGTCACCTTTGCGTTCATTTTCCGATTCACTTTGGCTGGCAATGAACTGAAGCTGTAACTGCTCGTTAATAAAGGCGGTCTGCTTGAGAATAATCAGTTCGCTGTCGTCGTCGTAATAGCCGTCAATATTGTCGGTGGAAATATTCGATTCAGCGCTTTCGGGGGGCAGGTATTCGTTGCCTTCTCTAAGCTTGGTTTGCTGGTAGCTCAGCTCGGCTGAATACCAGTCGCTGCCTGCCCAGGCCAATTTAAAGCGTTGCAGGTAGCGATCTCGGGCCTGCCATTCATCGTCGTTTAAAGTGGTATTGGTCACTTCGCCGTCGGTTTGGTTGGTCTCGGCCGCGTAACGAAAAGCAAAGCCACCGCCTATGGGGCCGCCCAGAGCCACACCGGCTTCCCGGCCGTTGTCGTTAGCAACCCCCAGCTTGAGTTTGGCGTCGTATTCTTCAAAAGAGGGTGATTTGGTTTTTAAAACAATGGCACCCGCCAGTGAACCGGGACCAAAAGCCGTGGACTGGGGGCCGCGATAAAATTCGACCTGTTCAATATCCCAGGTGTTGCCGACACCGCGACCGGGTTGCCGGGCACCGTCTATAAATACGCTCACGGTTGGGCGGCCTGCCCCGCCGGGGCCGATGCCTTCGTTGGATATGCCCCGGACAGAGAACTTGTCTTCTTTGGCGGCGCTGACATTGGGAGTGCGTAGCAGCAAGTCATACAGATCGCGAATGCTGCGGGCTTCTATTTGAGCCTCGGGAATCACCGTGATGCTAGAGACGGTCTCTAGGGTGGTGCGTTGAAGCAGGTCGCCGGTCACCCGGACTTCTTCTACGGGTTTCCCTTCAGGGCTTTGGGCCAAGGTAAGCAGAGGCGTTAAAAGAAGGCCGCCGATGGCCAGTCGGTAAGAGCATAAACGTAGCATGATGAGGGGTCCGTCTCGTCGAGTTGGTTGCTGCAATATGGGAGCGAATAGAGTGTATCGTTTTTACGAATTAAAGCGCAAATGAAAGTTATTCGCAATAATGGCTCGGCAGGGTATCGCCTCGTTGACTCAAGCAAGGCGGGCATGAATCTTTATCGGCAGCATTGTAGTGCGATCTTTTCCTTTTATCGCCGCGCACAAAATGTTGCCGCCAAAATCAATATCCTTCACGCAAAGTGACAGACGCGCACTGAACAAGAGAGGTCTTCCCGTTAACACTACGACGCGTTACACAAGTCATTGAAGTTTATACAAACCGCTATATGATCAAGAGAAAGGAATGACTCGCAGAGAGATAGGGAAGTCGTCTTCGTTTGCCGGTATTGCGCTGATGGCGTGTCAGGCAGCTCTTTGAATTCCCAGTTTTGTTCAAATAATTCTGAAAGTCCAACTTTGATAAGGGGCCAAAGTGATATATGGCCCTAGTCGTTATATATGTGATTCGTTGCTGTTAAGGCGCCTATTATGCCGATAACTTCTGCATGGAGTAGCTGCCCTCAATGTGGAAAAGCATTGTTCAAAGACGATGATGCCTGCCAAAGTTGCGGTTATGAGCTAGCTGAACTAGATAGAATAAAAATGGCCTTTGATATCGACCAAAATCATAAAATGGGAGTTAGGATTGGGATTTTTGTTTTTGGGCTGGCAGTATTTTTGTTCATTTTAATACTATTGTGGTGAAGGGGCTTGGGGTTGAAATTTTCAAAATCACAAGAAAAGGGGGAAGATTTATTTTTGTTTAGATGCACTTCGGATTTGAAAGCGCGTGAAAATAAATCTGTCCCCTTTTAATTTTCTGGCCAGCCGAAAGTCCTGATCCTGAAATAACCCGGCTGGCAGAATGTACTCATCGCCAGGCAGCAAGTGGTAAAAAAGGTGAGTACCACACAGAACAAAAGCCCCGCTCCGTAATTTGGGGACAGTTGACTTAATTGTCAGGTTAATCATTCGGATGGTCTAGCGATCAGTAAACCGCTCCTGATACTGTCGGCCCAATGGCATTAAAAATCATAAATCACAGACCTGCCCCCAAGCCTTCTCCTACGCTGACGACTATTACGATAATAGTAAGAAGTCAGTGAGCTGGTGAACGCGTGCTGCACAGTATCAGCCAGTACCTGCAAAACCGCTTGAAGCTGGTCGTAAATACCGATAAAAGTCGCGTCGTTAAAACCAGTGAGAGTAAGTTCTTGGGGTTTACCTTCAAGGCTGGCCGTATTCAATGGCACGCGAAAACACTGCTGAAATTCAAGCAGCGGATTCGCCTGTTAACGAATCGTAACTGGGGAGAGTCGATGAAATATCAGCTCTTTAAAACCAGCCAATTTATACGAGGCTGGATTAACTATTTTGGTATCGCCAACTGTTATCAACTGTGCGTCGATCTAGATCATTGGATTCGGCGCAGAGTACGGATGGCTTACTGGCGGCAGTGGCGAAAGCCACGAACCAAAGTAAGAAACCTGATGAGTCGAGGCGTCCACGTACAGGCTGCTGTTGCGTGTGGTATTACCAGCAAAGGCCCATGGCGCAGCTCTAAAACACCGGGGATTAATCAGGCTTTATCCAATGTCTATTTAAAATCTCAGGGACTTTACGAATTGCGTGATGGTTGGATTAAGCTTCACCATTCTTAGTGAAACGCCCTGTGCGGATCTGCATGCAGGGTGTTGTGGGGGCTGAGGGTTAGAGGCCCTCGGCTACCCGATTATGTGTTGTTCTCATTTTTAAAGTGGGCAAACACCTCGGCACCAGTCATATTTTGAGTCTCATTAGCGAAAGTATAGAAATCTGGCTTTTCGTCAATAAAAATCTGATGACTGAATTTAAATTGTATTTCGCTATCGAATAAACCTACAGGAAAATGATATTGTTCTGCGGGTATTAAGTAGTAAAACAGATTAGTACCACACTTCTTACAGAACCCCCTCTTTGCCCACTCCGAAGATGAATATCGAGAAATAAAAGATTCACCCGACACGTTCTTTAGCATGCCACTATCCATTGCCAACATTGGCCCACCAAGCCACTTTCGGCACATACTACAATGACATGCAGCAATTTCTGGCTCTGGGTTTGATAGCTCAATCTCGAACTTAACGGATCCGCACAGACAACTCGCTTTAGTTTGCATAAGTAATCCCTCTATAGATTATACGATCAAGGTTAATTTCACAGAGTGCACGTAACGCCGCGTTCACCGGTGGGAGCTTGCGAGCATCCGACAGCCGAAGGCTGTGTAGTGCTGCGCCTGGTTATGAGTATTACTTGTCATAGATGTAAAAGCCAAAACTTACCGCACAACAAACAACTACCGCTATCAGAATTGGACCTGCAATTTTACCCGGTATCTTTGAGACAGGATGACGATATTTTTGTCTGTGTCCAAATACTGTTGTGTGCGAACGAACGCCATAAGGTGAAAATATTGCAAAGAATGCGATTGCTCCAGTAGCTATGGAAAATGCCAGCCAGCCGAAAAAATTCGATAGGGTTAGCACCTCAATATAGCTGATCATAAACGCAAAGATGCAGCCTACAATAAGTCCGGCTGTAATAATTCTTGTCATTTCTACTTTACTCATAACGCCCATCTAAGCCGCCGGAACGGAGTTGATTGTTTTGTGCGAGCGTAGCGAAAAAGCACAAAACGAGCAACGCAGTGGAGGTCGGTTTGAGCTGTTTGTTATGCCTTTACTCTGTGATTTCAAAATTGATTTTAGTGCCATCGGGCAGTTCTTTTATTTTAAAATTTATTTGGCCTGATATAGTAAAATGAACCTCTATATCTGTTAGTTCAAAGTTTTCTGGTTCGTATTTACCACCCAAAACAGGTAACTGCTTGAAACCGTATAGCTTCCCTTGCTCAAGTTGAACACCTTGCTCTTTGAGTTGAGAGACAACAGGAACCAAAAACCATTCATGAATAAGCTCATTGTCATTTAGCTTGCCTTGAAACTCTTCGTAAGAGTCGGCGACTTTTTCGAGTTCTGCGTTGCCAGTAATAAGCCAGTAGATTTCACCATCCCCGCTTTGAAGGAATGCATCTCCAACTGAGGTTATCAAAATTGGGAGGGATGAACCCACAAGCCATTGCCAATCTTCGATCAATTTAGTGCGATCTAAATGTTCAAAGTTGACGGTAAGATCATTCCAAGTTAAAGACACTCAGCTCTCCTAAAGGCATAACGCCCTACGCCAGGGGCAGCCAAAATGGAGCGCGTTTTTGTGCGACACTGAGCGAAGCCGAATGCACAAAAAGGCGCGGAGTTTTGGCTGTCCCGCCGCGCTTTTCAGCGGTAACTGCGCTTGTTAACTATTTTACCATCCGCATTCCGATATAATGTCCTTTGCAATTTGTACAAGCTCTTGCCACTCTTTGGTTTTTTGCAATTCAGAAAGCTTAGTGGGAAGTTCAGGTGCAGATATATATAGTTTTTCATGCAGCACGTTCATGGCTTCAGTCTCAGTCGCAGAAAATGCCCTTTGGTGAAGAAACGTCTCAGGATGGTAGTTCCCTAACCATACCTCAATTAGTTCGTCTCCCGCCATTTCCCCAGCCGCATCACGCTCGAATGCTATCTGATCCACTTCTGAAGAGATCAGCTTTATCCAATCTATGATACTTCTGCGAAGATCGTTGGCGCTCATTTACAGTTAACGCCTTTGTAACGGGCCGCGTTGCTGCGAAGCAGCGCTTTTAGCGGTCCAGCACGAAGTGCGCTCGTTGACAAACTTGTTATGTGTTTTTGCTAATTTCACTTTCCCAGATCTCTTCTACGTTTGCCAGTATTTCACAGTCACAAAATCCACCTTGCTCTTGTAGCCAAGGCAATATGCTGTCATGGCTTAGATTGTTGCTTGTTAAAAAAGCTGTTGTGATTCTTGGCGTATGATCACAGCCATTCTCTACCTGCTCATCTAAATGATCAAAGAGCTGGCCAAGGTGAACAAGCGATATCGGCATTTCTTCAATTGCCTTTTTCGTGTCCTCGGCCACGATCGCTTGAACTAATGCGGCGCGTCGTCTTTTTTCTTCCTTAGATGCCACGATGCCTCCTACACATAACAGCCTGTTAATGAGGCCTTCGGCCTCATAATAATTATTAGCGTGAATTCACGTTAATTTTCGCCCGCATCAGAAATTCCGGAAAATTAGCTATGAAATCAATAGATTGCCTGAAGCAGGCTTGAAGCACCAGGTGCTTCGTGAAAGGTTCACGGCTGGCAAAGCTGGCCAGAATAAAGAATCGGCAAGAAGAACCACGGCAAAATACTTTGGCATCCATATCAGCAGGACCTATTTCCATTTAAGTCGTCGGTATCAAAACTCACATTGATGAGCGATGAGCGGGATGTGATTGAACTGAGAATAGCCAAAAAAGTTACGCTGCGCTATCACGTTTTACCTGCTGTTGCCGGCGATCTTTTCGTAAGCGCTCAATAAACCCCATCCTTGCGCTCAGTCGTTTTCTAATCGCCCGTCGATCACAGACGACTGCGCGGCATCCTTGACCGCCGAGAGCAGGTGCGGCGAGACATTCCAGCGTTGCCCGCTGTCCGTCACCACGGTTACGGTTTTGCGGTTGAATTTCATAATGGTCGCGAGGACACGCTCACCCTGCGGGGAGCTGAAGCTGACCCGAACGCAGGGGTGGAACTGCATCATCGACTAGTGAAAAGAAAAGGGGACAGATTTATTTTTGTTTAGATGCACTTCGGATTTGAAACCGCGTGAAAATAAATTTGTCCCCTTTTTGCTCGTACTTGTCAAAATACGGCATTGCCGTATAATCTGGCGTTATGATATTCATCGAAACCAGCGTATTTACGAAACTTCTTCCGAATTACCTTTCGGATGAAAATTATCGAGCATTGCAGAGCTATCTCATGCAAAAGCCTGATGCTGGCGATATCGTCAAGGGCTCTGGTGGTGTAAGGAAGGTTCGCTGGGCTCCCGACGGAAAGGGAAAAAGTGGTGGCGTTAGAGTTATCTACTATTGGAAGAAGCCTGATCATGAAATCTGGATGCTTACGATTTATAGCAAATCGGAGCGGTCTACGCTTCCTGGTCATATTTTGAAACAAATCGCAGAGGCAATCGATCATGAGTAAGCGAGATATCGGTGCTGAGATCCTAAGTGGCATTAGAGAAATTCAGCAGTACAAGAAAGGGAAGGTTCAATTAAAAACCAGAGAGCTTTCGGAGCCCTCGCCACCGCAAGTGATCCGCTCAAAGCTCAAAATGTCGCAATCAGCATTTGCAGGGTTGCTGGGTGTCAGTATGCGTACGCTGCAAGATTGGGAGCAGGGCCGCCGCGAACCACAAGGTCCGGCTGTGGCTCTTCTTCGTATTGCGGAACAACACCCGGAAGTCTTCGCTCAACTTCACTAAAAAGAAAAGGGGACAGATTTATTTTTGTTTAGATGCACTTCGGATTTGAAACCGCGTGAAAATAAATCTGTCCCCTTTTTACGTTTAGGCGCGGTGAGGGTTAGCTACGACTAATTCGGCTAAGCACGGCTTTAAGGTAGCGGGTTTCGGGGATGGCCGGGTGCACCGGGTGATCGGGGCCTTGCATGCCTTCTGCCAATATTTGTGCATGGCGATCAATATGCCGGGAGGCGCTGCGAACCACTTCCAGTAGTTCTTCTCTGGGCATGTGCATGGAGCACGATGCTGAAATCAAGTAGCCATCTGGATTCAACAGGCGCATGGCCAGCTCGTTGATGCGGCGGTAGGCGAGAATGCCTTCTTTTTGATCTTTCTTGCGCTTAATAAAGGCCGGGGGATCAACGATGATCACATCAAAACGTTCGTCGGCTTCTTTCAGGGATTTCATGGCGGTAAAGGCATCACCTTCAATGCTGGACACTTTATCGGCAACGCCATTGAGCGTGGCATTTTCATGCACCATATCCAGCGCTTTGGCGGAGATGTCGGAGCACACAACCTCGGCCGCACCGAAGCTGGCGGCCTGCACTCCAAAGCTGCCTACGTAACTGAACACGTCTAATACTCGCTTGCTGGGAACCAGTGGTCGCAGCCATTCCCGGTTGGGTCGCTGGTCATAAAACCAGCCGGTCTTTTGGCCGCTTGCCAAAGGGGCTAAAAACCGCACGCCGTTTTCAATCAGTTCGACGGTTTCCGGCACCTCGCCAAAAGCGGTGATGACTTCAGATTCCAGCCCTTCCAGTTGCCGAACGCCGGCATCGTTACGAAGCAGTATGGATTTGGGTGCCAAGACTATTATTAATGCGTCAATGATCATGTTTCGCATGGCATCCATGCCTGCGGTGTTGAGCTGTACCGACAGGTGATCGCCAAAGCGGTCTACCACCAAGCCGGGAAGCAGGTCACTCTCGCCATAAACCAAGCGATAGCAGGGCTCGGCAAAAAGTTGCTCGCGCATGGCGAGGGCGCTACGGATGCGGGCGATGAGTTGGTTTTTGCTAAAGGGCTTGCTGCTCTGGCTTAGCAGCCGGGCACAGATAAGGGATTGTGGATTGATGTAAGCCACGCCCATCACTTTGCCTTGGCTGGACTCCACCACCACTTGCTCACCGGGATGAAAGCTTTTTAGGGGTGAGGCCTGCTTGTCTACTTCATTGCTGTAAATCCACAGGTGGCCACTGCGTAATCGACGTTCTTCGTTTTTGGCTAGGCGAAGGATGGGCAGTGACATAGCGACTCCAGAGGCGGGCGATTTAGTGGGCGCGCATTATTTCGCGTTAGCCGCTGGCTAGCCATCGTTATATTGCCCGGACGAATTTGATGTCAGTCGGTGAATAAATCCGATGGCAGGCTTGTGCGCGAGTTGCTAAAAATACACACAGTTTGCCGTCATCCCGGACGCGATAGCGAGCCGGGATCCAGCTGCTCGGAAGGTTTAGCGCAAGCATTGTGTCCTTCGCAGAGTGTCGAGTGCGATCTTACGTTCGTGCTTTAAACAATAAGGTTTTTCGGGCAGCTGACAGGCTGCTGCCTCAATTCAGTAAGCAAAGAGAGAGAATAATTATGTCTACGGAAAATAATAAGGCTTTAGTGGCCGAATTTTTTGCCCACTTCAAACGTAAAGATGTACAGAAAGCACTGGATATGATGAGCGATGATGCCACGTGGTGGATTGGTGGCAAGCCGGAGTTATTTCCGATGTGTGGCTTAAAAAGCAAAGCAGAGATGGGGGCAATTCTTAATGAGCTGGTGCCTGGCACTGAAGATGGTCTGGCCATTACGCCCAGCGGGATGATTGCAGAAGGTAATAAAGTGGCCTGCGAGGCAGAGTCATACGGCGTGTTGGGCAATGGTCGTGTGTATAACAACGAGTATCATTTTTTAGTGGAATTGCGGGACGGCAAAATCACGGCGGTAAAAGAGTATCTGGATACCATGCATACTGCCGATGTGCTGAAGGGGTAGCCAATATGCAAGATCGTCACGGGGCTTTAAATCAATCGTTGCGCCTTCCTTGTGGTGCGGTGTTAAAAAATCGCTTGGTTAAAGCGGCCATGAGTGAGGGCTTGGCCGATTCGAGTAACCGAGTATCGGACGATTTACTCCGGCTGTATCAGCGCTGGGCGGCCAATGATTATGGCCTGATGATTACCGGAAATGTGCAAATTGATCGGCGTTTTTTGGAACGGCCCGGCAATATTGCGATTGATGCCAATGGTGGTTTGGAGGAATTAAAAAAACTGGCGGCTATCGGCACGGAAAATCATCGCCATATTTGGATGCAGATAAACCATCCCGGTCGCCAAACGCCGGCGGGGATTCATGCCAAACCGCTATCACCCTCAGCGATATCGTTACCTTTAGACGCCGCGGGTTGTGGCGAGGCACAGGCCATGACAAAAAGCGAGATTGAGGATGTGATTCGTCGCTTTGTTCATGTCGCTCAGGTGGCAAAAGAGACGGGGTTTTCTGGGGTGCAGATTCATGCTGCGCACGGGTATTTGCTATCTAACTTTTTGAGCCCCTTGGCAAACCAGCGGAATGATGAATATGGCGGTAGCTTAGAGAACCGGGCGAGATTATTGCTTGAGGTGGTGAAGGCGACGCGGGCGGCGCTGGGGGGGGCGTTTCCTGTCTCTGTGAAATTAAACTCCGCCGATTTTCAGCGCGGTGGCTTTACCGAAGACGAATCGATGCAGGTGGTGCAATGGTTGTCTGCGGCCGGTATCGATTTGTTGGAAATCTCCGGTGGTAACTACGAGCAGATGTCGATGGTGGGGGCTGAGTCAGAAGAAGCTGCCACCACGAAAATGGCAAGCACCGTTGCTAGAGAGGCGTATTTTTTAGAATTTGCAGAAAAAATCCGCCCCTTGGTGAACATGCCGTTAATGATAACCGGCGGTATACGCAGTGTTGACGGCATGACCAGCGCCTTGTCATCTGGAGCCTGTGAGTTGATTGGCGTCGGTCGCCCGTTTTGCTACGCGCCGGATGATTGCGGTGGCATTTTACATTCAGTGCAAGAGCTGCCGACGATGGAGCGGAGCTTGGCCATGGCCAGAGATGCTTTAGGGCCGGATGTAGATGATAAAACCTTTAAAACGGCAGAATCCTTTGGTTTATTGGGTTGGTATTGCATTCAGTTGATGCGAGTAGGACGAGGGGAGGGTGTTGATGTGAATTTGAGTGTATTTGACGCCTTGCTGCGATATAAATCCTCTGAGGAGGCCGCTCTAGCGGCTTGGCAACGGCCTTAATTATCTGCCGCAGTATTAAGCACACTGGGTAGTGTTTAATGCTGCGGTTTTGTATTTTCTAAGAACCGTTTTCCAAATTGTATTTGATAGTTTTTTGGCGTAATGCCAATGGTCGATTTGAAGGTAGAGGAGAAATGTGACGCGCTGCTAAAGCCTAATTCGTAAGCAATATCGGTAATGCTGTAATGGGATTCGATTAATAGCTGCTTGGCTTTGGCGATGCGCCTGTCGACGATAAAGCGATGGGGTGGAGTCCCAAAATGCTTGGTAAATTGCTCGCAAAACGTCGTTCGTCCCATTCCTGCCCGGTCCGCAAGGGCTTCAATTTTTAAGGGTTCGCTTAAGCGATTTTCAATCTCTTCTGCAATGATCGAAAAATTATTGCCGCCCTTGTTAAACGATATCTGTGATCCGGGCTCGGGTAGTCTAACGGGGTCAAATTTCTGCTCTGAAACGAGCCGAAGTAAGTGCCATGACAATGACTCTAATACCGATCGGGAATAACGCTTGCTTAGCGAAGAGGCTGAGTGGGTGGCATTAAATAAGGCGAGAACGCTGGCAATAACATAGTCATCTCTTACCGCAAAAAGACAATCGCGAAGGTTTAATAAATCGTCGCCAACATTTTTGCCAAAAATATTCGCTGCACTAGCAGGAAAATGAATGGTGGCAAAGTCTACGCTGCCATCAAGTAAATACTTAATGGGTTGGCCGCTGGGTACCAAGGTGATATCGCCGGGGCGTGAAAATCGTTGGCTCACTCCCTCTTCAGTAAATACCCTGACCTGACTGTTGCCACCTAAATGCACCGCCACCGTCACTTCGCCATTTTTAGGGATACGCACTTCTTTCACCGGTTTGAGATCCCAGCGGTAGAGGCTGATTCCTGTGCTGGGTTTGTCCCGGTGCTCAATCATGGGAGTGGTGCGGCACGCTTTTGTATACACATCAAAGGCGGATGTGCTGTTGACAGCTGCATTCATTTCTTATCCTCGCGGATCTCTTTGTTGTTGATTTTATTGTGTTTTATATTTTTAGCGTTACTGAATATGGCGCGGACGATTCCATAATAACAGCAATGAATAATTTCGATATTGCTGGAGCGGACTTGTTGTTATAAATCGTTTTTGCTTCCCCAACATAAAAAGAATACTCGCTGGAGGATGAATGACGCAAATATCTGAACCCGTGGTCGTGGCAATACCTAAAACGGTGACTGAATTATTGAGCGCAGCAGAACAGGCGACAGGTCTGACTGACTTTGGTGATAGGCAATTTCTCACCGGTTTGGAAAAAGTGGTTAATGGTTTTATCCAAGAAGCACAGCTTTCTGAGTTGGGCGAGCAGTTAGCCTTTGGTGGCCTGCTCAACTCCTTGATTAATCGCCTGCGTTATGTCCGAGATGTTCATGCACATCCAGAAATCCTGCAAGAGAAAATTGAAAAGCCCATTATTGTTTTAGGTTTGCCTCGGACAGGTACGACAAAGTTGCAGCGGGTACTGTCTGCGGCCCCGCAAACTCAGGGCATGATTTACTGGAAAATGATGAACCCTGCGCCTTTTCCGGGAGAAAAACCGGGCCACCCGGATGAGCGGATAAAAGCGGCGCAAGATGTCGTGCAAATGTTTGCAGAAAATTTTCCGGGATTTATGGCTCGACACCCGACCGAGGCACTGCAGCCAGATGAAGAAGTGCTGTTAATGCAAGGGTCTTTCCAACATGTTGTGACATGGCTATTTGCTCGTATGCCCTCGTTCTATGATTACGCGATGCACACCGATCCGGCGCCTGCGTATCAATTTTTGCACAGCCAGATGCAATATCTGCAATGGCAAGATGGGGGTCGTCGCGGCCGACCTTGGGTGCTTAAGTCACCTTGCCATACTGCTAGCTTGGATTCGTTATTAAAAACCTTTCCCGATGCTGTGCTAGTGAATTGTCATCGGGAGGTCACCACCATCATTCCGTCGATGGCAGGCCTGACGGAAGAAATGCGCCGTATTCATAGTGATCGCGTTGATCGGCAGCTCATTGGTCCGGAGATGCTGGATTATTTTGGGCTTTGCATGGATCGCTATCTTCAAGTTCGAGATCAACTTCCAGAAGGACGAATCATTGATGTTCGTTATCAGGACGTGATTGGCAATGCGGTTGATGTTGTTAAGAGCATATTTGCAGCAGCCGAAATTCGTTTTGATGACGAGGCTCTTAAAGCCATTAACCACTTTGAGGCAGAACGCCCACAGCACCAGTTTGGTAGCTACAGCTACCACTGTGAAGATTATGGGCTGACCCCAGAAGCCATATCCACTCGGTTTGCTCACTATCAACAACAGTTCGCTGAATTTTTACGTTAATTAAAAACGCGCTAATAAAAGGAATGAGATTATGTCGAATAGAACGTCTTTTGAAAATTTATCTTTTTCAAACCCGGAAATATGGCAGCAAGTAACAAAAGTGATGGCAGAGATGGCGTCATTGGTTTGGGACGATCCCACTATTGATAATGATCTGGCTCGGGCCGAAGGGGTTAGACAACTGACGCGATTGATTTCTGGTGGTCAGCCCATCACCTTGGAAAATATTAATCCGGACTACCCGCATTTTATGCAGTTGCTTGGCACCAAAGTGCAGTGGGGCTTGCCCTCTGCGGATTGTCATTATCTGTGGGCGCCACTACACGGTGACAATGTTTATCGCATTATTGGTGATAGAGGTACGGCTAACTTAATCGACTTAGAAGTGCGAGAAGACCACATTGCTCACTTGGCCGATTGGAAGTTGTTTCATCGTCTGCAAGACCTGGAGGTGGGACCGAACAATCAGGTGGAAGTTGTGGTCAGCAAAACCCGTCCTGACAATGCAATGAATTGGCTGAAGCTGCCCGATGGCCCCTGCAATATGATTTTTCGCCAGTATTTTAGTGATTGGGATACCGAGCAGCCCGCACGTTTGACCATCATTACCGAAGGTAAACCCTATCCGCCACCACCCTTAAAAGAAGAGGATATTCGTCGTAACCTCGAATTGTATTGTGATCTGCTCAAGGAAATGCCTGCAGGATTTCGTCAAACCGTTGGCAGCTATTACAACGGCAAAACCGATGAGTTGAGCTTTGATGGGATTAACTACGGTTTTGCCTCACTGCGCTACGGTAAAGGGGTATACAAATGTGCCAAGGATGAAGCTGTTTTATTGGAAGTTGAACTGCCCAAAACCCGTTTTTGGAATATCCAGATTGGCAGTAAATTCTGGGAGGCTCGAGACTATCATCTTCGCCAAACTTCATTGAACGATCATCAGGCCTGGGTAGACGAGGATGGCATTTTTCGTGCGGTGATTTCCCACGACGATCCCGGTGTGGCCAATTGGTTGGATGCGGGTGGTCACGAAGAAGGGCTGATAACGGTTCGTTACTATGAAGCGGATGCCATTCGCCCGACGAGTCTGAAAAGGGTGAAGCTCAATGAGGTGGTGGACTTATTGCCTTCGTCGACTCCCCGAGTGTCTGCTGAGCAGCGGCAAAAACTGCTACAAAAGCGCGCCTGGTCATTCCCGCGTTTGGGCCGCGACTAACCATTCCCCAAAATAAGAAACAGGACGCAAAATGAAAGACCTTGAATCCTTATTTTCAATGAAAGGCAAAATCGCTTTAGTCACCGGTGCAGGAACGGGAATGGGGCGTCAGTTTGCCCATACCCTTGCCAAAGCTGGTGCGAAAACAGTGTGTGTGGCACGGGATGCTCAGCGGCTGGAAGCTGTTGCTGCCAGTATTCGTGCCGACGGTGGAGATGCCGTGGCCGTGGCGGGGGATATCTCAACAGTCGACTCGATAAACGATATTTTTAATCGCACAGAAGCAATTTACGGGCGCGCTAATGTGTTGGTGCATTGCGCTGCTCAAGCCGATTTTGGTTTGTTTCCGGAGATTGATGATGCGTCTTGGGACAGCTTAATTGAGGTGAATCTGTCCGGCACCATGCGCTTGTGCCGACAGTTTTCAAGCCGCTTGTTGGCGGCCAACGAGGCGGGTGCCATCGTCAATATTACCTCTATCACCGGCGACCGGGTCATGCCGGGCATGCCTGGATATTGCACGCTAAAGGCTGCGGTAAACCAATTAAGCAAATCCATGGCCCGAGATATGTTTGGCAAAAATATTCGGGTTAATGCCTTGTCACCCGGTTATTTTGAGACAGAGATGTCGTCTGCCTTATTTGACAGTGAAGATGGCCGAGCGCTAATTCAAATGCATCCATTAAAGCGATTGGGAAATGTCGAAGAGCTGGACGGCCCTTTATTAATGCTAGCCAGTGACGCCTCTTGCCATATGAATGGAAGCATTGTAACGGTGGATGCGGGGCACTCTATCGCCCTCGCGTAATGGCGATGTTGTTAATGGCTTTGCTTTGTGGCGAAGAGAAGAAGGTTTCGGGGCGTTAGTGCGTGGTGGCAAAAGGCCTTTAAGGTACAGCGGTAACCCTGTTCTTCTAAAAATAAAATGCCGTCGAGCACACAGCGTAATTCCAGCAATCGGCGAAAGGCCATTCTGGCAAGTTCCAAGCGCTCGGCCCTGGCAAGCAGGGCGGCTCCAAGATTGTGATACTCGGCAATGGGTTTTTTATAATTGAGCGTTAATGATTTCTGCTGACGATAATGCTGCAGTAATTCGGTGGTACTTTTCTTTGCCCAGCGCAAACTCAGACTGGGGAGTGGCATGTTTGAGTCTAGGCTGTTGTCTTGCAGCAATACCCGAAAAGCCAGTTGGGCGCTTTGCAGTGTTCGCCTGCCAGCAATCTCGCCTTGATGGGCGGTACTGCTTTGTCTGACGGCGGTGCGTAAATCTGTTTTATCGAGTTGCAGCTTTGCTGATTGAAGTTGCTGGGATAATGGCCGGTAGTGATCAATAAAGCGATGATAACAGCACGGCGATAGGGCAATTTCCGGGCATTGCTGATGGCTGGCGCATTGTAGCAGTCGTTGGTGGAGACCGCCGCAGGCATGAAGCGCAACCGCACGCTGAATATCGTTGGAAAAATACGACCAGACCTTGTCACTAAATACATCGCACTGTTGGAGTTGGTGCTGTGGCGCTGCGCGATGGTGCCCTGAATTAACTAAATCAGAGTTAATTTCCAGAGCCAGAATATTTTGCCCGCTTTGCTGATGAATGGCCCTGCCCAAATAAGATTTACCACTACACCACTCCAAGACCTTTCCTTTCGGTGGAGACTGGGCGTGGCAAAAGGCAAGAATTTGCTGCCATTTTCGGCCTGGTATACCCGCTGGCGGCTCTTTGACCTGCTGACGCGATTGATCTTGATAAGGCTGTATTAATTGATGGATCGCCTTGGCATCGTCAAAAAAAGGCGTAATGGCAGTCAATAAAGCAAGGTCGTCACCTTGCAGATTTCTGACCTGATCGTCATTCAGCTCCAGTAAAAAATGACATAGCTCAGGCTGATCCTGTAGCCATGTGGGAACGAAAAGCTGATAAGCATGGCTGCGCCATATTGCTTGGTGACGCAGCAGCAGTTCATCAATGTGATGTGTCAGTGAGCTGTAAGACATGCATTCTCGGAGAAAAAGACGTTATTGTAGCCTTTGCTCCTTGGGAGCTCACCCGGTTTTAGAGTTGGCCGGGTGGTTGTGCAGCTCTTTGCTAAAAACTTCGAGTACTTCTTCGCAGCAATTATTAAAATAATCCTCTAGGTCTCGGGCACCCTCCAGGTTGCCAGCCTTGGCTAAGGCTTCTAAGTTAGAGGCTGCTTCTTGTAGTTTTTTGCAATAAACCTGACCTGAACTGCCTTTTATTGAGTGGGCATGAAATTCAATTTGAGGGAGATCGTTGTTTTTAAACGCCGTTTGCAGTGCTTTTTGCAGTTCGGGTAAACGCTGCAGAATAAGCTCGACTAATTTGTGTAATGTTTTTTCTTGCCCCAAAACATTTTCCAGCGCAGTTTCACGTTGCCATATCACCGGACCGCTTGTCGCTTGCACTCTGGATACCGGTTTTTGCGTGGTATTAGTATTGTCGCCGTTTAGCCATTTAATCAGCAGGTTTTGCAGTTTAACAGCGTCTACCGGTTTGCTGAGATAATCACTCATACCCGCTTGGTAACATTTCTCCGGATCGCTGTGCATTGCGTTAGCGGTTACAGCAATAATCGGAATCTCTTTGCTCTGCTCTCCCGCTAAACCGTGGCGAATCGCGGCGCTGGCGCGATAGCCATCCATAACGGGCATTTGGCAATCCATTAAAATCAAGGAATAGGGTATTTCTTGTATAGATTTTTCAAGTGCTCTAAGCACTTGTCGGCCGTCACTGACAATATCCACTGACAAGCCCATATCCTGTAATAAGCAGGTCATGACTTCTTGATTAACTGCGTTATCTTCTGCGACTAAAATCCGATTGTGTTCAGGCCAAACGATTTTCTTTTCTGAAAGCGGTTTCTCGTCGTGGCGGATATAGGGGATTTGATGCTGTTGTTCAGGTGCGTCATAAAACTCTTTTGCCAGGCTAAGTAATACCGTCCAGTTATCCCCGGAGATGGGTTTAGAGGTAGTGCTGTCAAAGCCAATGTTAAGGCTGGCAGCGCGAAGATTGCTGCGAATGTCGGTCATTGCTACGATTGGAACGTTACGTAATGCATCAATTTTTCGTAGTTCTTTGATGAGTTCTGCTTGACCGTCGCCAAGAAAATCCAGCAATAACATATGGCAGCATGGTTCTGAGGCATCGCCTTGTAATTCTTCTAATCTAAATTTTAACTCACTGTATTGCACACCCGAGAAATTGACATTCCATTCTTGCAGCTGTTGCTGTGCGGCATTAAGTAGCGAGGTGTTTTTGCTCGCCATGACGATCCGAAGATCCTTGGTATTTACATTAGGAGCAATAATGTTTGCGTTTTTTGCGGGGCGAAGCTTGAGGTGGAAGCTAAAACAACTGCCTCGACCAACTACACTGTTAGCATCAATATCGCCGCCCATTTGTGTGCAGAGATTTTTGCAAATCGCTAAGCCTAAACCAGTGCCGCCGTATCGACGGGTTGTGCTGGCATCTATCTGGGTAAATGGTTGAAATAATTTCTGTAATTTATCTGAGGGCACACCGGGGCCCGAGTCGGTAACCGAACAGCTAAGAATGAGTTCTTCGTCTTTGACGACAAGCCCCGCGCGAATAAGAATTTCACCCTCTTGGGTAAACTTAATCGCATTGCTGACTAAATTGCTCACGATTTGCAGCACTCGGTCGGGATCGCCACAAACCTGATCTACATTGATAGCCCGGAAGTCGGTAATTAAACTCAGGCCTTTATCTTGCGCATTGACGGCCATTGCTTCACAGCGTTCATCAAGTTGGCGACGAAGATCGAAATTGATATTTTCGAGTTCTAGTTTTCCGGCATCGACTCGTGAGAAATCTAAAATATCATTAATTAAAGAAAGCAGGCTTTTGGCGCTTGAGCTGGCAATTTTTAATTGGTGGGCGTGTTCTTGGCGCAATGGCGCCTTTTCTAACATACCAAGCATGCCGAGAAGCCCATTCATTGGCGTGCGTATTTCATGGCTCATGGTTGCCAGAAATTCGCCTTTTGCTCGGGTTGCTGACTCGGCTTGTTCTTTGGCGGTGATCAGTTCTTGGGCATTACGCTTTCGGGCATCGATATCTTGTAGCGATCCATATACTCGCTGACAGTAACCGTTCTGAAAGTCAGCGCGGCCCGTTGCCCTTACCCACATTTCTCTCCCTTTGGCGGTGCGTATCATGCATTCAAGATTAAACGGTGCCCCTGTTTTGATGGCGCGATTCATCAAGTCAGAGATTTCCTGCCGTGTTGCCTCGGTCGTAAAGAATTGTAATCCTGATTGTAGCGAGGATGGGGTGTCTTCAGCGACGTCGTATATTTTTCGAGTCATGCTGGACCAATACATGGTTTGCTTGCTGCAATCGAACTCCCATGCGCCGATTCGGGCTTGCTCGCTCATGGCTTGGAGCATGTTTTTTCGGCTGTGCAGTTCTTGGTCCGCTGCTTTTCTCTCGCTGATATCTTCTGCCATTGCGCAGATATATTGACGCCCTTTGTCGCCATCAATAATGATGCCACTGAGTAAAATGGGCACAAGGTTGCCGTCTTTCTTTAATAATGCATATTCAACAGGACCATAAGCACCGTGCTGCAGAATTTGTGCTTCTACGTTTTTAATATCGCTTAATTTATCTTTGGGAAATAATCCGAAGCAATGCTTTAACGACAACTCGTTACTGCTGTAGCCCGTTAGCGTTTCCATAGCCTGGTTCCAGCGATGGGGCATGCCTGTAGAAATATCACAAAGCAGTATCGCGGTGGGTGAGTCTTCAAAAAGGCTTCGGTGTAAAATGCTCTCTCGGCGTTGTCGGCGGATTAACTTGGCGATGAGTAGCATCGGTAGCAAAATCAGGCAGGCGGCTATCATCAACGTCAGGCGAATAGCCCAGGCATTGTTTACGCTGCCATACCAGCCATGTTGAGGAATGGCGGCCAGCTCCCAGCGTTCATGGCTCAGTTCAATAGTATCGCTGACCGCCTTTGTTTGAGGGCTGAATAGCGTTTTATCGCCCCAGAATACTTGGCTGTCGCCTTCGTGAGTGGTTCGCCGAATGGCGAGTTTAAGTTTACCTTCTCTAGCAGTTATACCGCTGGCGGCGAACAGGCGCTGTATATCCATCACCGCAGAAAGCGTGCCCCATATTTTTGGCTGTTGCTGGGGGCCGTCGATAAAAACTGGAATTCGGGCAATTAAGCCTTCGCCACCCTGAATCAGTTTGAGGGGGGGCGATAAGGTGATTTTTCCGGTATCACGAGCGCGTTGTAAATCGATAAGTTGCTCGGGTCGGTTTTTAAAATTAAGCCCAATGGCTTTGCTGTTTCCTTCCAAGGGGTAGGTGAAGCGCAGAATGAGATCTTTGGTCGCGGCAACATTTCTCAGTTGGTTGTTGCTGTCGAAGAGGGGCGATACCAGCGCCGTGAATTCAGCCTGTCCGATATTGGGGTGACTTTTTATTGCGCCAACCACTCCCCGCACCAGCTGGATGTTGGTGTTGATATTGCCTTCGAGTTGAGCCCGGAGGATGCTCAGTTCATTCGCAGTGCTTTGACGAAGTTGGCTTTGGTAGTCTTGAGCGGCTAAGCGGTCTATAAAATAGCTACCAATGGCGAGAGATACGATGGTGAAACTAATAACGACAACATCCAGACGACGAGGCATCGCCTTTTTAGATATAGGGCGCTCGCCTGCCAGAGACTTGAGTGGTCTGTGTTTGTCGCTAGCTTTTTTTAGCCATGCCCGCAGTGCGGTCATTATACGAACCCTCTTGTTGCCGCGCATAGCCTTCCGTTATGAGGATTGTGCACAGCGATGCCTCCTGAAATCAGGCGCTGGGGTCTAATCTTAAAGTCTGTGCTGAGCAGCTGAAATGCGTAGATGTCCGTAGCCATATCGGTAGCAAAAGCCTGGTGTTGACGAGCCGTCTGGGGCTGGGGGAAGAGGCGTTATTGCTTACAGTCTCTACCGCTGCAAGCGCATTTGGCTCGGCAGCCCCTATAAAAATCGCTAAACTCCGTGTTTTAGCGCAATTTTTAACCGAGAAGATGAAGCGTAATGCAAATTTGGGTTGATGCCGATGCCTGCCCGGTGGTGGTTAGAGAAATTCTGTTTAAAGCTGCCCAGCGCACAGGTGTACTACTGACGTTGATTGCCAACCAAATGGTGAAGGTGCCGCCGTCAGCCAATATTACTGCACTGCAGGTCAGCTCTGGGTTTGACGTGGCGGACAATGAAATTGTTTTGCGGGCAAATACCGGAGACCTGGTGATTACCAGCGATATTCCCCTTGCCGCAGAGGTGATTGAAAAAGGCGCTTTGGCTCTAAATCCCAGAGGGGAGCTGTATACCCGCGAAACCGTTCGCAGCCGCCTCAATATGCGTGACTTTATGGATACGATGCGCAGCAGTGGCGTGCACTCGGCGGGGAGCGCCACCTATGGCCAGCGAGAGAAGCAGGCCTTTGCTAACCAGTTGGATCGCTGGTTGGCAAAACTGCCAAAGGCTCAATAGCTTTGCGGCATGGTTTTTAAATCATACCAGGCCGGTAGGTTGAATATGAGCTGCAAGGGGTGACATCGCCCCACCACGAGCGGACTCAAAAGCTTTATGGCTGGATGAACATCAGTAGAAACATGTGGCATTTAGACTAACAATACCAGTGAAAAGTAGAGTAGGGCTCTGCTACCAGTCACTGGCAGGCGGTTATCGGTCTAGTCGTTCTATGTTATTTGCAAGTCCACTGCGTAAGTAATGCCAAGTACCATTTCTTAAAATGCAGCGGTGCCTCGGGCCCTCTGGTGACGGGGTTGCGCCTGTGTAAGCGGCGTCGCCAGCAAAGAAGATTTGCGCATCGCCGTCACCCTCTGTTGTTAAAATAGGTGTCGTTTCATAGGGTTTTCTGTTGGCTATAGCCGTCATGGCCTGTTCGACCGTGTCGTAAATAGCCAGCGCTTTGAGACTGAGCAGGGTGGGAGGGAATAGCCCGAGTTCGCCCGCCTCGTGGGATGAGAGGGCGTGATTAACGGCTATCCAGGCGTGGTCAACAATTTCACTGTTATCAATAAGCACATCTTCTACGCTAAATGTTGGCGCGATGAAAAACCAGGTGTGGAAGCGCTTTGGCTCGGCTTGGGGGGTAATCCAGAGAGAGAAGTTGACGAGTGTCTTTTCGTCAATCAACAGTCCCGACTCTTCGAAAGCTTCGCGCACGGCCGCGCGGCGGGCAGCGCTAAGCTCACTGACATCGCCATCTTTCCTATCTTCTGCGTCGATTGCGCCACCGGGAAAAACCCAAATACCACCGGCAAACATCAGCGCCTGGTTGCGTTTTAACATCAGGGTTTCTAAACCGTGTGGGCCATCTCTTAGCAAGATGACAGTGGCCGCTGGGCGCGGTGCTGAGTTTGAGGACATTAACGACTCCTTGTTATTTATTGTGTTTGTATCCTTCGTGTTATTTGGAAAACTCTTTAGTACGGCCGTTTCAATCAGTTTGATGCCCAATTCTGCTGAGTTTCAGTTCTCACTCAGGAGAGAAAAACGTTTTTCGATAAGCCTCGTCGCTGAAACTCGCTCGGAGAGCAACCAGTGTGATTTTTAAATACAGTGGAAAAATGGGATTGACTGCCAAAGCCCACCTCATCAGCAATGTCAGTAAGGGATATTACGCCTTCATTTTCAATGATGAAAGCCGAGGGTCGCTTTGGCAAAGGCGGCTCAATTATCAATATGTCCTCAGTGGTGAGTCAGGTAGGTTTACTTGGGCATAGTTTCTATGGTGCAAGCAAGGGCGCGATAGCCTCTTTTAGCCGCCATACGGCCGTGGAATTTGCCAGCTTGGGCTATGGAGTCCGGGTTAATTCAGTGCACCCTGGGGTGATTGCGACCGTGATGGGGGATCGCTCCCTGCAGGGTTTCGTCGATGCAGGCATGGCTGGCTCCATAGAGGAAGTCGTCGCCATTCTGGAACAGCAGGCCATTCCCCTCGGGCGTAGGGGAAGTGCTGAGGATGTGGCCAATGCGGCCTTGTATTTGGCCTGCGATGCCAGCAGTTATGTGACCGGCATTGAACTCACGGTAGATGGCGGTTATACCGCGATGTGAGAGAAAACGAACTGAACTGTGGTGGCGACAAAAGGCGTGGTCATTGGTCCATGTCAAATTGCCTTGTTGCCAGTGCTGCTGCACTGCAGCTGTAGCGGCTTGCACTTAGTGTGTTGCGATTTTTTTGGATATTCTCCCCCGGCTGGCTCACCGATAAGTAGTTTAATAACCCGGCGGGGGTGGGCCCGGCGGGGTCCATAAACATGATGGCCTCTACTTGGGTGCGGTGTAGATTGTCTTCTTGCAAGCGCCATTCAAACCAAGCGTGCTGAATAGTCACGGCCTTGCGCGGCGGTTTTAGCGTTGAGTTCACGGCGTCACATCCAATAAGGGTTTGGCTAATCACCCTCCTTGAAAACAATGATGGACTCAAAAAATACAGAGTGCCTGCCGAGGTGATTTCTTGACCTAATTTCTAAAGTGCGTATCCTTGTCCACGCTTTCAGGTGCCCGACGGCAAGTCCATTGTCTAGGGTTAAACGGGAAACAGGTGCGTATTACCTACGTGTGGTAACGCTAAGCCTGTACTGCCCCCGCAACGGTAAGCAGATTATCTTTTTCCGCCACACCTCCCGGTGTTGGCAGCCACTGCGCCAGTGAATCAGGCGTGGGAAGGCGAAGAAGCTGTGCTCATGCACTTTGAGCAATCTGTGAGTCCGGAGACCGGCCTAAGCAAAGGAAATAGATCGTGGCGGGGTGCCACTGAGCTTTCAGTCAGTTTCTGAATTGCCGTCCCCTTTCTATTTCAATCAACCGCTATCAGCGCAGAGGTTCTGGCGCAGGGGATTGCTTGTGATATTTCAGCTACGCCATGTTATGGCTTTGCTTATGCTGGGCTGCGGCCTGTTGTTTAATGCGCCGCTGTGGGCGGCCAGTCAAAGTGTGGCGGTGATTGTATCCGACCGGTCTGCTCCCTATTTGGTGGCGGGAGCCCATCAGTTAAAGGATATGGGCAGTGACGCCCAGATTGACATCCGCACGGTGAGCCAGCTTGCGGAGATGGATGATCAACAGCTTAGCAGTCTGCTGGCAAATAAGGATGCCCTGCTCTTGGTGGCGGTGTTTGGTGATGCCGTCGATCGTTTACTGAGTATGCCGCTTGCCAATCAAAAACTGCGCATGGTGATACACAGTGATCGCCGTTTACTGGCTTTGCAACAGGGCCGGCAAGGCGCGATTTTTGGCCACGGTTTGCCGGACGATATTGTCTCGGAGAAGACCGCCTTATTGGATGCCTCTGCACTTGAAACATTCCAAAAGCAGCACCCCAAATATCATGATTGGCTGCAGGCTCGCGCCTACTGGTTAAATCGTTCAGTGGAAAATGCCCGTGCTTTGCTGGCTATGCTCGCCAATGGCAACCGTCAACAGTCGCCGCTGGTTGTGGTGTCGCCGTTGCGCTTTGCCCTGCATCATCAAGGTACGGCAAGGTGGTTAGATGTTGATGCGCTCAGCCGTGCCTTAACACCCCTGCAGCCTACCTTGTGGATTCTCGATCACGATACCGGTGATCTGGCGGGAGAGTGGGCACTGCACCAGCAATTTTGTCAGGCTCAGGACTGGCAATGTGTTTCGGTATTGGCGTCCTGGGGGCAACCCAGTGTGGAGGCGGTAAAGACGATTAACGCGTTTAGTCAAAACGCCACTCCCACTGCGGTATTGGCACTGCAGGATTTTGTGATTGGTGGCGGCGATGGTCGCGAAGCCGTTCTGGCTGAATTAAAAAAACTCAATGTGCCGGTGTTAAAAGGGCTGCGGGTGGGGGAATGGAGCGAGGCAGATTGGCAACTTTCTGATCAGGGGCTTCCCCGAGACTCCATCCACTACCGCTTGGCCATGCCTGAATTGCAGGGTGTGAGCCAAGCCCAGCTGCTGGCACTGGCAGAACCTCAACAACAAGACCCACTTACCGGTGCCAGTCTTTTTAGAAGCAAGCCTCTTGCGCATGAAGTGCAGCGTCAGGCCCGGCGATTACAGCGTTGGTTAGACCTGCAGGTTAAGGCCAATGCCGACAAGCGGGTGGCTATTGTGTATTACAACCATCCTCCCGGCCGCCACAATATTGGGGCGGACAACCTCAATGTGCCAGAGAGCTTATTAACAATATTGCAGTCACTGAAAGCGGCGGGCTACACCACCGGTGAGATTCCCGGCGACACTGAGGAGTTGCTGGATATTTTGCAAGCCCAAGGGGTTAACCTGCCGGAAGATGCCAAAGCCTTAGCTGAGATGGCTGGCAAGGTGGCCGGTTTGAGTGCCACGCAGTATCAACAATGGTTTGAAACCTTACCGGCCAGTGTCCAGGCCGAGATGGTGGCGGGGCCTCTGGGCGCATTGCAGACCTTGATGCAGTCTCAGGTGTCGGCTATTGCCAGCCTGGCTTCTGCGTCGGCGCGTCAGGCGCGGGCGCAGTTTCTTGAAGATCGCATGCACAGCACTATCACTGATCTTCATCATGCAATGGATGGTTTGCGGCATAAGGGACGGGCAAGAGCCTTGGATTTGCTGGCCCAGTTAGAAGAAGAATATCTGGATGTGTTGCAAAAGCTGACGGCGGGGCAAGACCTGGAGTGGCAGCGCAGCCAAGCTTTGGTTGATGCCATTGTCAAAATGAAGATTGAGGGCATTCGTGGCTGGGGCGACGCGCCGGGCAAGGTGATGGTCTGGCAGGGCAGGCAGCTGATTCCGGGTGTGCAATTTGGCAATGTGTTTTTAGGGCCGCAGCCGCCTCGGGGGTGGGAGATTAATGAAGAGCTGCTTCATGCCAATATGTCATTTCCGCCCCCTCATCAATATTTAGGCTTTTATCACTATCTGCAAGATGTGTTTAGCGCCGACGCCATGGTGCATGTGGGGCGACATTCTACCTATGAGTTTTTACCCAAGCGCAGCACCGGGCTTGGCGAGGCCGATTATCCCAGCATTATCGCCGGGGATATTCCCGGCATCTATCCCTATATTGTCGATGGTGTCGGTGAAGGTATTCAGGCCAAGCGCCGAGGTTTGGCGGTAATGGTGGATCACCTGACACCGCCCTTGGCGATCACTGAGCTCTATGACGATTTATTGCAGTTGCGACAGTTGATTGAAAGTGCTGAGGCCGCGACAGATTCCCAAACCCGCAGCCGCGCTGTGCAGCGACTCAGAGAAACCATCGACGAGCTTGAGCTGCGAGATGAATTGATCGCCAGTATGGATGAAGAGCTGCAAGTTCGGGGCGTAGGTTTTGATGATATTGATGAAGAATTTTTGCTCCACGAAGTGGGGCATTATCTGACCAATATTCAAGAGGACTTTATGCCGCTGGGGTTGCATGTGTTTGGTCAGAATTGGACGGAAGCTGCCTTGGATACCATGGTGAACTCCATGATTGATGGCAATAAGAATGCGCCATCTGATTTATGGCGGCAGCAATTAAAGGCCTCTCCCAAGGCCGAGATGGATGCTTTGCTAAATGGCTTAAACGGTGGCTTTGTCGCGCCGGGTAAAGGCAATGATCCTATTCGTACCCCAGCGGCGCTGCCCACCGGTCGCAATTTTTATGCTTTGGACGGCAGTTTGCTGCCTACCCAGTTAGCCTTTACGACGGGTGAGACGTTGGCTAATAAAGTGTTGTCTGGTGAGTCGGGGGTTGCTGCCCATACCGAGGATATTGCCGGTAATAAACAAGGTGTGATTCTTTGGGCCTCTGACGCCGTGAGAGATGAAGGCGCGATGATTGCCTTTGGTATGAAGCTGCTTGGGGTGAAGCCAATTTGGAATAGCCGCGGCATTATAAAAGGTTTACAGCGACTGCCATTAAGCGCCAGTCAGCCCAAACGGTTTGATGTGGTTTTTACCACATCGGGCTTATTCCGAGACCTTTACGGCGAGCATATGTTGTTGCTAGACAAGGCCAGTCTGTTGGCATTGGATGCCAGCCGGGACCGGATAATCAAGCAGTTTCCTGCCTTAACCACCGCGCTACGGGCGGCCTTGAAACCCTTGGGGGAATGGCAACAGGGCGGCAATGAGCCGCTGGATAAAAATCAGGTGGCAAATAACTGGGTGAATCAGGCGCGAAAAATATTAGCAGAGCAAGGTGATATTGATGCCGAGACCTTGGGTCGTCAGGCCAGTGTGCGGGTGTTTGGCATTGCTCCCGGTTCTTATGGTGCCGGTATTAATCGCTTGGTAGAGCGCTCCGGGGCGTGGAAAGATCGCAGCGAACTGGCCGAGGTATTCAGCAAACGTATGGGTCACGCTTACGGGGTTGGTCTTGATGGTCAGGCCGCTCCAGCGCTGTTTCGCCAGCAGCTGGCGGGTATTTCCCAAACCTATTTGGGGCGAGCCAGTAATCTCTATGGCTTGGTCGATAACAACGATGCCTTTGATTATTTAGGGGGCTTTAATCTTGCTGTAGAAACCGTGCGGGGCAAGGCGCCGGCCAGTGCAGTGATCAATCATGCCGACGGCAATGACTTGCGCATTGATGCGCTGCATACCGCGATATTGTCAGAATTGCGGGGGCGGTTTTTTAACCCGCAGTGGATTAAGCCGCTGATGAATGAAGGCTATTCAGGCGCCCGTACCATGGGCAGTGAATTTATTGAGTATCTTTGGGGCTGGCAGGTGACCAGCCCGGAGATTATTAATGACTGGGTATGGCAAGAAGTGAAAGCGGTCTACGTTGACGACAAGCTTGATCTGGGCCTGGATGACTTTTTAAGCGATGGCCATAACCGCTATGTGCAAAGCAATATTCTGGCGGTGATGTTGGTAGCTGTCGACAAGGGGTTTTGGCAGGCTGATGAGGCGACGGTTAAACAACTGGCGGAGGCGTTTGCCGATAATATTATCGAGCACGGTAATCCCGGCAGTGGTCATACTCATGCCAATCATCCCATGTATAACTTAGTAAAAACTCAGTTATCGGCAGAGAAGGCCGCCGCCTTGGAAAAGCTGCTGGCAGAGAGTCGTCGTCAGCAAAGCATCGCCGACAAACCGGTTCCAAGCCATATTCAGGAGGTGCAAGTCGATGCTAACACATCGCCGCCGCCCTCAGAATCTTCTACACATGCTTCGTCAGAGACGGCTTCTGATGACACTCAGTGGTATTGGCTGTGGATCTTGGCGGCAGGCTTGTTGTTAATTGCGATGGGTGCTGTGCGTGGCCGTAGCCACAACTAAATTTGATTGGGGGTTGTTACGATGTTTTCAGGCATTTCGCTGGGGCTTATGCATCAAATCACGTCGCTGCTGTTGCAACCGGTGGTGTGGGCGCTGCTGTTTTTTGTTGCCTTGGCCTTGTACGAAGTGGGCATCAGTCTGGGCGAACGCTGGGGCGGGATTGCGCGCCTGAGCCGCCGTGGCGGTGAACATGCCTTGCTTCAGGCCGGTAAGCGTCGTATTGAACGCGCAGATTTTATCACCCGGCTGGCCCCCATGCTGGGGCTGATGGGCACCTTGATTCCCCTCGGCCCCGGTTTGGCGGCACTGGGTGAAGGTGAGTTGCGGGTGTTAACCACGGCAATGACGGTGGCTTTTGATACCACGGTGATTGGCTTGTTGGCGGGGATGATTGGTTTTGTACTGGGGCGCTTGCGGCGTCGCTGGTATGACCAAGCTTTGTCAGAGCTGCAGTATAAAGGTCATAGCAATGGATAAGTGGCGGCGCAGTGCCTTTTTAGATACCGATGAAGACCCCCTCGGCCCTATGGCCAATCTGGTCGATATTATTCTGGTGTTTGCCTGTGGGCTTATTGCCGCGCTGGTTTCCTTTAGCCCCGATTTGCAAAAGCATTTCTCAACCGAAAAAACACCGCAGAATGTTTCCTTGGGTAAAGAGTTGAGTGAGGCACCAGAATCACTGCAACGTCATGTTGACGATGGCTCGGGCTATGAAGCGCTGGGCAAAGTGTATCGCGACCCTAAAACCGGAAAGTTGGTGTTAATAGGGGAGTAATCACCACGTCGTTAAGCCACATTTTTTAGTGTTTTTTTCAGCAAGATTGTCTGAAAAATCACCTTAATATTATCGCGGATACGCAAACCGTATCTGCATTGTTTCAACGCTGATCAGGTGCCTGATCGCCACGCTGCCAAACGTGGCTGGATCAGGGTAAACGGGAAGTTCGGTGCGCTGTGGCTTGATGGCTGCTGCAAGTAATACCGACGCTGCCCCCGCAACGGTGAAGGGATTGTGGTCCCTAAGCCCGAAACCGGCCTGAGCAGTATTTTCTTGGATGAAGCGGAGGGCTTCTTGCAACGATCTCGTCACTTTCCCAGTGGCGTCATTGTGCTGTGCCTTCTTTTTGCAACCTTGCCGCGCCAGCTTCCTTGGCTCCGGCGACACTGGGATAAAACGATGGAAAACAATACTGCTCAATCGCGCTATTGCCGCCTTGGGATAAGAATCAATATCGCCGTCTTGCTGGCCACGATCGGCATCTCTATGGCACATGCTGAAAGTCATCGCAGCGATAAATCGCTAGAAGAAATGACGGTGTTTGGTCGCGCCACCGATCTGGTGGGTATTGCTGGCTCGGCCAGCGAAGGCTCGGTGGGCGGCGCAGATTTATTGGTTAGACCCATGTTAAAAGTAGCCGAATTGCTGGAAGCCATGCCCGGTATGGTTGCCGTACAGCATTCAGGAAGTGGCAAAGCCAATCAATATTTTCTGCGGGGATTTAACCTGGACCATGGTACCGATTACACCGTGAGTGTGGATGCTGTGCCGTGGAATCTGCGCTCCCATGGTCACGGTCAAGGATATCTTGATGTTAATGGCCTGATCCCGGAAACCGTCAAGCAGGTGAATTACCGTAAGGGACCTTACTACGCTGCCTTGGGAGATTTCTCTTTGGCGGGTTCATCATCGATTGAAACCATTGATCGGTTAGAGCACAGCTTTATCTCGGCGGAACTAGGTGAATACGGTTGGGCACGGCTTGCTGCAGGGCACAGCCTTTCGGTGGGCGCTGGCGAGCTGAGTGTGATTGGCGAGTCTAAAACCTACGATGGGCCTTGGGAGCAGGAAGAGGTCTTGGAGCATGTTTCACTGTGGAGTAAATACCTTATTGATACCCGCTTTGGGCAGGCTGAATTCACGCTGTCTGTTTACGATGCTAAATGGCAACCCACCGAGCAAATTCCCGAGCGGGCCATTGGCTCGGCGGTTTGTGAGGATGAATATTGCGCGCTGGACGATAGTGCGAAAGGACAAACAAGCCGCTGGATTTTGGGTTCAAAGCTGCATGGTGATGATTGGCAGGCCGGATTTTACGCTCAGTATTATGATTGGAAGATGGAGTCCAATCCCACCTACGATTTTCAGATTCAGCAGTTTGATAAGCGCCAGACGTTGGGTGGCTACGCCAATAAAATGATTGTAGACGGTCATCATATTAAGTTGACGGTGGGTGGTGATTTTCGTTACGACGATATTTCACCGGTTGGCTTAAACCAGCATAACAAGGGACAGTTTGTAGCGGAAATCAGCAGTAACGATATTAAGGAAAGCGCCATCGGCAGCTATGTAGATTTAGCGTGGCATGCCAATGAGCAGTTGCGGGTATTGATCGGTCTTCGTGGTGATTATTACTATTTTGATGCGACGGCAAATAATAGCGGTGCCTTTGATGGTGAAGAGCGTGACTCCCAGATTTCACCAAAATTGGGTTTGGCCTACGCCGCTAATGAATGGCTGGAATGGTATGGAAACTGGGGAAAAGGCTTTCATTCTAACGATGCTAGAGGAGTGGTAAACAAGGCTGATAGGGTACCCGGTTTGTCTGAAGGAACGGGGCATGAGTTTGGTGGCCGAGCCAATATTGGTGATGTACAGCTTACCGCCAGTTATTGGTGGTTAGATCAGGACAGTGAGCTAATTTTTGTTGGTGATTCCAATTCAGTGGAACCCAAGGGGGGATCTGAGCGGGATGGTTATGAGTTAACGTTATTCTGGCAGCCCTTTGACGGTGTGGGTATCGACGCGGTGTATGCCCATAGCGATGCTCGTTATAATAATAGCGCCGAGGGGAAATACGTCGAGAACGCCATTGAAGAAGCCGCCCAGCTTGGTATTTCAGTGACCCGTGCCGCGTGGGAAGTCAGTGCCAGACTTCGTTATTTAGGTGCCTATGCACTCACCGCAGACAATGGCCATCGCTCCAAACCCTTAACCACCGTCAATATTCGCGGTGCCTATCATTGGCAGAAAATCACCCTGTACGCCGAAATGATTAATCTGCTGGATAACGATGGTAAAGATATCAGCTATTACTACCCGGCTTATGTCGAAGGGCTGGATGCGGGCAGCAGCTCAGATGATGTGGATTGTGCCGCGGTGGACTGCACCATGAGTCGCGCAACAGAACCCAGAACGTTACGGGTAGGTATGCGTTATAACTTTTAATATTGCGTTCTAAGCAGGGGCATTGTTAATACCTACCTTTGTGCGCTGGATCCCGGCTCGCTGCGCGTCCGGGATGACGAGCGTTTAATAAAGGGGAATAGAGCAGGCGGAGGGGGCTCGCTACGTGTCCGGGACAACACTCCACACCACACCATCGTCATACCAGCCCCCGGCTCGAAGGCCGGGGCAGGCTTTGAGCCGGTATCCAGAAGACCTCGGCGTAAGAATTCACTTCGATGTAGTGGCTTGTATCGTAGCTGGATCCCGGCTCGCTATCGCGTCCGGGATGACAATACACCACACCACGCTATCGTCATACCGGCCTCCGAGCCGGTATCCAGAAGACCTCGGCGTAAGAATTCACTTCGATGTAGTGGCTTGTGCCGTAGCTGGATCCCGGCTCGCTATCGCGTCCGGGATGACGAGGTTTCAGGTAGTTTAGTCATGCTAGTCTCGGGCTCGTAGGCCTGGGTACGTTTTAGCTTGAATCTCACGAGTGTAATGTATTGGTGGTCTAGCCAAAAAGACTGAGTCATACCGGCCCCGAGCCGGTATCCAGAATGCCTCGGTGTAAGAATTCACTTCGATGTGGCGGCTTGTGCCGTAGCTGGATCCCGGTTCGCTGCGCGTCCGGGATGACGGGACAACAACCACGTTATCGTCATACCGGCCCTCGAGCCGGTATCCAGAAAGCCTCGGTGTAAAATTCACTCCGATGTAGTGGCTTGTGCCGTAGCTGGATCCCGGCTCGCTGCGCGTCCGGGATGACAGGGCAACACACCACGCTATCGTCATACCGGCCCCCGAGCCGGTATCCATAAGACCTCTGTGTAAGAATCCACTTCGATGTAGCGGCTTGTACCGTAGCTGGATCCCGGCTCGCTATCGCGTCCGGGATGACGAACGTTTAATAAAGGGGAATAGAGCAGGCGGAGGGGCTCGCTGCGCGTCTGGGGTGACAGGAGAACACACCATGCTATTGTCATGCAGGCCCCCGGCTCGAAGGCCGGGGCAGGCTTTGAGCCGGTATCCAGAAGGTCTCGGTATTTTGTAATAGCAACAATAGCAATGTTGTAAGCTGCCGGGTGTGTAGGCGTTATTCTGCGGTTGTCATTTGATAAATATTAAAGGTGCCGCTGCCGGTGGCTACCAGTTTGCCATCTTCATCGAGGAGCTGGGCCTCGCTAAAGGCGACCCGCTTGCCGCGTTTGATTAATTGGCTTTCGGCGAAGATCTTGCCTGCCCGGGCGGGGGCAATAAAGCTCACTTTGATATCCAAGGTAAACAGCGATTCGGCTTCGCTCAGGCTGTTAACCACCACTTCGCCTAAGGCGGCGTCGAGCATGGCGCTAAGAAATCCACCCATAATACTGCCGGAAGGGTTCAGGAATTGCGGGGTGCCGGTAAAGACCATTTTGACTTGGTTTTCTTCGTGTAGTCGTTCAAGACGCTGAACGCCTAAGGTGTCGTAGCATGAGGCAAAGTTGTTATCGTCTGGGCGGTTTGAGGTGGCCATAGGTGTTATTTTCTCTGAATGCCGAGGCTGTCTGCAGCTTGATAAAAATCCTTGTCTGATTATAGCTTTCCAGCAAGGTAAATGGCTAACATGGATCAATCAAATTGCTTGGGGCAGTTTTGTACTGGCCTGTTTGTGCTGGCAAGGGTGGAGACTGCGGAGCCGCTACGCTGCAACAGAGCCGAGGTTAAAAATGAAAGTTAAGCGCATTACGTCCAATACCGCGACGGCCGAGCTGGGCAGGGCCGGGGCTTTTTATGGCGATATTTTAGGCTTGAAGTTGCTGATGGATCACGGCTGGCTTCAAACTTACGGCTCAGATCAAACAATGACGGTGCAATTGAGTTTTGGCTCTGAGGGCGGCTCGGGAACGGCGGTGCCGGATCTTTCCATTGAGGTGGATGACCTTGATATGGCCCTGGCTCGTTTTCATGCGGCCAATGTGGCGATTGAATACGGGCCGGTTAGCGAGCCTTGGGGTGTGCGTCGATTTTACGTTCGCGACCCCTTTGGTCGGCTTGTTAATATTTTGCAACACGCATAGCGCGCTGTTGATGAGTTTGATTGCTACGGTTTGTTTTTGTCACCCACAGGGATGCTGGACCTTATGAATAAAGAAGACATGATAAATAAAGAAACCTATATCGCTGAAGTGGAGCAGCGTCTGCGCAGGATGTTTAAGGCTTCTCGCGATGGCCATAAAGCTGCGCCGGTGGAGCGTCATCGTTTAGAGGGCTTTATGCAGGCAGGGGTGTTTTTGGGCTTGGCGAGCCATCAGGAGCTGGGCCAAAAAATGGCTGCGATTCATTACGCGGTATTTGGCAAAACCATTGAGGAGCGCAAAGCTGAGTTGTCAGGTTTATGGAAAGACGAAGCCATTGATTACAGTGCTTATGATGCACCGACCTACGAGCGCAAGGGTCATTAACATGAGCAGCACAGAAATTGTTGGTGGTACCGATTGATACCTTTATCCCCTCGCTAAATTTGGATGCTGCTTAATGCTGCGAAATAAAGCCTTTATTTGTTTTCTGTTAGCGCGGGTGCTGTTTAGTCTTGCGGCCTCGGTGCTGTCGGTGGCGATTGGCTGGCATCTTTATCAAGCCACCGGTGATGCTTTTGACTTGGCCTTAGTCGGCTTGATGCAGATTCTGCCTATTGTGTTGCTGTTTATTATTACCGGCTGGGTCGTTGACCGTTTTCCTCGAAAGTGGGTGTTGCTGGCCTGTGGCAGTTTGCAGCTATTGGTGTTTTTGGGGCTGGCGTTATCGCTGTCGTCGGGGCAGCTTAATCGGGAAGTCGTCTTTGCCCTGTTATTTATTAACGGCTGTGCGCGGGCATTTTTTGGGCCCGCTTTGCAGTCGGTGCTCCCTAATATTGTCAGTAGAGACGACTTGTCGAAAGCGGTGGCAGTAACGAGTACCGTTTGGAATGGGGCGATGACAGCTGGCCCCTTCGTTGCCGGGGTACTGATTGCACAACTGGATTTTGCCACCTACTGGGTGTTGGTGATATTGGCGGGTTTGTCTTTGCTATTGCTCTCCCAGTTGCCAGATATCCGAGTGGTTCAGACGTCTCAGCGAGATGGTCGGGCGCTGCTGCAAGGGGTTCGCTTTGTGTTTGCCAATCCCTATGTTTTGCCTGCCATCACCCTGGATATGTTGATTGTACTGCTGGGCAGCGTGGTGGCATTGTTGCCGGTGTTTGCGGTAGATGTTTTGGCGGTTGGTCCTCAAGCATTGGGTTTGTTACGGGCCATGCCGGCATTGGGGGCGGTGGTAGCGGGAACGCTGATGTCTCGATTACCTGAGGCGCGGGGCGTGGGGCGGCGTTTATTTATTGCGCTGCTGGTATTTTGCGGCGCCATTCTGGTGTTTGCCTTGTCTGACCAGCTTTGGCTGAGTCTGCTTGCCTTGTTCGTTTACGGCGGGGCCGATATGGTCAGCGTGAACTTGCGTTCTACGGTGATTCAACTGGCCACCCCGGATGATCTTCGGGGCCGGGTTAATGCGGTTAATTCTCTGTTTATTGCCACGTCTAATGACCTTGGCGACTTTCGGGCCGGTGGCGCAGTGGCAATGGTCGGTGCTGTGCCTGCGGCTACGGTGGGCGCGGGTTTTGCATTGCTGATTACGATGGCTGGCTGGTGTTTGTCGCCTAAGCTGCGGGCATTGGACAAAATGGTGGATGTTGTACCAAAACAAGGGGGCTAGGCCCTGGGTTTATATGTCATTAGTCTGTTAACAGTGGCGGGGATGCTGCTATCTTTAATTGAAATGGAACCGGCTTGAACACATCGCTATGCAAATACTGCTGATTATTCTTTTTACGGTTTTGGTTTTGACGCTGGGATATTTATGGATGCGCTTGCGTGCCCAGCAGGTATTGCTGGCGGAGTTGCAGCTTGAACAGCAAACCTTGGCCAAGGCGTGGCAATCTCAACCCATCGACTTTGAACACTTGAAGCGGGCAAGTATCGAACCCTTAATTTGTATCAAGATACTCAACCCGGTGGAGCTGGCGTCTAAAGAATCGGTGTTTGCCGGGCCGATAAGCAGTGTGGCGCCGGATGTGATTCGCCGCAAAGTCTATAAACGCACTGGCGATATTCTGCGAGAAGAGTTGCAGATGAAAGGTGTGCAAACCGAGATTCAACTCTATGGACTTGATTGAATACGGCTTGGCCATATTGGCTTTAACGCTGGTGGTGTTGGTGTATCAAGGGGTGGCGAAGTTGAGTCAGCAAACTCAGGCATTGTCGCTGCGATTGCGTGAAGATGCCGCCCGTTTGCTGGAGCTGCGTTACCAGCAAACGCTGCAATGGCAGATGGAAGACGCCCAAGAGTTTGTCGAGACCTTTGTGGAGTCGGGAACCGCAACAGTGCGTGGTTTGCACATGGGCATTTCCCGGATTCCCTTTGGCATGCTTGAAGCCAATGCGATGACCCGGGATACCGGCAAGGTGGTGCGGGAAACCCACGATCTTATTTCTGATGTGGTTTATGGCTCGATTAGAGGGGTGAATAAATCGGTGGGAATATTGGGTCGCAGTGTTTTGGGTGCTAAACCCAAGGGTGCCGACAAAGGCCTTGATAAGTCTGCCAACAAGCACCGCCCCCTTGATGAAGACGGTGAGTCAGATCGCTAGTAAGGCACCTCTGATTGATTCGGTGATATCTCAAGCTTAACCAAAATTTGCCTCGAGAATAGGGCCTTAAGCGACGTAATCCTATGCCTTGTTTTTAGTGCGAGGCACCATCCACAGCATAACGATGGCGCCAATCAGTAGAGCGGTATTGATGCCCAAAGACACCCCGCTTAAGGCGTTATCCCCAAACCTCAGGCCGTGAATGACAAGCAAGGCCATTATGGCGGCCGCGTTGGCGTAGAGCATGATGGCTTTGCTTTTTTGCTCATTGCGGACAAAGCCGGTAAGCACGCTAAAGCCCAACAGCGGTAGCCAGAACAGCGCCGGAGAATGTAACTGAAAAGCAATTTGGGCGATGGCGGTGATGGTAATGGCCAGCGGTGCGCCCCAGACACAGCCCACCCAAAGATGGTTGAGGGCGTCCCGGGATTTACGGCGAGCAAACCAGATATTAATCCCCGTAACCGACACCACGGTCAGGGCCAAACCAAAAATAGCGAACAGTATCTGCATATTCACCCCGGCAAAATGGCCGAAGTGTAAGCGGTATACCGAGAAAATGGTCTGGCGCCCGGCCTCACCGTCAGAAAAACCCACCTTGCTTAAATAGTTGCCCTGGGCATCAAAGCGATACTGCTCGGCATAAATCAGTCGCTCGGGAACCTGAGTGCCAACAATAATAAATTGTTCCGGGGTGTTCACGTCTTCCACGGTGATATAAAACGGGGTTTCGTCGGGTGCTAGCTCAGGCATTTGGGCGAGTGCCGAGCCAACTTGGGCATTGTCGACAGCTTGCGCTAAAACGGGGCTTTCACCAAATACCGACGGAATGATTTTGTCAGTATCGCCGTCAAAAAAGGCTTGGGCCAGTACCAGGCTCATCACCGTTGCCAGACCAAAATAAGCGCCGGTAATACCAATCATTAAATGAAAAGGCGCCCCCCAGACCGATAAGCGATTGTGAATGTCGGCCTGTTCCAAGTGCTTGGAGCCCTTCAGACGCAGGGTAAAGGCATCGCGAAAAATGCGTGGGTGGGCCAAAAATCCAGAAACGATCAAGCTGATTAACATCACCCCAAAAATGCTGACGATCAAGGTGCCGATGGTGTGGGGCAGGTGCAGACCAATATGCAGGTTGATCAGGTCGTGGGTCCAGTCGTGGTTAACTTCTTCGGCCAGCTCGGCCTCGTCGTTAAGCCACCAACCGCCGTGGTCCGATGCAACAGAGGCTCGGGGCATATCCTTATAGGGCAGGCCGATAAACATATGCTCGGTTTCTTCTGTGCCTCGCTTTAGCGCCTTGTCGTAAGCTGCTTGCAATTGGCTGGGGCTGACACTGATGTCTTCGCTGATCTGGGGTTGTTCCCAGCGTTCAAATTGGGGGTAAAACACCACCAAGGTGCCAGACAGGCAGATTAAATACATAAAGACGCCAACCAGCAGGCCAATCCACGAGTGGCTGCTGAGGGAGTTTTTAACCAGTGAGGGTGAGAGCAGTTGCTTCATTATTGGCGTCGTCCTTAAATATGTACTATGGCCGCGCCGGCCAAACCCGCGAGGCTAATCCAGAGTGCAGGGCGAAAGCGATTGGGGTCTGCGCAAACCCAGTATGCGGCCAGCCCCCATAAGACCGGGGCAGCAAATACGATAAACACCATGCTGTTTACTGCGCTCCAGGGCAGCAGGCTAATCAGCCCGGTGGTGGCATAGGTTGCGGCAATGGCAGAAAGGGGAAAGGCAATTAAGAACAAGGCAAAGTGCCTGAACAGGGTGCGGCTATTGGGCACCACAAAATTGATATTCTCGGCAATACGCTGTTTTTTGCGTTTAATTTCCAGGTTGTAAATAACGGCTAGCCAGGCCATGAGTGGGACAATCAAAAATCCGTAAGCCAGGCCAAATTCAATGCCGCTCAGCGTAATCCAAACCACGGCGGCAGCCACGCTAAATAGCCAGCCTGTCGGCATCAGCCATGCTTGAGTGGCGCTGCGGTTTTGCCATGACAGATAGAGACAAACCATCGCCAGAGCTGAAAGGCAGAGTGCGGAAAATACCAAAATCATGCCGTTGTATATTCCTTATAGTTTGATCGTTGCCGACAGTACCAGGCTGCTGGGCGAGCCTAGCACAAGGTAGTTGGAGCCGGGAAAGCCGCCCACGGAAGCCCAGTAGTGACGGTCGGTGAGGTTTTCTACCCGACCGCGAAAGCTCACTTCATTACCGCCTAAGGTGGTGGTGTAGCGCAGCCCGGCATCCAGCCTTGTCCAAGCTTGTAACTTTACGGTGTTTGCCGAGTTGGCATATTGCTCGCCGGTATAAATGGCTCGGGCGTCCAGGGCGAGTCCGGGCATGCTGGGCAGCGTCCACTCGGCATTAATATTGGCCTGTAGATTGGGCACGCCAATGGCCTCATTGCCTTCGTCCGCCCCGCCGGTAGTATTGACTTGCTCGCTCTCAATCCAGCTGAGGCCGCCCAGTAGTTTGAGGTTTTGGCTTGCCTGGCCAAACACGCTTAATTCAATACCGCGATTACGTTGCTCGCCGTTGTCAGTAAAGACACTCGCCTCCACTAGGCTGCTGGGTTTGTTGGTGGAAAATAGACTGATTGAACCGCCGATATTGCCACCGTCGTATTTTGCGCCAATTTCAAATTGTTCTGAACGGAAGGGGTCCAGTGACTCTCCGGCATTGCTTACCGGGTTGCCATTACTGGTGGCGGGGGCGGTTTCTCCAGGTTGCAAGGCTTCACTGTAGTTGGCGTACAGCGCGATACTCTCTCCCATTTTGTAGACGAGGCCGGTAACCGGGGTGAGGGCGCTCTCGCTGTAATTACTCGCCGGGTCGGGCGCACCGCTGTTGTAATCAAAGCCGCCTTTATCGATTTTCTGGTAGCGGGCACCGAGGGTGAGTAACACGCGTCCCTGCATAAAAGACAGCATGTCGGCAATGGCCAAACTGCTGGTGTCGGTTTCTTCGGTGATCAATGGGTGCTTAAGATCACCGCCGGGAAAAATATTGCTGTTTGGGGCCGGACGATTTACCGGTTGGTAGAGATTACTGGCGAAGCTGTCCAGATAAAAGGCAAAGGCGTTTTTGGATTCCAGGCTGTAATAAGAGGCCGAGGCGATAAGACGGTGACCGATGCTGCCGGTTTCAAAATCGCTGCGCAAACCGACTTCACTGGAGTAGATTTTGTCTTCCCGGATATTGTCAAAGCGGCTGGCGGTGGTGTTGCCATCGCTGTCGGTACTGGGATTGGCTAGCACATTGTCTTCTTCACCTTCTCGGCCGCCAAATGCAGCCCATAGGCTGGTACTGTCTGTTAGCTGGTATTCGGCTCTGACCACACCAAACAGTTGCTTTTCGTCAGTGTAAGTCCAGGGTTGGGCGTAATTGCTATCGGCCTCGGGTGGTTTGGGAATTTCGCCAGTGGGGGTGACGCTGGGGCGCGGATTATCAATGCGGTTATCCTGATAACCGATATCTGCAGACAAGCGCAAACGCTCGCCCTGATGATCCAGCCCCAAGGAGAACACACTAAGTTGACGGTCTTGATCGCTAATGGCATTGTCGCCATCCCGGCGTACAATATTCAAACGCAGGCCATTTTCCTCGGTTTCGCCAAAGCGACGGCTCATATCCAGCGCGGTGTAGATTTGCCCGCCTTTTTCAAAGCCGCCGCTGAGCAGTGTTTCTGGTTCTTCCCCCGCGCGTTTTGGCACAAGGTTGACCAGCCCACCCACACCGCTGCCGCCGGGACTGGCGCCGTTTAAGAATGAATTGGCGCCACGAAAAACTTCTACTCTTTCTAGCAGTTCTGCGGCCACATACTGCCGGGGCAGAATGCCGTACAGGCCGTTGTAGGTCATGTCGTCGGAGTACACCGGAAAGCCCCGAATAATATACAGCTCCTGAAAATTACCAAAACCGGTGGAAACTCTCACCACGGGGTCATTCTGAAGTACGTCGGCAACACTGCGGGACTGCTGATTGCGAATCAGGGCGTTGGTGTAGTTGGTGCTGGTAAAGGGCGCATCCATCATATCCATATTGCCCAGAATACCTGCCCGGCCTCCCCGAGCTACTTGCTCACCGGGGTAGGCTTCCAATAGCAATACTTGGGAGCCGTCACCGGTCACCAGCACTTCTTCTACATCACGTTTGGGGGCTAATTCTTCGGCAGCGATTAAACCTGGGGATAGCAATGTGAAAACAATCGCCAGTGTTAGGGCTGGGCCCTGATTTAGGCGTGTTGACCGCAGAGTGGGCGCGGACATGGAGATGCTCCTGACGATGGGGGCGGCTGAATGGCCATTTGAGAGTGGTAATAAACGCGGTAAATAGTAATAAGATTGATTCTTAAATGCAAGAAGGGAGCAGCTTGGTCTGAATAGTCGATTGATTCATTTTGGTGCGAAAGCTACTATGCGAGACTTTTTTGAGGCACAGTTTTGGTGCAAAGTCTGATTTTAGCGTTGTCTTCTTTCGCGCATTGGTTTGGGATTGATGCCAGCCATACCTCCCATCGGGAAAAATGGGTGGCAAGTCTGGGTGCCCTGTTGGGAATTGTCGCAGTGTTTGCTGTGTCGCAGCATTATCTGGGTGCCCATGCGGGTATTTTCATGCTGGCCTCGATGGGGGCGTCGGCGGTGCTGTTATTTGCCGTTCCTCATGGGGCGTTGTCCCAGCCGTGGTCGGTATTGGCAGGGCACCTGGTGTCTGCGGCCATTGGCGTAAGTTGTTATCGCTGGCTTCCCCACTCTGTTTGGGCGGCGGCGATTGCGGTGGGTTTGGCGGTAGGCGCGATGGCCTATTTGCGCTGCGTTCACCCTCCCGGCGGCGCTACTGCATTGGCGGCGGTCATTGGTGGCCCAGAAATTCATGAGCTGGGGTTTTCGTATTTACTGTTTCCGGTCGCCATTAATGTCGCGGTAATCCTCGGTTTGGCGTTGGCCTTTAATAACCTCTTTCCCTGGCGTCGTTACCCCATCGCCTTAATGAATCGCAGTCGCGATGTTCCCGGTCAGTCGGGGCGGTTACAGCTGAGTCATGAGGATTTTTCTGCGGCGATGCTGTCCTTGGATACCTATGTGGATGTGACCTCTGAGGAATTGGCCGCGCTGTTTGAGAAGGCCTGTGAACATGCCCGCAGTCATTCGCCGGGCCCGGGAATCCGTGGTGGAGCCTACTATAGTAACGGCGCGTTAGGGGCTGACTGGGCGGTGCGGCAAGTGATTGATTTACCGGATTCTCTTCAGGGCCCCAAGGTGCAGCTGATTTATAAAAATGTCGCGGGTGCTGATCTTTATGAAGTCGGCGTGTGTCGTCTGTCAGCGTTTCGGCGCTGGGTGGCCTTTGAGGTTGAGCAGCGAGATAGCCGTTGGGTGCGCAAGCGAACCTGATTCCCTGGCATCAATCTAAACCGGCTGTAAAATTCGACCCACTGCGACAATTTGTCACTTTGCCCGTTGAGGGCATTCACCTAAAGTGCGCGGCAGTTTTCATCAGGATTGCTGCTATGCTTTCATCTCGTCTCGTTCTTGCTGTTTCTGCGCTAATGTCGTCGCCACTTTGGGCGGCCTCGGAACTTGCCCCTGTGCCATCCAACTATGGTGTGGAGGAAGTGAAAGTCTGGGGTGAAAAGCGCAACAGTGGTGATGCGGGTTATACCAGTCCTAACAGCGTATTAATGCCAGAGGATATGCTCAGCATTAATGCCGCAACCACAGAAGACCTCGTAAAGTACGAGCCCAGCCTGGTTATTCGCCGCCGCTTTATTGGTGACGCCAATGGCACTTTAGGGATTCGCGGCAGCAATATGTTCCAAACGTCGAGATCAATGGTGTTTGCCGACGGTGTGCCGCTGCATTACTTTTTGCAATCCCGTTGGAACGGTGCTCCCCGATGGACTATGGTATCGGCCAGCGAAATTGCTCAGCTTGAAGTGTTATATGGCCCTTTTTCTGCTGAATATAGCGGCAACGCCATGGGCGGGGTGGTGCTGATTGAAACGGCGATTCCCCAACAGCAAGAGCTGCATATTGATGTGGGTTATTTTCGTCAGGACTTTGATGCCTACGGTTTTGATGACAGCGTAGACGGCTATAAAACCTTTATTTCTTACGGCGACAAACAGGGCGCCTTGAGTTATTACCTCTCTTACAATCACCTGCAAAACGATTCCCAGCCCCAGAGTTTTTATTATGGTGGTGCCAGCAGCAACCCTGGGGCCACCCCTGTGACTGGCGCGATTGCCGGTAATGATGAGCGCGGGAATCCCCAGCTGTTTTTTGGTGACACCGGTATTGTTGATACTGGCACCGATAATTTTAAGTTAAAGCTGGGCTATGAAATGGGCGAGTGGATTGCTCTGGCCAATATCGCCTTTGAAGATCGTAAGTCTTACAGCGATGCCCCCAATAGCTATGTGCGCGATGCCAATGGCGAGCTGGTTTGGGCTGGCGATGTTGAACAAGACGGCGAGGCCTTTTCCATTCCGGCTTCTCGGCTCAGTGTGAGCGAGGCGAAGCGGCAAAGCTTGTCGCTGGGCTTGCGTTTAAAAGGACCGCTCAGCGATAGCGTTAATTTTGAAGCTAATATCAATCAGTTTGAAATTTTAAAAGACCAGACCCGCAGCTCGACGGTTAACCCCAATAATCCCGCCTTTGATGGCAGCGGCCAAGTGGTGGATTACGGCGATACCGGTTGGCAGACCCTGGAGGCCAAACTGGCGTTTGATGAGGTCGGCGTTGACGGTATGAGCGTATTAACGGGGCTGCGTTATGAGGCTTACGAACTGAACACCCAAGTGTTTAGCTCCAGCAATTATGCGGCAGGCCAAAAAGACAATGCCGTGGATGCCAGTGGTGGTGAAACCAGTTTGGCGGCAGCTTTTATGCAAATGAACTGGGATTTTGCCCCTGCGTGGGACCTCTCTTTGGGCGGTCGTTTTGAGTCTTGGCGCAGTCGCAGTGGCTATTACGCCGACGACAATGTCGCCACGCCGGGTTTGGATCTAGTTGATGTGCCCGGCCGGGAAGACGAGAGCTTTTCCCCCAAGTTTGCGCTGGGTTTTCAGCCCGCTGAGCAATGGCAGCTGCGTTATGCAATAGCACGGGCATATCGCTACCCGATTGTAGAAGAACTCTTCAGCCAGTTTGAAGCCTTTAACAGCTTGAGTGAGGCGAGCCCCGAGCTAAAACCGGAAAAAGGTTTGCACCACAACCTCATGATTGAGCGCGGGCTTGAAAATGGCTATGTGCGAGTGAATATTTTTCGGGAAACGATTCAGGATGTTATTGAATCTCAAAGTACCACCTTGCCCGGTGGCGGCTCGGTCAGAACCTTTGTGCCAGTGGATGTGGTGGAAACCCAGGGTGTTGAACTTATTGTTAACGCCTACAATTTTATGCTGCTGAACCTGGGTTTGCGTTTTAATTTGGCGTGGACTGATGCGGAAATTACTAAAAATCGAGTTGACCCCAGTATTGAAGGTAATCAATTTACCCGTATGCCTAAATGGCGTGGCAATGTACTGTTAACCTACCACGTTTCTGAAAAACTGGATGTGGGCGGCAGTGTGCAATATGCCAGCGACAGTTATGGCCGCTTGGATAATACGGACCGGGAAGACAATGTCTTTAGTGCCCAAGATGCGTATCTGCGCTTAGGTTTTAAAAGCAGTTACCAGTTCAACCCGCAAATTCGCGGCAGCATTGGTATCGATAATTTGCTGAACGATATTGATTATGTCGCCCACCCTTGGCCGGGCCGTACTTTTTACGTGAATCTTTCTTATGATCTTTAAGCGGAAGCTCTCTGAGCCGACTCGGCTTAAATTGTATCGACGAATTTGGCGCTGGCATTTTTATGCTGGCGTTTTTTGTATTCCGTTTATTCTTACGTTGGCAATATCCGGCGGAATTTACCTTTTTAAACCGCAAATAGAATCTTGGTTAGATCAGTCTTATCAGAATTTACCTTTTAAGGGCGAGGCGGCCAGCGCTGAGGCGCAAATTCAGGCTGCCCTAAAGGCTGTGCCCGGTGCTCAGTTTATTGCTTATCAGCTGCCAGCGCAGGCTGGCGATGCGGTCAAAATCACCCTGTCTAAGCAAGGGCAGCGGCTGTTGGTTTATCTCCATCCCCAGAACCTTTTTGTACTCAAAACGATACCCTTTGAAGAACAGTTCATCCGTCAGGTTCGTGAGTTTCATGGCGAATTAATGGCGGGGAAGGTGGGTTCAATTCTGGTGGAGGTTGCTGCCTGCTGGGCCGTTGTATTGATTGTGAGTGGTTTGTACCTGTGGTGGCCTAAAAATACCAAGGGCTTGGCGGGGGTGATGTATCCGCGACTGTTTAGCGGCAAGCGTCTGTTTTGGCGAGACATTCATGCCGTTACGGGCGTCTGGATTTCAGCGCTGGTGTTGTTTTTATTAATCAGTGGTTTGCCTTGGGCGTTGTTGTGGGGAAGCGCTTTTAAAGAGCTGCGTAGCTGGGGGCAGCCACCTGCAGCGCAGGATTGGTCGCTTCGGGCAGAGCATCACCATCAGCCCGAGTCGCTGAAGTCCCGGCCAGTATTACAGCAAACCGTCATTGATACCGCCGTGGCATTAAATTTTGCGCCGCCGGTGGAGTTGAGTCCGCTAAAGAACCGGCCAGACCAATGGCAGCTGAAATCCCAAAGCCAGAATCGACCCTTGCGCGCTGAGGCGACGTTGGATGCCACCACTGGCAAGCTGATATCGCAAACAGGTTTTGCAGAGCGAGGTCTGACAGACCGGGTGATTGGGGTGGCGATTGCTGCCCACGAAGGCCAGTTGTTTGGCTGGTTCAATCAGCTATTGGGTTTGTTTGCGGTTCTCGGACTGGTGTTGCTGGCAATTAGTGGTGGTGTTATGTGGTGGCGACGTCGGCCAATAGCCGTTCTTGGTGCGCCGCCTTTGCCCACAGAAAGCCATATTGCGGCCTGGGTCAGTGCGTTGGTGCTGTTGTTGGCGGTATTGTTGCCGGCCTTTGCTTTGTCTTTGATTGCATTGTTGCTCATTGAAAAAACGCTGCTGCGGTGTCTGCCTGCTTGCCGACAATGGCTGGGTTTGGTTTGAGTGTTTTTTAACCTCCCGTCATCACTTGTAGTAGCGAAATAATAATTTTTTATCCTTGCTCAAGAAGAGGCCTAGGTCACTAAATGACCGACCCATCATCGCTTCTGCTTGGGTTTCTGGGGCTGATTCGATAAATTACAGATACATTTATTCGGAGGCTGCCTTATGAAAGGCGAATCGCTGTCATCCAGTCAGCCAGATTTAACTATTTTATCGCGTCTGCATGCTGGCCAACACGCTGCTGTTGCGATTATTGCGGTTGTTACTGCGTTGGTATGTCTTGCGTGGATTGCGCCGGGTCTAATCGGTGCTCTGCTCCCCGATGGCTGGTCACTAATGAAATTTAATACGGGGCTGGGGCTACTGTTGGCGGCAGCGAGCTTCAGTTTTGCTCAAGAGCGCCGCAGCGCCCAACAGCTAAAGCTTAGTTTGCTGTTTGCGAGCATGGCCTTGTTACTGGGGTTGTCTGCGCTATTGGTGCATGTGTTTGATTCTGGCTTGGGACTGGAAACCCTGTTTGTCGCTGATACGGCAGCTTCTCGCCCCGGCTTAATGTCATTGCAGTCGTCGGCATTTTTGTTTTTGCTGAGCCTGACATTGCTGCTTAATCGCAGTCGCAAAAGCCTGATGTCAAAGGTGTCGGATGTCTTGGCGATGGCCCTGATTATTACAAGCTTGATCATTTTTTCGGGTTATTGTTTTGGTGCGGCGGGTTTGTATGGCCAGTCAGCGGATACGGTGACGTCGCCGCATACTCTGGTTTGCATGTTGCTCCTCACCTTTTTAGTGGTGTCTCGGCGGGCGGAGTACGGCGTTTTTAGTGTCATTGTAGGGGTGGGGATAGGTAGCCGAATCTCCCGAATGGCGGCCCCAATTGCGTTGCTGCTGCCTTTTGCCATGTCCTATGGCTTTAAAATTTCTGCCTCGGCGGGTTGGGTGAGCAATGCCTATGCGGCGGCGATGTCTACGGCCTTTATTGCGCTGCTGTTTTTTTGGATGGTCATTATGATGGCGTGGCGGATCAATGATCTGGAGCGTGACTTACGGGATATGTCACTGACGGATGAATTGACCGGGCTTTACAACCGGCGGGGTTTTTATCTATTGGGCGAGCAGGCGCTGCGAGATGCCAGGAGGATGGATGGCGATCTTAGTGTGTTGTTCTTTGATTTAGATAATCTGAAAACCACAAACGACACTTTGGGCCATGAAATTGGCAATCAATTGCTTAGCGATATGGCGGGCCTACTCAGCAAAACTTTTCGTAGCAGTGACCTTGTCGGACGTATTGGGGGTGATGAGTATGTGGTCGCGGTGCCATCCGACCCTGCTGCGTGCAAGGAGCTTATATCGCGGTTAAGTGAAAACTGCCAAGTATTAAATGATAGCGGAGAACGGCAGTATACGCTGAGTTACAGTGTGGGTATGGCCAGCTGGAGTGAGGGGACATTTAGCCATTTTCAGCAATTGGTGAAGCGTGCCGATGAGCTGATGTATGAACAAAAACAGCAAAAGAAGCGCCGTCGAAGTGAGGCGCGGGGGGAGGGTGACACTGTTCTAAATAGCTAATAGCTGGCGCGGATGTAAATATTTACCCGGAACCCCTTTCAGCCCTTATTGTCCAGAATATCCATGTAGGGCGCTTTGACGCATTAAGCGGATTAGGTATTGATCAATAGGAGTTGGTTAATGTTAATGAAATGGCAGTGTTTTTTCGTTGCAATCATGTTGGGTTTTGTAGGTGCGGCAAGTGCCGAGTCAAAAGCGGATAAAACCGTGTTTGGTTGGCTAGAAATGGCCACTATTGAACCTTGGGGGGTGGCGGTTAAAGCCAAGTTAGATAGTGGTGCATTAACCTCGTCTATGCATGCAGAAAATTTAGAAGAGTTTAAAAAGGATGGCGAAGACTGGGTGCGCTTTACTGTTGATGTGGAGGATGAATACAAAGATAAGGAAGTTGAAAAAACCTTCGAGTTGCCGGTACATCGCAATCTTAAATTGCGGGGCGCCGGTGGCGTAGACCATCGTCCAGTGGTGTTAATGAAAATTTGTCTGAACGATACGGTTTATGAAGAGCAGTTCAGCTTGCGTAACCGGGAAGATATGAATTATCCAGTATTGCTGGGGCGCAGGACCATCCAGAGCCTTGGTTTAATGGATGTGCGCCGCACTTTTATCAATAAGCCCCATTGTGACGCCAGCTCAAAGTTAATGGAGTATGCCAGCAAAAGCTACGATGAGGATATTGGCATTTGAAGCCCTAGTGCCTTCTTGAAAGCCGCCTGTGATGGCGGCTTTTTTGTGTCTGAATAAAAGTCAGCATCTTTAAAGCGGCTAATGAACGGTTTCACTCGTTTGAATCTCTAATCTAGAAAGCCTACGCAAGAAATTTAATCTTGACAGCAGAATAGAGTTGCGGCCTAATAGTTTCATCTGAAATCATATTGAAATTACTTGGTTTTGCATTCCGTAATGTGACCACCCTCACTTGCGGATTGGCTGCCTTACTTAGGGCAGCTTTTTTAATAAAAATAAGCCGCTTTGTGTTTAGTGGCCAGTTGTCCTCCGGTTCTTAAGCTTTGTTTAGGCATTCTATTCAAGTTGTCTCATTGACGGGGTAGTGCCCCCCTCATACTATCTCTAGCTTGGTATTTTTTTGGAGATAAATGGGTGAGAGGAATCGAAAGGCTTCGGTCTGTTGAGCGTTCTACTGAGCCATTAGCAAAGGCGCTGCCTGAGTTGCCAAAGCAGCAAACGATTTTGGTCCGTTTAGTGAGAATTGCAGCGTATGGTTTGGGCGATTTTTTTACTGGGGTTTTTAGTGAGCTTGGCCTGACAGAGCATAGTTATCACGCATTGTGTGTCTTGGTTTCGAGCGATAAAGGCCATGCCTCTCCCAGTGAGTTAAGTGAGTTGGTAGGCACTAGTCGTCCGAGTATGTCCAGGGTGCTGGTCGACTTGGAAAAAGAAGGCTACGTGCGGCGTGAAGCGGGTGCGCTCGATGGTCGGCGGAGCGTTATTGTGCTCACCAAGCGTGGGCGAGACGTCGTCAATAAGCTAACCCCTAGCATTGCTGACCCGGTAGCCAATGCTTTTGCCGATCTAGATTCGGATGAGCAAGCGGTATTAGATAAATTATTAAGAAAGGCGATTGTGTCTTTCGACGAGGCCAAGTATCGCTAAATAAAGCCGAGCTTGGTGTGATGACAACAAGCGAGGTATACAGCGATGGATGAGAAAACCGCCTTTCGGCATGAATTGATTAGCGCGTGGTGCGGTCCAGCGTTCTTAATCACCTTTATTATCTTCTGGGTTATTCTGGGCGGAAATTTCCCTAATCCTTCTCCAAACTTAACGGCTGATGCCTTGCAGGCTCGCTATGCTGATAATCTTGGCTCAATCCGTTTGGGCTTTATTGTCTCGCTGATATGCGTCGTACTGTATTTACCTTGGACAGCTTTGTTAAGTACGCAAATGGCCAGAATTGAAGGTCGTTTCCCGGTGATGGCTTACCTGCAGTTGCTAGGTGGTGGTCTTACGGTGATGGTCGTGTCGTTCAGTGCCTTTTTCTGGGTGGCGGCGGCCTTTCGTCCTGATCAAGATCCTGCAACCACCCAAATGCTGACCGATCTGGGCTGGCTCTGCATTGATCTGCAATATGCGTGCACAACCTTGCAGATGATTGCTGCCGCGCTGGTGGGCTTGGCAGATAAGCGGGAAGTGCCGTTATTTCCACGCTGGGCCTGCTTTGTCACCATCTGGTGCGGACTTAGCTTTTTGCCTGCGAGTTTAACTGGCGTTGTCAAAACAGGGCCGTTCGCTTGGGACGGCATGCTGAGCTACTACATCCCTTATGCTTGCTGGTTGGGCTGGTATGCCATTGCCAGTACTTATATGCTCAAAGAAGTACATCGTCGTATTAAGGCGAGCGAAGCAGCGGGTGAATATAGCTCGGGCCTGTCGCAAGCTTAAAATAATATCTAAGGGCTGCCTGCGAAAATTGATTTTCACGGGCAGCTATTCAGTGTCAGTTTCCTAGGGGGTATGAGTTGAGTTATTCGGTAGAGAAAGAGGATGCACCAGCAGTAGAAGATGGCATTTGGATATTTGTCTTCGCTGATATGTGTATGTTTGCCATGTTTTTCTTAGCATATCTTATGGAGCGCAACGCCCAGCAAGCAATGTATATTGCATCCCAGGCCAAGCTTGATCAAACCTTGGGAACGATTAATACCTTAATACTTTTATTGAGTTCATGGTTTGTTGTGCTGGCTGTAAAGGCTTTAAAAAAGAATTTACAGCAGGCCGCATCTGTATTTATTGGTCTCGCATTTTTCTGTGGTGTGGCATTTATTGCTAATAAAATTGTAGAGTACAGTGCCAAAATTCAGGATGGCATCACCATTCTGAGCAATGATTTTTTTATGTTTTATTACATTCTAACTGGCATACATTTGGCGCATGTTGTCGGTGGGATGGTTGTTCTGCTCGTGCTTTTTATCAATACCCGAAAAGGCAAGTATGGCGCGGATAATATTTCACCTGTTGAGAGCGGTGGGGTGTATTGGCATATGGTTGATTTGTTGTGGGTGTTCATCTTTCCATTAATCTATTTTTTGGGGGCGTAAAGATGCATTGGATAATGAATAAAAAAAGTTTGGTTGCGATGGGCTTGCTACTGGCCACGGTCGCATCTTGGTTAACCTTTGAAGAGTTTCATGGCTATGCATTGGCCTCTGTGGTTATTGTTGTGATTTCAACAATTAAAGTGCACGCGATAATGACTTCATTTATGGAGGTCGGGGCAATGCCTGGTCCTTGGAAGTATATGCTGAAGGTTTGGTTGGCCGTAGTTTGTATGGCAATGATTATCGCTGAATTGGTGTAACTTCGAGGGAAATAAATAATTTTTCAAGTGAAGTAAAAGTGGGAAGCGTGTTTAGACTACGGTTTGTAAAAAGAATATTTTAAGAATGGCGCCTTTTATATGAGTTATCAATCTATCTATCGAGCCGACTTGTTTAAAGGTCAAATTATGATTGTCACCGGTGGTGGCAGCGGTATTGGCCGTTGCACGGCTCACGAGCTGGCGTCTCTTGGTGCTACCGTGGCAATAGTTGGTCGTAAGCGTGAAAAATTGGACGCGGTTAAATTGGAAATTGAAGCGACAGGGGGTGTGACGTCCATACATGTTTGCGATATTCGAGAGGAAGAAAGCGTTATCGCCACAATAGACCAGGTGCTTGAAGTGCACGGCAAAATCGATGGGCTGGTGAATAACGCCGGTGGCCAATACCGAATGCCTGCTGAAGATATCACGACTAAAGGTTTTGAGGCAGTGGTGAAAAATAATTTGGTGGGCGGCTTCATTTTTATGCGCGAAACCTACAAGCGTTGGATGAAAGCCAACGGTGGCGCCATTGTGAATATGATCGCTGATATCTGGAATGGCTGGCCTAACTATTCTCATTCAGCTGCCGCTCGTGGCGGCATGTGGACGCTCACTGAAAGTGTGGCGTCCGAGTGGGCAAGCTATGGTGTCAGAGTGAATGCCGTTGCGCCGGGCTGTATTGCCAGCAGTGGCTTGGATACCTATGAGCCTGAAGCTCAGGCGCACTTTGCCGAAATCCCTAAAACTATTCCGTTACAACGCTGGGGAAATGCCGCAGAAATTTCCAGCGCCATTGTCTATCTTTTGTCTCCTGGCGCGGCTTATATTACTGGCGCCTGCATTCGTATTGATGGCGGCTCCCCCAATGCGCGGATTTGTTGGGGGCCTTTGCGGAAGGAATGTAACTCTGAAGCCTTTGACGGTTTTCATCTTGAGGCGCCGCCGAAGGTATTGCTTGAGGGGCCTAAAAAACATTCCAGTCGTAAACCGAAAAGTGATGTTTAATGCAGAATCTCTGGCGGCGCTCGGGTATTTTTTGCTCAATGCGTTGGGTAAATATACTTCACCATATCCGTCAAGAACGTCCTGCGCCTGCAAGCTCTTCAAAACATAACGCCCGGCTGCACCGGACAAATTTTCGCTGTCACCTTTTTTGCGTGGCAAAAAAGCCGCCATCAAAAATTTGCTCGGTGAGCCGGGCGTTAGGGCTGATCGTAGTGTCCACCAATTGCGAAGATATAAATGGATTTATCATCGAAGCGATATATTAAGCGATCTTTTTGCGAAATCCGCTTTGACCAGAGACCCGAGAGGTTATGCTTCAGTGGCTCAGGTTTCCCCAAGCCAGAAGAAGGGTCGTCGGAGCGGAGCATTTCTTTGAGCAATTTGAGCAAGGCCTTGTGGATCCGCTTGTCCTTTTCACGCAGGGCCTCATACTCCTCCCAGGTATTACCCTCAAATACCAGTGATCTCATTCATTTGCTCGTCAGTCGGTTTATAGCCTTGGTCACGGGTATGGGTTTCAAGGGAGTCGGCAATCTGTTGCATGAGATTTTTGTTCTGGAGCACGTAAAGAGTTTCTTGCTCTCGCTCCCAGTCGTCGGCACTAATAACCACAAATGCCTCACCAGCCCGCCTGGTTACCTTGAGGGGCTCATGTCGACTAACTACCTGTTCTACAACACTTTTAAGGTTGTCTCTAAACTTATTTACGCTAATTGTGTCCATGTGGGTATCCTCATGTACGGAGATGCCGTACAACTATACAGCAGATGCCCTATCAAGGCCAAGCACCGCGACGGCCTTTTCGTTCCGCCTGCGGCTCCACAAAAAAGCCGCGCGTGTTGGCGGCGTTGAGGCTGTAGAATTTCTCTACTCAAATGCCCGCTTTGTGCCATTAGCAGAATATCTAGCCGCACTTCTTATTGTCGGTTTTTATAGATTACTTCGTGGCTAGATTGTCTGCGTATCGTGGTCGGTTATTGTCAGTAGCGCATCATTTCTGATGTTAGCTCCCATTCCCATTCCCGACTTCGCATGCCGCCGCCATACTCAAAAGCAATGCGTTTCACTCCTGAAGTTTAGTGGCGTGTTGGAACGATGCTGCCAATTCAATATTAATTAGGCACCTATTGAATAGGTGGCTAATTAATTGCTATTATTGCAGTTATGAAAAAAACTATTGCTGAAAAAAATTCCATTTCTCTGCTTATCGAGACGGCCCGTCTGGTAAGGGAAGATTTTCGTCGTCGTGCCCAGCACCTTAATTTGACCCAGCCCCAATGGCGGTTACTGTTGATTTTGTCCCGTGAGCCGGGAATGAATCAGGCGAAGTTGGCGAGCTGGTTGGAGGTGCATCCGGTGACGGTAACCCAAAGTGTGGACCGGTTGGTCAAGGCGGGATGGCTGCGGCGTGAACGTCAAGAAAATGATCGGCGGGCGGTGAGCCTCTTTTTGACTGAGCAAGCTGAGCCTATTTTGGCGGATTTAACTGAAATTGCAGAGCATACCCGCAAGGTGGCTCTTGCTGGTTTTAGTGCCGCTGAGCGCAAGCAGGTAGAAGACATGCTGGAGCGAATTAAACAGAATATCTGTGCGGCCAATGACTGCGAGGAGGGCGCGTAATGAGCGACTCTGACAATGTTGATAATACCGCAGTGACAACGCCATCTGCCCAAAACAAAAAGCTGCGCCGCCGGCTATTTGTTGTCGTTCCTGCTGTTGCCGTGCTTATTGCGGCGTATGTCTTTTTGTTTGGTGGCCGTTATGTGAGCACCGACAATGCGTACGTGAAAGCGGATGTGGTTAATGTAAGCTCAGAAATCACCGGAAATATTCTGGATGTTGCGGTGGTAGAGAACCAGCGGGTGAAAGCTGGACAGGTCTTGCTGCGGGTTGATGCTCAGGCGTATGAAGTGGGTGTGCACGACGCTCAGGCAGAATTAGAGCAGGCGTATATTCGTATCAAATCGTTGAAAGCGGCCTACGTGCAAAAAGGGGCGGCACTGGCGGCGGCGCAAGATGACCTGGCTTATGCCCGTAAACAGCAGCACCGAATGGTGGATTTGCAGAAAAAAGGTGTGGCGTCTAATCAGCAGTTGGACCAGGCCCAACGTGATTTAGATGTGGCGCTAAATACAGTGAGCCGCCTTGAAAGTGATCGCTCAGAGACACTGGCGCAGTTGGGTGGTCAGGTGAATGTCGATATTCAGCGTCACCCTGAGGTACAGGCTGCCCAAGCAGCGCTAGAAAAAGCCCGGTTGGACTTGGCCCGTTGTACAGTGCGCTCGCCGGTTGATGGGGTGGCGTCTAAAGTGCCGCATATTGGCCAGTATGCCATGCCGGGGCTGCCGGTGGTTAGCGTGGTGGCGGATAGCCATATTTGGATTGAGGCCAACTTTAAAGAAGATCAGTTGGCAAAGTTAAAACCGGGTGCTGAAGTTAAAGTCGAAATTGATGCTTATCCCGGTGAAGAGTGGACGGCATCGGTAGAGAGTATTGCCCAAGCGACAGGGGCGGAATTTGCCCTGTTGCCACCCCAAAATGCCACCGGCAATTGGGTGAAGATAGTGCAGCGTTTACCTGTGCGCTTAAGCCTTGACCACCATCGCGACGAGTCGACTCTGCGCTCGGGCTTAAGTGCAGAAGTGACCGTAGATACTGGTGTACCTGCGCGCCTGCAAGCCTTGAGTGCCTTGTTTGGTGACAAGAAGGTATCAACGAGTAAGCAGAACGGAGGCTCCCCACTCATTGCAGGCCAGTTGTGAGTTCGGGGAATAGCCCCGTGCAAAAAGGCTCGCCCACCTGGCTGGTGACCTTTGGCACCTTGTCGGCCACCATGATGCAGGCATTGGATACCACCATTGCCAATGTTGCTCTGCCCCATATGCAAGGCAACCTCTCTGCTTCACAAGAGCAAGTTGCCTGGATTCTTACCTCTTATATCGTTGCTGCTGCTATTGCCACGGTTCCCGCCGGGTTTTTGGCGAATCGCTATGGTGTGAAACGCGTCTTTTTGATCGCGATAGCGGGGTTTACGGTTTCGTCGGCTTTATGTGGTCTTGCTGGCAGTCTTGAACAAATGGTGCTGTTTCGTATTTTGCAGGGCTTGTTTGGCGCGGCAATGGTGCCTTTGTCTCAAACGACGCTGTTGGATACTTACCCTCCTTCTAAGCAGGGCACCGCCATGGCGGCTTGGGGCATGGGAGTGATGATTGGCCCCATTATTGGTCCGGCGCTGGGCGGTTGGTTAACGGAGAATTACAGCTGGCGGTGGGTGTTTTTTATCAACTTGCCAGTGGGTATCGCCAGCTTTATGGCCCTTAAACGCAGCTTGCCAAATAGTGAGCCGCGCCGGGTTGCGCCATTGGATATTACCGGTTTTGCCTTTTTGAGTATTGCCATTGCGTCTTTGCAGCTAATGCTGGATCGAGGCCAGAGCCTGGATTGGTTTGATTCAACAGAAATCATGTTGGAGTGCGGTATTGCCATTGCCGCGTTTTATCTTTTTGTTGCCCACACGTTTACCGCCAAGTCACCTTTTGTTAATCCTGCGCTGTTTAAAGATCGAAACCTGGTAGGCGGACTCACCTTGATTGCGGTAATGGGGGTGGTGCTGTTTTCTACCTTTGCGCTATTGCCGCCATTTTTGCAGAATTTGCAAAATTATCCGGTGGTGACGGCCGGTCTGGTTATGGCGCCAAGGGGCGTTGGTACCATGGTGGCGATGTTGATTGCCGGGCGGAGTTTGCGCTGGGTCGATGGACGAGTCCCTATTTTGATCGGCTTGTCTCTGCTGAGCTATTCGCTGCATTGGATGTCGACCTTCAGCCCCGATGTGCCTACCTCATCCATCGTTTACAGCGGCCTTGTTCAAGGTTTGGGCTTGGGTTGTGTGTTTGTTCCTTTATCTACGGTGACGTTTTCTACCTTGCCGGCCCAGTTTCGCAGTGATGGTACGGCGTTATATAGCTTGCTCAGAAATGTGGGTAGCAGCGTGGGAATCGCCTTAGCATTTGCCTATCAAGATTTTGGCACCAAAATGGCTCGCTCGGTTTTGGTGGAAGAAATTAACCCCTTTAATCCAGCAGTATTGGGGTATATCAATAGTAATACGACCTTGCAGGGCGCATCGGGTTTAGTGCAGGTAGAGGCAGAAATACAGCGACAAGCGGCGACTATCGGTATGTTGGGCGTGTTCCACTACATGGCGATTGGCGTGCTGCTTTCAATTCCGTTGCTGTTATTACTCAAGCCGAAAAAAATCAGCCAGCAAGAGATGGAAGAATTGGAGATGGCGACGGCAGAATAAACCACGCCAGAGAAATCTGGCGTGGTGACATATCAGCTTAAAATATTTGCAGTTTTAAAAGCTGCGTTTAGCGGCCCGGCAGAGTGATGTTGAGCTCAAGCACCGAGCAGTTGCCGTTGTTATCCAGGGCAACCTCTACTTGCTCGCGATCGACTTCCACGTATTTACGAATCACTTCCAGCAGCTCTTGTTGCAGCTTGGGCAGATAGTCGGGTTCGTTACGCTGAGAGCGTTCGTGGGCCACGATAATCTGCAACCGCTCTTTGGCGATAGAAGCCGTATCTTGCTTCTTGCTCTTAAAGAAACCCAGAATACTCATGCGCTCGCGCCCCTCCCGAATAGCCGTTTGAAAACGCCTTTCTGTTCAATAGTCAGAAACCGCAGTGGGCGGTCTTCACCCAGTAACCGTGCGACAGCGTCTGCGTAGGCTTTACCTGCATTGCTTTCGGTGTCGTGAATCACCGGCACACCTTGGTTGGATGATTTCAGTACAGACTCAGACTCAGGAATGACCCCCAGCAACTCAGTGGCGAGGATATCCTGCACGTCTTCTACCGACAGCATCTCGCCTTTTTCAACCCGGCTGGGGTTGTAACGGGTTAGCAGCAAGCGTTCTTGCACTCGTTCGCCATTTTCGGCTTTGCGGGATTTGCTTTGCAGTATGCCCAGAATCCGGTCGGAGTCCCGTACTGATGAGACTTCGGGGTTGGCTACCACGATTGCGATATCGGCAAAATACATGGCCATAAAAGCACCGTGCTCAATACCGGCGGGGGAGTCGCAAATAATATACTCAAAACCCTCTTCGGCCAGTTCCTTCAAAATACGTTCGACGCCTTCAATACTCAGAGCATCTTTGTCTCGAGTTTGTGAGGCGGGAAGGATAAATAAATCGGGCACCCGTTTGTCTTTGATCAAGGCCTGACGCAGATTGGCGTCGCCATTGATAACATTTACAAAGTCATAAACGACTCTGCGTTCACAGTTCATAACAATGTCCAGGTTACGCAGGCCGATATCAAAATCGATAACCACGGTTTTGTGACCCGCCAACGCCAGACCGCTACTGATGGCGGCACTTGTTGTGGTTTTGCCCACACCGCCTTTTCCTGAGGTGACTACAATGATTTTAGCCAAGGTGTTGGTCCTTTTTGCATAGTGTGAATAATGGTTGCGGCAGGGTGCCGCCTGTTAAAGCGCTTTAATTTCTAAGCTTTGTTCGCTGAGACTAATTTGCACGGATTTTTTCCATAGCTCACCGCGCAGGTCTTCGTCCAGTTTAAAGTCTCCCGCAATAGAAACCAGTTCGGCTTCCAGGCTATGGCAGAAAATACGCGCATCCCGGTTGCCTTTTACCCCCGCTAATGCCCGACCTCTTAGGGGACCGTAAACATGGATATTGCCATCGGCCAAAATTTCGGCCCCAGCGGATACGGGAGCAATTACAATCAAGTCACCACCCGCGGCATAGACCTGCTGGCCCGAGCGCACCGGCTCGGTGATAAGGCGGTTTTGTGCGGGACTTAAGTCTTTGGCTGGCGCTGCTGCGTCGACCGGCGTGTCTGCAGCGCTCATGTCTTGGGTGGGCGAAGCATTGCTCGGCTCGGTTTCACCATGACGGTTTTTTTTGCGACCGCCGCCATTGAGCATGGGCATGCCGGCAACTAATGCACGGGAGGCCAGCTCATCACTATAACCCCGAACGGCAATGGGTAGCAGGCCGTAGTCCATGCAGAACTGCTTGAGTTCTTTTAAGGGGAGGATGGCTGGGTCGCCATCAAACACTTCAAAATTGAGCACGACCGGCGTTTGGCGAAAAAAAGCCGGTGCTTCAGCTACCTTGTCGGCCAAATCCTGTTGAAACTGGTCAGCTTGATAATGATTGATTTCAAGTTGGGTTAGGGGGTAGAGGCCGCCTTTGAGGCGGAAGCTTGCGATGGTGGTGTTATCAGTATGTTGGCTAGAGGTCATGTGCCTTTCACGGTTGTTAGGGTGCGTTGAAGCGCGACGTTATAGCCCTTTGTCGACAACTGTGCAAGGGCAGCTACAGTGTGGGCCATTAGAGTCTTAAAATCACCCAAGGTTCGGCATTGAATTGGGCTTTTACCGCAAATGACGAAAATATTTCGGTCTTGAGGGGACGGTTACTGCAAATTTGAGAGAAAACTGAGAATAGTGGAGCGTAACAAAGCGACTTGAGCTAAAAATTTGGCGCTATTGTGGTGATGGCGATGGGCTATTTTAAGCGGCGTTGAACCTGTAAAAACCGGATGCCGCCAATAATACCCGTTAGTCCGCCTGCCACGATTAAGCCCACGGCAACCCAGGTCAGCGACGGGGTGTTGGCATAAAAATGCAAAATAGCGGCGCCAGCGGCGGCAAACGCCAGCGCGGTGCGAAGATATGCCAGCAGGGTTCGTTCATTCGCCAGCGCTGTGCGATCTACGGCGAGCTGGTCTCGCAGCTGGGAGTCGTTCATTGCGGTTCCTTTAGCGTTAATTCAGGGCAGGTGTAGGTCATTCAAGTGTAAGCATGGGAGTTATGCAATGGCCAGCAGAGTGACAATGTGATGCGGCCTTTCTTGAAAGGCGACGTTCAGCGTCGCGCAGTCTATCGCGGCTATTTGCAGCGCCGGATCAAAGGCAAAACAGGCTTTATTTTCCCTACGGTCGATGCTGATGAGCTTGGCAGCCGCGTAGCCAAAATGATGACCGATATAGGGATAGAGTGCTTTAAAAATACTTTCTTTTGCTGAAAAGCACAGGCTGATGCCCACACTGGCTGATAGTGCTGAGCTGGCTAAAACCTGCTGTTCTTTTTCGTTGAGAATACGCGGGGCCAGTCGCTGCGCGGCGTTTTCTTCCATCCAGTCTTGAATATCAATGCCCACGGCGCTGAGTTGGTCAGTGCGAGCTAAAACGCAGGCGGCATAATTGTCGGTATGGGTGATACTGCCCCGAAAACCTGCTGGCCATAGCGGACAGCGGTTATTGTCGGCGGGCACATCATGGCTGGGACTGCCCGCCTGGGTCAGAGCTAACTTGGCTAGATAGCGGCCGGTAAAAAATTCGCTGCGACGTTTGTTGACGGCTTTTTTTCGGGCGGGTGGAAAGTGGATGCTGTTTTGATCAAAGTAGTGATCTTGATAGCGCTGGCTATGGAAATGTGCGGCGTGAATACTTAGCGCTAAATCCGGAAAAACAAGGCTGTCGTCCAGCTGAAAGTAGTCGGCAAACTCGCTAGCTTGCTGTTGTGCATCGCCCACTTATAGCCAGCCTTTGGATTTAAAATAGAGGTAGGGCGCAATGCCTGCCATCACCATGAGCCCCAATGCCCAAGGGTAACCCAGCAACCATTCCATCTCGGGCATGTGGGTAAAGTTCATGCCGTAAATGCTGGCCACCAGTGTAGGGGGAAGAAAAACCACCGCGGCGATAGAGAAGATCTTAATAATCTGGTTTTGTTCTATATTGATAAAGCCTTGGGTGGAGTCCATCAAAAAATTAATTTTATCGAATAAGAATGCGGTATGAGACATCAGGGTTTCCATGTCTCGGGTAATTTCCCGCAGGGTTTCCAGCTGCTCAGGTTGATTGCGTAAATGGCGCAGCAAAAAGGAAATATTACGCTGGGTATCCATCAGGCAGAGACGAATTTTGCCGTTGCTGTCTTCTAAGCGGGCAAGGCGGCTGATGGCTTCTTCCAGCTCGGCTTCTTCGTCTTCCAATACCAAGTGGCTTACGTCTTCGAGTTGACGATGAATGTCTTCAATACTGTCGGCGTGGTTCTCAACCTTTTGTTCTAGCAGTGTTACCAGTAATTCTGAGGCGCTGTGGCTTTCTACTTGGCCTCGACGGGCCCGCATACGCAGCAGCCGAAAGTCGGCGGTGTCTTCATCGCGGATGGTAATTAAGCGTTTGGGCTGCAGAATGCAAGCCACGGTGACCGTGGTGTGGCGGCCTTCTGAGGGCGCCAGAAACAGGGCGTGAACATGCATGCCTGCTTGATCGACAAAACAGCGTGCGGAGGCTTCAATTTCCTCAACTTCGTTTGATTCGGGTAAGTCTGTGCGCAGCAGGCTTTGTAGCAGGTCACGCTCTTCTTCATCGGGCTCGTGGGCGTCAATCCAGTCGGCTTGATACAGGGCCTGTTTCAAGTTCTGGTCTTCGGTGTCCACTTCTCGGATAAAGCCGTTTTCTATTCGGAACAGTCTGAGCATGGCGTCCTCGTGTCTCTTGCCGGAGACCGGCATTGGGGGCTTATTCTCCCCGGCTAAAGCGTGTCGAGCAAGCGTGGAAAGCATTGTTTGCGATGGTAACGGCAATACGGAATTGATTGACGTTGCTATTCAGCTTTGAAAGTATGCTTACATTCAGGTCTTTGAAGAGGGTGCTGGCGCAAGCCATGACATCAGCTAAAACCCAATCATGCTAGTTCTTATCGCCTTTGTGGCCTTGGCCCTTGGGGTCTCTTTTGTGTGCTCGGTATTAGAAGCCGTATTGCTGAGTATTTCGCCCTCTTATATCGCCTCGGCAACAGAAAAGGGGCGCCGAAGCGCTAAGCTTTGGAGTCGTTATAAAACCGATATTGATCGACCTCTTGCGGCAATTTTGAGCCTGAATACTATCGCGCATACGGTAGGCGCAGCGGGGGCGGGTGCGCAAGCGGCGGTGGTGTTTGGCGAGGCCTATTTTGCGGTGATTTCTGCGGTACTAACGCTGTTGATTTTGGTTGTATCTGAGATTATCCCCAAAACTCTGGGGGCGTTGTATTGGCGACAAATGGCTCCCTTTTGTGCGCAGGTTTTGCGATGCGTTATTTGGTCCATGTACCCGTTGGCAGTCTTTGCCCAGAGTTTAACGCGGCTGTTGTCCAAAGGTGGCGCGCCGCACTCCATCAGCAGAGAGGAGTTTACCGCGCTGGCAGAACTGGGCGTGCGGGAAGGCGTGTTTACGGCAGAAGAGTCGTCGCAAGTGGCAAGCTTAATGCGGTTTCGGGCTTTGGCGGCAAGAGATGTGATGACGCCGCGACCGGTTATTTTTTCCTTAGACGAGTCCTTGAGTGTTGCTGCGGCGCTTAAAGCTAATACGCGTTTTCCCTTTTCGCGTATTCCGCTATTTAGTGAACAGCACGACAATATTCACGGTTTTATCCGCAAAGATGATCTGTTGATGGCGGCCGTGAACCGCCCAGAAATTGCGTTGACGGAGTTGCGCAGAGATTTGCTTACCGTGCCAGAAACCCAGCCGCTGGCGGATTTACTTCGCAAAATGGTAGAGAACCGCGACCAGATTGCTTTGGTGGTCAATGAGTACGGTGGCGTTATGGGCTTGGTGACCATTGAAGACCTTACCGAAACCTTACTGGGTATGGAAATTGTGGACGAAACCGATAATGCCATTGATATGCAGGCGCTGGCTCGTGAGCTTTGGGTAAAGCGGGCTCGACGTTTAGGTTTGGTGCCCGATGAGCCGGATAAAGCTGACTCGGATAAGGCTGAATAAGAAAGCTCAGTAAATTGTAAGTCAGTAATATATAGGCCTGTAACATCGTCTCGTAATAACCTTCCTCCGAGTCTCTACCCTCAAGTACGCTTTTGCGTTCTCGTCGTAAACTAAGGAACAAGCTAAACGATAGCCTGTCGGATTTTTTGTGATCTGCTTTTACGGTGCAACCGTAGTCTTAGGCTTTGTGTTTCATGAGTGGCACTGCTAATGGGTAGGGCTACTTATGTTTGACTCTAGTGATTTCGACTACGACACGTTCTATTGGAAAGCGCTGTTTTCCAGAGGGTGACAGCCTAAAGCTCGGTGGCGATTTGGGACTGAGTGCTTTACCCTCGACGGCTTAGCTATTGAAGAGAGCAAACCGAAACATATAGCTGCATCGCCCTGTACGGCAACCACTAATGACGAAACAAGGAGCGAGAGCGTGCAAAACGTTTTTGTAAAAAAATCGGCCATGATGGCCATCTTATTAATATTATTTTGCGCCATTCCCTCTGTGAGTTTGGCTGCGCCCCCTTCCTCATCATCTTCTTCTACTGAGCCGGTTGATTACCGTGCGCTGGCCTCCATGCTTGAAGATGAGCATGTCAGAAACACTCTTATTGAAGAGCTGCGGGTACTAGAGAACAAGGCGGCAAGTCAGAATTCTGTCAATGAAGAAGTGGTGCCTGCAAAAGAAATTGCCGCTGAGGCCCCCAGTGGTCAAAGCGCGCAGCAAGTTTCTTTTGCCCGGCGCATGGCCGCCACCAGCCAGCGGTTTGTGGATGGTTTGGCCGAGCAGTTTGCGTTGTTAAGTACGGCAGTGCAGGGTCTGTTTGCCAGTGAGGCCGAAGCGTCAACCGGGCCGCTACCTGACCGGGCTAATATGATGCAGGCTGCAGGGCAGTTGCTTGGGGTGATTGCCGCCACCTTCGCGCTCTTTATTTTATTTAGGGCGATTGCCGGACGTTCTTTTCAGGGCTTAAGTTTGTGGGTAAGCCGAGGTTCTGAAAAATTTACCATGCTGCGCACGCTAGTCGCTGTTGTGGTTGCGGGTTTGGTCGATATGCTAGCGGTCGTTTTGGCCTATGCCGGTGGTGGAGTCGTGAGTAATTATCTCGCCGCGGGGGACAGTACCGTGGCGACCCGTCTCGCCTTGTTCCTTAACGCCTTTGTCATTATTGAGATGGTTAAAGTCGTATTGCGCATGTTGTTTGCCAAGCGTTACGCCAGCCTGCGCTTGGTGCCGGTGTCTGCGGCACAGGCGGGTTACTGCAATCGGTTTTTTGCCAACATTGCTGGCTTTGTCGGTTATGGCGTGTTGGTGCTGGTACCTATTCTTAACTTTAATGTGTCGCCGGGATTGGGTGCTGGTATCAGCTCGCTAATTGTTCTGATAGCGGTTTTATACGCTGCTGGCGTCATCCTAAAAAATCGTCGCGCCATTGCTGACAAATTAAATACGCGGGCTGAATCCAGCAGTGGCCCGCTAGCGCTGTTGTTACGATTGCTTGCCAAGACGTGGCATTTGTTTGCGTTGGCCTATGCGCTGTCGGTGCTAGTGGTGAGTGTTTTGCACCCAGAGACGGCCTTGCCCTTTGTCGCAATGGCCACACTGAAAACCTTAATCTATTGCGGTGCTGGTTTGTTGTTCTCGGTGGTGCTTGGACAATTAATTGGCAGAGAAATAAGCCTGTCAGATCGGCTTAATAGCCGTATGCCCCGCCTGCAAGCGCGGGTGAACACCTATGTTCCTACAAGTTTAAAAGTGGCCCGCAGCTTAATCTTGATAGCTGTTGTGGTGTTTACATTGGACGCGTGGGCGGTATATGACTTGGGTACCTGGTACGCAAGTGATGTTGGCATAAGAGCGGTATCGTCGCTTGTCGATATCTTGATTATTATGTTCTCTGCCGCAGTGGTATGGGTAATTTTGGCCAGCATGGTAGAGCATCGCCTGACGCCAAAAGACACCATGAGCTCCTCAGAAGCAGCCCGTGCAGAGACCCTGCTAGGCTTGTTTAATACCACGTTGGCCATTGCCATAGTGGTCGTGACGGTGATGATCGTTTTATCCGAGATTGGTGTGGATATCGCGCCGTTAATTGCCAGTGCCGGGGTGTTGGGTTTGGCCATTGGTTTTGGTGCCCAAAAACTGGTGCAGGATGTGATCACCGGGGTATTTATTCAGCTTGAAAATGCAATGAATACGGGGGATTTTGTATCAGCGGGTGGTAACTCCGGTACGGTGGAGCGGGTAGGTATTCGCTCTGTGGCCCTGCGGGATTTATATGGCACCTACCATATTGTGCCCTTCTCATCGGTAGGCGCGGTGTCTAATTTCACCAAAGAATTTGGTAACCATGTTGGTGAATACGGTATTGCTTATCGCGAGAGTATCGACGAGGCCATCGTTCAGCTTGAAGCGGCTTTTGAAGAGTTGAAAGAGGGTAAATTTAAAGATGACATCTTGGCGCCGTTAAACGTGGCCGGGGTGGTTGCCCTTGCTGACAGTTCGGTGAATATTCGGGTGGTGATTAAGACTACACCGGGTAATCAGTGGGCTGTAGGCCGAGCTTACAACCGGCTGGTGAAAATCTACTTTGATAAAGCCGGTATTGAAATACCCTTCCCGCATACCACCTTGTATTTTGGTGAAGACAAAGACGGATCGGCGCCTGCGGGCAATATTCGTCTTGCATCAGACAACAATGTGGTTGATACCCAAACGGGCAATACTTAGTTGTTGCTCTGCTAAATTGAAAGGCCGCGTATTTCGCGGCCTTTTTTTGAATAGGGGATTATTTTTTTTATTTTTTAAAGATTGGATCAGCTGATTCAGAGAGGAAGGTCTAAAGATTCCAGGCCGGGGAGTGAAGGCAGTACTGACTCTAGTGATTCTAGATCGGCGACCAGAAAGGCGGAGCTTGCAGAGATGCCGTCGGTAACAAACACCATCGTGCCGGTAATGGAGGCTGCCAGAAAATCTGCGGTGGACAGTAAGTCTGCAGAAATAAAGTCCCCAGTGCCCTCTATACTATTTTTGAGATAGTCTTCCAAACTGATTTCGCCATTGGCTAAGGCAAAAAACGCATCGACATCTCCCGCCACAAAGTCGGTGGTACCCTCCACCCCAGAGGCCAAGAATTCAAAAGTCGCCTCCAGGTCCGCAGCGAGAAAATCAGCGGTTCCATTGAGGTCGCTTACTATAAATTCGGTGGTGCCTTCAATTGAGCTGCCGATGTACCCCAGTAAGCCATTAATGCTGGCAATGGAATCCGCCGCGTGGGCGGGCATGGTAAAGGCAGAATATAAAATAGCGGCGGCAGTTAACTTCTTCATAACTTACGTCCTTTATAATAGATAAAATAAGATAAAAACTTTCTTCCCAGGTTGGTCATTGCAAGCTATGAGCCAATTGTTGAGATATGAGAAAAACCTGGTTTTTACGGTGATTTTTAAGATTTGTGCACTGTTTTAATGAATAGCGCGCACTGCTTTGTGGCTATAAAAATCGTTGCGAAAACAGTATTGTGATGTGCGTCACGCTTTCCTGAGTAGGGGTTCTAGAAAAGGGTGTCTTGCGCGCACACGAATTGCGTTCTGCTGAGATAGGGGGCACTGAATTAGGGCTCGACTTTTGTTGGTCTGCTTAATTTGTGGGCAGCGTCCTAAAGATTAAAACTGTTTTAAAAAATGCATAGGTGCCACACAGAAATACACCGTTTATGCTTAGCCTTGGTTTGAGGGTTTTGTATTCTGGTGGCGAATAAGCAACAGCGTTACACTGAAAAATGAACTAAAAAATTAGGCTTCGGGTAATGCGATGTTTCACCCAGCCAAATGGAGAGTCGGCATGGCAATAAACTTTACACTTAATGGAAAGAAAACCCAGGTTGAGGCAGCGCCAGATACCCCTTTGCTGTGGGTTTTACGAGACGAATTACAAATGACCGGCACCAAGTTTGGCTGCGGTATAGCCCAGTGTGGGGCCTGCACGGTGCATTTTAATGGCAACGCCATGCGTTCTTGTTCGCTGCCGGTACAGGCGGTTGAGGGGCAAGCGATTACTACCATTGAAGGGGAAGACAGCGCCGAAGCCAAAGCCTTGCAAGCTGCTTGGGATGACTTGGCGGTATACCAGTGTGGCTACTGCCAGTCGGGCCAGCTAATGTCTGCCAGCAAATTGTTAAAGGACAAGCCCTCGCCAAGCGACGACGATATTGATCAGTTTATGTCGGGCAATATCTGTCGCTGTTCTACCTATCAGCGGATTCGTGCGGGTATTAAACAAGCCGCGTCCGATTTGGCTACGGAGGTAACATCATGAGCGCAATGCAAAAGGGTCTGAGCCGGAGGTTGTTTCTTATTCGCAGCGCCCAAGCTGGCGCAGGTTTAACCTTGGGGATGAGTTTAAGTGGCCAGCTGTTGGCGGCAAGTGGCGATAAGCACGAAAACTTTGAGCCCAATGCCTTTGTCAGCATTCAGCCTGACAACACGGTTGTGATTACCATTAAACATCTGGAAATGGGGCAGGGCACCTATACGGGGTTGGCGACCATTGTGGCAGAAGAGCTGGACGCAGATTGGGCGCAGGTCAAGGCGGTTGCGGCACCTGCAAACACTAAAAAGTACGCCAACCTGGCCATGGGGGTTCAGCTCACCGGGGGCAGTACGGCGATTGCCAATTCGTATACCCAAATGCGTGAAGCGGGCGCCACAGCGAAAGCGATGCTGTTGGCGGCGGCCAGTAAGCAATGGAATAAGCCGGTTGCCAGTCTTAGTGTAAAAGCGGGCAAGGTTATGCATGCGGCGTCTGGCAAAGAAGCGAGCTTTGGCGAATTGGCCGATGCTGCCGCTCAGCAGCCAGTGCCTAAAGACGTGAAGCTCAAAGACCCCAGCGAATTTGTACTCATTGGCAAAGCCAAGCTAGCGCGTAAAGACAGCGGCAAGACCGATGGCAGCGCTATTTTTACTCAAGATGTACAACTGCCGGGAATGCTGACGGCGGTTGTCGCGCACCCGCCCTTGTTTGGCGCTACTCTCAAGTCTGTTGATGCCAGTGCAGCAAAAAAATTGCCCGGTGTGAAAGCGGTGGTGGAGATCCCTAGCGGGGTTGCGGTGTTGGCCGACAGTTTCTGGCAAGCGAAAAAGGGCCGGGATGCGCTGCAACTGCAGTGGCAGGGTGGCAGTAAGCGCAGCTCCCAGGAGATCATCGCGGATTACAAGAAACTTGCCGATAAACCGGGCTTGAGCGCCACCAAAAACGGTAATGTGACGCCGGCTTTAGAGAGTGGCAAACATGTTGTCGAAGCCACCTTCGAATTCCCCTTCCTCGCCCATGCGGCCATGGAGCCCATGAACTGCGCACTGCAAAAAAACGCTAAAGGCGTAGAGATGTGGTATGGCTGCCAAGGCCATAGCTGGGACCAAAAGAATATCGCCAAGGTATTTGACCTGGACCCAGAAGCGATCACCATTAACACCTTGTATGCCGGTGGTAGTTTTGGTCGCCGGGCAACGGTCGTGTCCGACTATCCCGTTGAACTGGCTGAAATTGTGAAAGCCTGGGGTGGCTCCGAGCCCGTAAAACTGGTCTGGACCCGGGAAGATGACACGCAAAGTGGTTACTATCGCCCGATTTACGTTCACAAGCTGAAGGCTGCGCTAAACGACGCTGGCGAGCTTGATGCCTGGCAACAGCGCATTGTGGGTCAATCCATTATGGGTGCCGGTAAATCGGTAGATCATACCTCTGTTGAAGGGGCGTCAAATCTGCCCTATAACATCCCCAACCTCAGTGTTGAGTCCCATAATACTAGCGAAGAGGTACCGATCTCATGGTGGCGCAGTGTGGGCTCTACCCATACCGCCTACGCTGTGGAAGTGTTTATCGACGAACTTGCCAAAAAAGCAGGACGTGATCCGGTGGCGTTTCGTTTGTCACTGCTAAAAGATGAGCCCCGTCATGCCGGGGTGCTGAAGCTTGCCGCAGAAAAAGCCCAATGGGGTAAAGCTTTGCCCGAGGGGCATTTTCATGGGGTGGCGTTGCATAAGTCTTTTGGTAGCTACGTGGCACAAGTGGCCGAGGTCGCAGCCCAAAAAGACGGTAAGTTTAAAGTGGTGAAAGTGACCTGTGCCGTTGATTGTGGCGTGGCCGTTAACCCCGATGTGATTGCTGCCCAAATGGAAGGCGGCATAGGCTTTGGTTTGTCGCCACTCATGTTCAGTGAAGTCACCTTAAAAGACGGCAAGCCCGAACAAATTAACTTTGACGCTTACAAGGTAGTGCGTATGCGCCATATGCCTCAAGTTGACGTGCATATCGTTCCTTCTGCCGAAGCGCCTACGGGTGTGGGCGAGCCCGGTACGCCGGTGGTGGCTCCCGCAGTAGCGAATGCCTTATTTGCGGCAACCGGTAAACGTATTTACAGCTTGCCCGCTGGGGGAGATTTTTTCGCGGCATAAAATCCATTTACGGCCTTCCTCTCGTAAGTATTGATCTAAAGGTCAATGTTGCAGCTCGATTTTGCCGCTTCAAGCGCGCAGAATCGAGCTGTTGCTCGTCAAAATAATAGAGGACGAATCTCCTCGGGAGGACATATGAAAGGGCTAACTACGGCGCTGCTTGGTCTTTGCTTTTGCATGTCTGTACATGCGGGACCCCAGCAGCAATTAACGGTAGACGATATTGTTGAACTGACTCGCTATAACCAGGCTGGTGCAGACGGTGAGCCCAGCCTGCGTGGTATGAGTATCACCACCCGAACGCCAAAAGGCGGGGTTGATGATCTTAGTCAGCGTTATATTCGCAGTGTGGTTGACGATGAAGGGCGCACCCATCATCAAGTGCTGCTGCAAGTGAGATATGTTGGCGGCTGGCGCTTTTACCGCAGTGCACGATTGCTGCTCGAAATTGACGACTTGCCATTTAATGCCGAAGAACGTCGCTTTTCACGCTGCACCAGTGCATTTTTAAACTGCGATCATCGCGAAGTTGTCACCGCAGAAATCACCCGCATGCAGTTAGAAGAAGCGCTGGGTAGAGGGCTGGACGTGCGTTTTGAGACCAAAAAACCTGGCGAAGATACCCTCGTGCACTTTCCTGCAGCTTACATCAAGGCCTATCTGATTAAACTCGATGGCAAAGAGGCCGTAAAACCCCACGGTTTTGCCATGGCCTCAAATGGCTGAGCATCTGCAAGTCACAGCTGTCAGTGATCAGGGCGTAAGCCAGCGCAAAATATCCTTTGAAATTTCAGCTCGCTGATGCCCTGCGGGGCTCAGCGACAGCCAATCTAAATGGCTCACGCAGACGCTGATAATAGCCAAGTGATGAGCGTCGCCAAGTCCATCGTGTTTCCCATTTGGCAACACTTCACCCGGCGCAAGTGGCGAGAGATAATCTTGCCGAGCCGGACTCTGCATCACCCGCTGCCATGCAGCATCTACCTCAGAGCCGCTGGTTTCAACACGCGCCATAGCTGTAACACGTAATTGCCACTTTAATGCCGGACTCCAAAACACTAACTGTATTTGAGCGCTATGTTGTATCTGCAAAGCTTTAGGGCTGCGGGAGTCAGTGAAAAACTGCAGCGTCTGGCTGGCCTTGTCGACCCCTCTCAACACAAGCGTACGCGCCTGAGGTAAACCCTCACTATCAACGCTGGCCAACACAGGCGTGCGCCAAGAATGTTGGCGATCCGCCACGGCCCGTTCAAGCTCTTGCCATATTCGTGGTGGAAGTTCTGTGAGCGTCATTGTATTCACTTGTTTGGTGGTTGGCTTGTGCGAGTCAAAGGCTTTGACGGGAATGGATTGAGTGAACAGACCCCAAGGCTTTTTATGATCTTTTAATTCAGTTTGATCATCGCGGTTTCAAGTAATAACTGCAATTCCATGGATTTTTCGACAACGAATCTGACCTTTACTTTAATCGGAGTTCAAGCGCGTTCAGGTTAAGTTCCTCTTCAGTTATGTTGAGCTTTTTTACTATCGCTGGGAGTACGTGATTTATGGTTCTTAGTGTACAGAGGATTTCATTCATATAAATGTCGGGGTGAATTTGGTCCTTATCAAAACCTAGGGACACAAACTCCGCGTCGTGTCCTAAGCTGTTGTGGTCGTCTAAAATCAATTTCATGGGTTCAACGGTAATAGGGATTTGCGCTTTTACGCATGTTCGCTTGAGATCGGTCAGCCAGGATTTGTAGTTTTCAGTTATTTCTAAAGAAAACATGGATTTATTTGGCGCGTAACTGGCGTCGAGATCAGCCTTTCCAAATGCCAAATCAATAAGGCAGGGCTCAATGTCATCGAAATGATTAAGACCGGCTATATCTACCTCCCTAGCTTCATCGATTAGACCCTCGATGTATGCAGCAAAGAACCCCCATAAATCATTGAGTACCAAGAATGCTTTATAAATACTTGAGGAAATTTTATTGCCAGTCACAATGTGATTGTAAATCTCGTCACTAGCTTCTTCATCCAGCGTAAATATTTTCTCGTAATCAACATCCAGATCCTCTGGAAAGGTGCTTGGAATCTTTGCCCCAAGTCTATCTAAACAATTAAAAACGTGGGAGATCAATACGCCTATTTCATCTTCCAAGGGGTAAGTAATGTAACCCGTTTCTGCATTCTCATTCGCAATTTTAGCGAGGAAGTCTATTAGTTTTTGCCACTTGTCTGTATCGCCAATTGAACCTGCGGCATAGACAACTTCGGGATCGCGATCTCCAATTTGGGTCAATATTCTGAACCGATTCTCCATCTCGAAAGACATCGGCTCGCCCTGTTTCCACTTGGTGATCTGTGCCGCAGAAACGCCTATTTGCGACGCAAGTTCTTTTTGAGTGGAGCCTAGATCCCTAAGCGCCAATTTTACTAAAGCTCCGCTGTGCATGTCAGTCTCCGGCATTGAGTGTTGGTGTTAAGTAAATTAATCGTTTCGTTGGCTTAACAATAGCAACAAATTAACTAAATTCAATATATATTTAGTTAATTTATCGGATTGAGTCAGAAAGTGGTACGAGGCAGGGGGAAGCAAGGCATCGCAGGCTGATTTACAAAGCGAGTTAAGTGGGCAGGGAAAGCAACATATTGGTTGCTTTTTATGTTTTTGCTGCAATGGCTTTTTAAAAGAAGCTAATATGTTGCTTTTTAGGATATAGGAAACTAATCTGTTGCTATTAATCGAAAAAGCAATATATGTGTTTACTATGATGAATTCTATACTTCAGCAGATCAAGCAGCGGCGATTGGCGCTCGGGCTTAAGCAGAACGACATGATGTTGCGAGTAGGTGTATCTCGTCAGCAATATCAGCGCTTGGAATCTAAGGGGAATCCTAGGTTGGACACCTTGGCGTTGATTGCCAAGGGCTTGAATAGCGAACTTGTGCTCATACCAAAGGAAAAGCTTGGTGCAGTCATGGCGCTGCTCGAACAGGAGGAGCTCTCAACGATTAACGAGCCGCCTTTCGAGCCAAACAAGGGGCGTATGTCTAGCGCGAAAAAAGCTGTAAAAGAAGACGCAAGAAAAAGTCTTTCAGATGACCCGTGGCAAGACTTGCTGGGGGATGAGACATGAGCGATAGCCGTGTCGATGAAATAAATGTACTCAAGTTGAGCCTGCACGGAAGGCTGGTGGGCTATTTGGCTGGCTTTCAAAGTGGTCGAAATGTGCTGAGCTTTGCCGATGAATTCAGAAGTGATGCAAGTCGTCCTACATTTAGTTTAATTACCCACCCAGCATTTCCTCGTGCTGAAAAAATAATGGCGGAGTCGTGGGCAAGAAACCAGAGATTGCATCCGACGCTGTCAAACTTACTTCCTGAGGGGGCCTTGCGGGAGTTAATTGCGCAAGGACTCAAAACTCATGTCGATAACGAGTTCCATATCCTTTCATACTTAGGTGCCGACCTTCCTGGCGCTTTGGTAGCCGAGCCGATGGAACCTGACGATGTGCCGGATAGTGTTCTTAATACTCACGGCAAAGCTCGAGCAGTAAAGTTTGACAAGACATCATCGGAAAACAAATTTTCTTTGGCTGGCGTTCAGATGAAATTTTCCATGAAGGAAAAGGACGGACGCTACAATCTTTCTAAGGGCGATGTATTAGGGGATTGGATTGTAAAAACCCCTTCCACCAAGCATAAAGATGTGCCGCTGAACGAATACACCGCAATGAAACTTGCGGAATTAGTTGGCGTCGACATTCCAGAAATTAAGCTGATTGAGCTGAGTAAGTTAGACAATCTTCCTCAAATAAACCTGCCCGATGAAAAACTTGCTTTCGCAATTAAACGTTTTGATCGCGCTGATGATACACGTATTCACATGGAAGACTTTGCCCAAGTACTGGTTAAGTATGCCCATGAAAAATACAACTCGGCAAACTACCAACAAATCGGACGTATTCTTTACGGCTATTCTGGTGACGGCTTGGCTGATACGCAGCAGTTCGCCAGACGACTGCTAGTTAACATTCTGCTTGCAAACGGTGATGCGCATCTAAAAAATTGGAGTTTGATTTATTCAGATAAAATAACGCCAAGGATTTCGCCAGCATACGATATTGTTACCACAAGCGTGTATATCGACGGTGAGCGTAATTTCGCGCTTAATTTAGGGAAGACCAAAGAGTGGTATGGCGTCTCAATGGCAAATTTTCAGTCGTGGGCTGAGCGTGCCGGCATTCCCTGGAGAGTCATTAAACCCCACCTAGATGATGTTATGGAAAAGGCGCGAAACCTTTGGCCAGAGGCAGTCAATGATCTCCCAATGAATGAGGCGCACAAGTAAAAACTAAAGAACCATTGGAGTAATTTACATCAGGATTTTAGAATCAAATAGCGTTTGATGAGTGCCGCTCCCCGTTAATGAGTAGAGTCCGATGCGCAGGCAATAAAAAACCCCAACTTTTTCAAGTTGAGGTTTGATATTTGGTAGGTCGGCGTCACTACAGCTTGTAGGGCTTTCCGCTGGCTTGGCTTCCTTGATCGTTGAAACTGTGAGTTTCATTGGGGGTACTGAGCTACCCCCATTTATTCGCATACCCCCGGAACCATACAGACCGTTCAGGCACAAAAAACCCCAGATTTACTGGGGTTTCAGGCCTTCCGAGGTATCCCTTGGAAGATTTGTTGGGCCGGCGTCACTTTAATAGACTCCATAAGCGGCTGATTAGTAAATAGTATTTAATTTGTGTTTTGAAATATGCCCCCATAAATGCCCCCAGAATGGCTTCGCTAGGGTTGTTATCAGGCGGTTTTTGGTGGGCTTTGTATCGCTGATACGGCTATTAAAATATTTTTATTTATTTTCATGATTTCGGTGGCGTCATCCACCGACCCGGTTAGCCAGTCATCAATTGCCAGCTCTGGGATTATTAGCGGCGTGTGATGATGTACCCATTCTATCGCCGGTATCGCGCGCGTATTGCTGCTAAAACTATCTGTAGGCCGGTTTCACTGTCTTTAGGGGGTGTCATAACTACCCTTCCCTAAACCTTACTAAACTTGACCTAGAACGACTGGACGCGAGATGTATTTGATCCCTTTTTTATAGACGGGAAATACTCGACCTAGTGAAATTATAGGTAAATCAATGTTAGGTTTTATAAGGTTCTATGGCCGTTGTGGTGTCAACATTAGTCAATAGCACATGGGGTTTGTGGGCCTTAACAATTCTGAGCATCACATGGGGTTCGCTGTTCTGGTGCTAATACCCTTGTCTAAACCTTGCCGCTATCTTGCCCCTCTCATGGGATTTTTTTAAACCCGTTGGCTGCTGATTTCGCTTTACCTTCTGCTGTCCTTGGGCCAGTTGATAAACCGCCGTGAAACTTGCAGCGCCCATTGCTGTATATCGCCTTCTGCTTGCAGGGTGTACCGGCTCGCGTTTTAGCCCCACAAGTTAAGTCGCGGCATTCATCAGGGTAAGGGCCGCTATTCTCAGATCTTGCCCATTGCTTGTAGATTGATCGTTTCTCGTCGTTGGTTATAGGCAGTTCATCAATATTATTCAAACAATCAACTGGCGGCGTCATAGTCATTTAGCCATTCGTCATTGCTTTGTTCTTGTGGGGATATATTACTTACTAGGGGCTTAAAGGATGTTCCTTTATACGTTCCTTCTTTATTACTTAATTCGTACTGATTTGCACACGTACTTAAATCGCTCTGTACCCCTTTGGTTTTGGGGCTTTCAGCGGTTTCCTTGTCGGGTGTGCTTGTCGGGTAGTTGTCGGAAAGTTGTCGGTTTCTTGTCGGATAGTTGTCGGGTGTTTTTTTAATATCTAAAGCGATTTTTATTTCATCACATGACAATGACAGCGGCTTGATTAATGCTTTATCCAGCTTTGAGTCAGAGGCAACCACCCCCGTCACAATAACGGTTTTTAATTTCCCCATGCACTCGTGGAAGGCTGATAACCGGCGCGGTAATGGTAAGCCCATTGATTGCCAATAAAGCGTAAAGGCGTGATTGTTACCCACTCTGAATTGGCCCCTAGGTAGTGGCTGACCTTTCTTACCATAGCGGGTGGTTCGGTCTCTGCTTAGATCGGCGTTAAATGTTAAAGCATGTTGCTCGCCGGTAACGAGATCCACATAGCGCAGTGTTACACCGGATGCTTTGTACCTGCCATATCGACCAGTTGAGTGGCCTTGATACTGAAATATTGGAAGCCCTGTAGCCGCTGAAATATCCCTTAGCAACTGCGTTTGATGTTGGCAGATCCAATCCTCTGGGAGGTGTTGCCCTTCGTTCGATTTGATTGTGAGCTGCCCAGCTTCAAGGTAAACGGCCCCGCCACGAGCTAATAGCTTTTGAAGAAGCGTCATATCACGCTATCTCAGCCGATTCTAATAGCCGTGTAGCGACAATTCGCAGCTCTCCCGCCTCTTGGTCGCCACACTCTCCCATGCCGTATAGAGCGCGTTTGGGGGCGTCCTCGATGTTGTCTGCATCAACGGTGACGGGGGTGGTTATTACTTGCCGGACTTCCACTAAATAACGATTCATTGCGCTGCCCTCCGCACTCGATCCCATTTACCCGCGAACAATACATATCGTTTGCAGGAATGGCGGTGACCTTGGGCGTTGTAGTCGTGCGTTGGGATAGCTTGAATGTTATATCCGTGATTCCAGCGCAATTCGTGAACCCTTGCAGCGGGCATCATAATATCAAGCTGTTCGCGGATCTGAATTGTTGTTAGTCCACTGCTACCTATTTCACGCAATGCCGCTATAAGGCGTTGGCGCTGGTCGCTGCTGGCTGTAGAATTGGTGGTGTGTGATTGGCTGCTCTTCGGGGTGGCCTTTTTCATTTCTGGCACCTCCCTTAAGCGGCGGACTTACTGGCGGCGATGCGCTCAGCAATCCACTTATCAATGCTGCTTTGCGTCCAGGCCACAGTGCGGCCTACCAGCGGTACAGGCTTGGGGAATTTACTCTCTGCCATCAGGGCGTAGATTGTGCTGCGGGTTAGCCCGGTGCGGGCCTCGACTTGTTTGCGGCGTAACAGTGCTTCTGTTGCTTGCTCTACCATCGGGAACTCCATATAAATTGTGAGCGCCAGCAGAAATGCATGGCTGCCTATGGATTTTCACGGATTGCGATCCAAGCTCTAATGGCAGGAATTTCTATTTTTTATAGTTTTGTGTCAGGGTTGCATACGACCTAGAACTCTTTCAATTGTCTCAGCCTCAGCGTCTATTCGGTGAACTATCGACTCCTTGCTTGATATACCTTTGCACGCTCTAATAACTTCACGTTCTGAAATTTGGCAATCAAAGCCTACTGACGCTGCATCTGCGACAACCTTTCGAAGCGGTTTGGTTGTTGCTTGAACAAGGTTGGATGTTAGCGACCTCATGAAATAAAGGCGGGAGCTATTATCTCCCTCCGGCTGCTTTCCAAACAATTCCTCTCTGTGCCAGTTGTAAGCATTTGAAAGGGCGGTATGCATTGAATTTAGTAGGACGCTGGGCGGCGGAAGCTCCCCCACCATATCCTCAATCTTGTCATGCGCATTGTGCTGGCCTCTACGGTGGAGGTATATGCCGACCTCTCGTCTAAATTCATGCTCCCAGCCAAAAAAATTCCCAGGAACACTTTTGGCGAACCTGGATGATTTCAATAGATTTTTAGCAAATCCTGATTGCCAATTTTTTGCTTTTGTTGCCGATACCGGCTTGAGATTGGAGTATTGGGGCGGGAAAGAATAATCGAGTGTCTGTGAGAACCAAGCGCCACCCCAGTCGGGGTCTTCGGAAAAGAAACTTATTATTTTTTCCCATGAATATTTCATTTCATCGCGCCTATGAAGAGAAATAAGCTTCTCGTCTTGGCTGTTAAAAGATCCCTTCCTCCCCTTGAATGCACCCACCGACCATTCGAGCATTAACAGCGCGCCCGTAGGCACCCATTCGGGAAATTCCGAGCGTTTGAAATATCTGAGGTGATTGCTTAACGGGGTGTTATCCACCTACGAGCCTTCCTGCGCCCCTTCAAAGGTTACCACCCCAAGCCGGTGAAGGTTTACGGCCTGTTCCCCGTCGGGTTAGGGGTGGCAATTGGGTTATATCCGGTACTTAGTTAAGTGATATTTCAATCTCGCCAATTAATTGTCGTTGCTGGCGTACAAGGTCGACAATCATGCTCGCAGCTTCATAGGCGTCTGCCCCGCTTAACTCAAGGTCGCCGCCGTTTTCGTTGTCGATGCCAAGTACAACAACTTTAGTTAGCATTTCGATTCTCTCGGCAATAGCTGAGGCCGCATCAATGACGGATGCGGACGATGTTTTTGCAACCTGCTTCATGGCTTTACCTCCTCGTTGTATCGTTTCTCACTTGCTCCGAACAGCATGTCGTGAGAAAGCTCGACCAGCCAAACGCTACCGTAGAGGGCAGCGGACAAGTTGTTTTCTTCCTCGTCATCACTGTTGAAAAGACGATCCGCCGTTTGTTTGATCTGTTCTGTAGCGGTAGCCAGCAAAGCAAAGCCGTCATCAAACAGGTTTCCGGCGCTCAGTTCGGGGTCATAACTTAATCCGCCGGGAAGGCGTCTAGTTTTGGTAGTATCGGCATTAGCCATAATTTCACCTCTCTATCAGGTGGTTTGTGGTTAGGGCGGGGGTGGTACGCCAATACCGTCCCCGCCCGCTTACAAGTGACCTCAGCCAAAATTAGCCGCTATCACATTGTTATTTGCAGCCTGCGCTTTTAGGTTGTCTAAGTAGTTCGCCCAAGCTTGCATCATCTTCTTGCGCTCCGTTAGGTGAGCGGTGCGGTTATAGGCTCTGCCATGAACGTCCTTTACCGCATGGGCTAACTGGTGTTCGATCCAGTCAGGTCGAAATTGTAATTCCTCGTCTAGTATCGTTCGCGCCATTGCTCGGAAGCCATGCCCGCACATTTCATCTTTATCGATTCCCATGCGGCGCATAGCCGATAACACTGCGTTGTTACTCATTGGCCGGCTAAGTGTTCTTGCGCTTGGGAATACATATTCGCTTCTACAGGTCAGGGGCTGAAGCTCTCGGAGTATGTCGATAGCCTGCGTTGATAGCGGCACAATATGTTCAGACTTTGTTTTGGTGACGAAATAACGCCATTCAGCTTTATCGAAATCAATCTCCGCCCATTTAGCCTTCCGTAATTCGCCGGGGCGAACAAACGTCAGCGGGGCAATGCGAAGGGCCGCTCGGACAACAGCGGTTCCCTGATAGCCTTCTAGGGCGTTCAGGAGTGCGCCGACAGCTTTGGGTTCTGTAATCGCTGCAAAATGTTTTTTGACGGGGGTGGCTAGTGCGCCGTTAAGGTCTTGGGCCGGATCGCGTTCACATCGACCTGTTGCCACTCCGTAGCGAAATATCTGGCCGGCTATTTGTTTTGTGCGTTTGGCAGACTCAAGAGCGCCACGGCTTTCAATCTTTCGCAATACGGCTAATAGTTCAGGCGGGGTGATCTCATTCAGTGGGCGGGTGCCTAGGTAGGGGAACAAGTCCCGCTCCATCATCCGATCGACTTTGCTCCAATGACTTTCGGCCCATGTCGGCTTCTGCTTGGCAAACCATTCGAGTGCAACAACTTTGAAGCTGTTTGCAGCGGCGGTAGAGCTGACAAGTTTCGTTATTTGCTTGAGGGCAGAAGGGTCGATGCCATCGCTAAGCTGTCGGCGAGCTTGTTCTCTAAGCTGGCGGGCCTTCTTTAGGGATGTGGTTGGGTAGACGCCAATAGAAAGCCGTTTTTCTTTTCCCCCGAAACGATACTTCATTCGCCAGTATTTGCCGCCCTTGGGAGAGACTTCCAAGTACATGCCTTCGCCATCAGTTAGGCGATAGGGTTTGTCCTTGGGCTTGGCTAGCTTTACTGCGGGGTCTGTTAGGGGCATCTGGGGGCACCTGTTTGGTGAAATCCGTTTATGCCCCCGATTGTGCCCCCGCTTTGTACTGGATTGCAATAGATGCCCCCAGACACCTATGGACGCTATAGACACAAAAAACCCCAGATTTACTGGGGTTCTAGGCCTTCCTTGGTCTCCCTTGGAAGTGTTTTTGGTGGAGCCGGCGGGATTTGAACCCGCGTCCGCCAGTCCGCCACTCAGGGCTCTACATGCTTAGTTTCCGTTAATTAATTTAGCCGCAATCAGCCCAACGGTCAGGACGATATTGGCGATTCTGATTAGGAGTTTCGCGAGTCCGTCTCAGACAAACTTCATCGCTAGCTTGTTCTATATGACGGTCACTTCGTGTTTACAAGCATCCACTTATGACCGCTAGCAGGGGTTTAAGCCGCTAGAGCGTAGTTGTCGTCGTTGGCAACTATATCGTTTACAGCTTTGGATTAACGTGATTGGCTGCCATCACGGCATGCACCACAGAGCTTTGTTACCGGCGTCGAATCCAAATCGGCCCCAAAAACAGCGCTTGTTTTGCTTAAGGTCATTGTAACGCGCAGGGCGGGCTTCTGCATAGTTATGCTTTGGATTAGTTGCTGACCTGCAGGTTGAGTTTGATATCGGTGCCTTTTTTGAGAAGTTCGACTTCTTCTTCCAGGTCGGCAACGACGAGGGGATTGTCTTCCATCCAGCTGGCGGGCAGGGTCAGGCTTAAGGTGTCGGGCATTTCGCAGTGCAGGGTGATGTCATTTCGCAAAGGGATGGTTTGGCGCCGACGGTAAAAAATACAGGCCAGCCGGAGGAGGGTGGCAAGCAGCCAATCTGGTGTGACGCCGTAAACCAGTGTGGATGGGGGTTTGGGTTTGCGGCGATGGTTTAGCACCAAAAAGCTCAAACGGGCTTGTTCTTGACGGGAGAAACCGGGCATGTCGGCGTAAGTGAGAATATAGGCGCCATGTTTGTGGTAGCCACCATGGGCGATGGCCAGGCCCAGCTCGTGGAGCTGTGCCCCCCAACGGAGCAGTTCTATGGCTTCGCTGGCGGGGGTGGTGCAGTGAGTTTGAATCACCGGGAACCATTTTTCGCAGAGGGCGGCAACTCTGTCACCTTGTTTACTGTCGATAGTAAATTGCTGGATCAATTTGCTGATGGTTTGGTCGCGGGTGTCGTTGCGGTGGTGTAGGCGCCCGGCCAGATCGTAGACGATGCCTTCGCGAACGGCAAAAGTGGACACGTGCATTGCCTGTATATCCAGTTCTTGAAAGAGGGCGTAGAGCACCGAGAAACCGCCGGGAAAAACATCGCCTCGGTCGTCTGTCAGCCCTTTTATATCAAGTTTTGTGACATTATCAGCGCTGAGTAATTGTTCTTTGACGGCTTCCATACCGGCTCGGGTAATATGACCGGCATCGCTGAGGTTCTGTTCGTCCATAATGCGGCCGATTGCGCGAATTGTACCGGAGGAACCGACGGCGTCTTGCCATTGGCCTCTATATTGCTCCACAAACGGCGATATCAGCCGACGGCCTGCATTGACCGCTTTTTTAAAGCCTTTCTCGCTGATTTCGCCATTGGGGAAATAGCGCATACTGAAGTTGACGCAGCCCATGGGCAGGCTTTCAAGCTGTCTGGGGACATGATTACCAGCGACGATTTCGGTGGAACCACCGCCGATATCGGCGACGAGGCGGCTGCGTTCGCCGGGGGCGAAGTCTTTGGCAACCCCTAGATAAACCAAGCGTGCTTCTTCGGTGCCGGAGATAATATTAATGGGAACACCGAGCAGGGCTTCGGCTTTGCTCATAAAGTCAGCCGCGTTGTTGGCGGCTCGCAAAGTGTTGGTGCCGACGACGCGAATCCGTGTTTTGGGAACACTGCTAAGGCGGTTGGCCATTTTAGCCAGGCTATCTAGTGCGCGGCTTTGGGCTTCGTCGCTAAGGTTGCCATTTTCATCTAAACCGGCTGCCAATCGAACCATATCTTTATGGCGATCAAGGACTTTTAACTGGTCGTCTTGAAAACTGGCAATCAGCAAATGGAAGCTATTTGAGCCCAGATCTAGGGCGGCGTAGGACTCTGTATTTTGGGGCATTGGGACGGCTATTCCAATATCGTAGTGACGAAGGCTTTTTCAGTGTAATGGCAGTGTGAGCGAAATGCGACTGCTGTAATATGTCATTAAAATGACACGCAGGGCGGCTACTCTATGCCGCTAAATGATTTATGTTAGGGGTTGTCGATGTCGGGTACCGGTGATAAGCAGGCTTGGATTGCCAAGGAACTTAGCTGGTTGTCTTTTAATGAGCGGGTGTTGCAAGAGGCGGCTGATCCTAAAGTACCGGTGATACAGCGCATTCGTTATTTGGGCATCTTCTCTAATAATCTTGATGAGTTTTTTAGGGTAAGAGTGGCGGATGTTCGTCGTTTGGCGGCGTTCTCTACGCCATCTAAACAAGAAGATTATAAGCAGCTGCTGGAAGAAATTCGCCAGAGTGTGCTCAAGCTGCAACGTCGTTTTGATACGACCTATACCGAGTTACTAAAAGAACTACAGCGTCGAAAAATATACATCATCAATGAAAAACAATTGGATGACACTCAGCAGGAATATGTAAAACGCTATTTTTATAGCCATATTCAGCAAGAGCTGGTGCCGATTCTGCTGGACGACAGTCATCCGGTGCCAGAGCTTAATGATGCGTCTATCTATTTGGCTATTCGTTTGGGCTTTGAAGGGCAAACCCGGTTTGCGCTGCTGGAAATTCCCACTTCCCGGCTTGATCGCTTTATTCGCATCCCCAGCCGCAAGGGCAAACGGGGCAAGGTAATCATCACCTTGGAGAATATTATTCGGGTGTGCTTGCAGGAGGTGTTTCGCGGTATTTTCCCGCTGGACAGCGCCGATGCCTATACCATAAAGCTGACCCGTGACGCCGAATTGGAATTAAGCGAAGAGCTGACCCAGACCTTTGTCGAGAAGATGGCCCAGAGCCTGAAGCGCCGTAAAAAAGGCGATCCGGTGCGCTTTGTTTACGACAGTGCCATGCCCAATGATTTGCTGGAATATTTGGTCAAACGTTTGGGTTTAGGGCGTTTGGATTCGATGATTCCTGGCGGTCGTTATCACAACTCTAAAGATTTTATGCGCTTTCCCAATTTAGGGCCGGCGTATTTAGAGTTAAAACCGTTGCCGAATATTCCCCATGCTGAAATTGCCAAAGCTGACAATATTCTGAGCTGTATCCGCGATCAGGATGTACTGCTTTATTATCCTTACCACAGCTTTGATTACCTGACCGATTTGCTAAAAACAGCGGCCATCGACCCCTCAGTTAAAAGTATCAAAATCAGTCTTTATCGGGTGGCATCTAACTCCCATGTGGTGGATGCCTTGCTGAATGCGGTGGCCAACCACAAAGAAGTCACGGTGGTGGTAGAGCTGCAGGCACGGTTTGATGAAGAGGCAAATATCGCCTTGTCCCAGCGCCTCACCGACGGTGGCGTTAACGTCATCCTTGGTGTGCCGGGTTTGAAGGTGCATGGCAAGCTGATTTCTATTGTGCGCCAGGAGGGAAATACCCAGCGTTATTACACCCATGTCGGCACCGGCAATTTTAATGAGAAAACGGCGTCGATTTACACCGACTTCAGCCTGATGACCTACGATCAGGAAATTGGCGACGAGGTCGCTAAAGTTTTTGATTTTATTGCTTATACCTATAAGCGCCACCGTTTCAAACACTTGTCGGTGTCCCCTTTGAATAGTCGGCAAAATATTCTGGGGATGGTGAATACTGAAATTGACAATGCCAATGCTGGCAAGCAATGCGGCATCACCCTGAAGTGTAATAACCTTGTCGATAAGGAGTTGATTGACCGGCTCTATGCGGCAAGTCAGGCCGGTGTACCGGTACGAATTATTGTGCGCGGCATGTGTTCGTTGGTGCCTGGCGTGCCGGGGCTGAGTGACAATATTGAAGCCATCAGTATTGTGGATCGTTATCTTGAGCACCCGCGGGTCTATGTGTTTCGCAATGGCGGTGAGCCTCGGTATTACATTTCGTCGGCAGACTTGATGACTCGCAATATTGATTTTCGTGTTGAGGTGAGTTGCCCGGTGTACAGCAAACCTTTGCAAAAGATGATTCAGGATATTCTGGATATTCAGTGGGCCGATAATGTTAAGGCGCGCATTCTTGATGCCAGTTTGAGTAATCACTTCCACCCCCGGGCGAAAGGGGTGGCAAAAATTCGCTCACAAGAGCAAACCCATAAGTACCTGGCTTCAGGGAAGCTGCCCAGAATGCCGAAGCTGGACTACCGCCCCCGCCCTGCGGAAAGCCGTAAAAAACGCAAGAAATAGTACTTTACGGATGGCACTGCGACCCTTGATAGAGCCCGGGATTTTCTCGGGCTTTTTGGTTTCTGGAGCTAGGAGGAAATAAGCATATTTCGGTAAATAACAATTTTCCTCTTGGGCGGCTGGGTTCTGTGTTTCTTGCAAGCTAATAAATTTGGGCCGCTGGATTCCGGATCGCAAAAAACGCGTCCGGAATGACGAAGTGCGGTGGGCTTTTTTCTATTATTGCCTTGGCGCTGGGGTCACTGCTGGTCGTGATGCTCCTCTGTTGCGATGCTCGCGAATGCGGGCAGTTACGAGACTTGGGTGCTTAGTGCTGTCGCCCTTGACTGGTGGGGGGATACAACTAGCTGTTAAGCCTTTAACGCAGCTGGGGCTGCTGGATTCCGGATCGCAAAAAACGCGTCCGGAATGACGAAGTGCGGTGGGCTTTTTTCTATTATTGCCTTGGCGCTGGGGTCACTGCTGGTCGTGATGCTCCTCTGTTGCGATGCTCGCGAATGCGGGCAGTTACGAGACTCGGGTACTTAGTGCTGTCGCCCTTGGCTGGCGGGGGGATACAACTAGCTGTTAAGCCTTTAACGCAGTTGGGGCTGCTGGATTCCGGATCGCAAAAAACGCGTCCGGAATGACGAAGTGCGGTGGGCCTTTTTTCTATTATTGCCTTGGCCCTGCGGTCACTGCTGGTCGTGATGCTCCTCTGTTGCGATGCTCGCGAATGCGGGCAGTTACGAGACTCGGGTACTTAGTGCTGTCGCCCTTGGCTGGTGGGGGGATACAACTAGCTGTTAAGCCTTTAACGCAGCTAGGGCTGCTGGATTCCGGATCGCAAAAAAACGCGTCCGGAATGACGAAGTACGGTGGGTCTTCTTTCTATTATTCTCTTGGCTCTGGGGTTGTCTGGGGCCATTTGAGTCAAGCTTATGCAACGCTGTGAGAGTAGATGGAAGTGGTATTTTGCTCATCTCTGAACTCATTTCATACCTGAATAGAGTCTTACCCGCGAAAGCGGGTATCCAGTCCATATGGCGTAACTGGGGGAGCGTAACTGGGGGAGCGTAACTGGGGAAACGTAACTGAGGGAAATTGGCACGTCCACCTGCGGGAGTATGGCAAGGCTGAGGTTGTTCAAGGCGGCAGTGGGACTTGGCGCGGGGGCTAACCTAGTTGGTTTGTATGTCCAGGCCACCTAGATTAATCCCTGGCGGAGTAATTTGCCCTGTGCTTAAGAATGTCGATATAAAAACTTGGGCTGAGGTGGTTGGGTGTTAAGCCTCACGAGAGGCGCTAATGTTGCCAGTTTTGCAGATTATTTTTCGCTAGGGTGGACTTGCGGAGCTCCCACATAGCGAAATCCCCCGAATCTCGCTAGAATAGCGGTCTTTTTCAATCCCGGCGGCCTGCGATGGGTCGGGGAAATACGGAGTCGGAAATGTCGGATATCAACAAGGTGGTTTTGGCCTACTCGGGCGGCCTGGACACCTCAGTGATTGTAAAGTGGTTACAAGAAACCTATCAGTGTGAGGTGGTGACGTTTACTGCCGATATCGGTCAAGGCGAGGAGGTTGAGCCCGCTCGCGCCAAGGCAGAAGCCTTGGGTGTAAAAGAAATTTACATTGACGACCTGCGCGAAGAGTATGTGCGGGATTTTGTTTATCCCATGTTTCGCGCCAATGCGATTTATGAGGGTGAGTATCTGCTGGGCACGTCTATCGCCCGGCCTTTGATTGCCAAGCGCTTAATTGAAATTGCCAATGAGACCGGTGCGGATGCGATTTCTCATGGTGCGACGGGCAAAGGTAATGACCAGGTGCGCTTTGAGCTGGGTGCCTATGCATTGAAACCCGGTATTAAAGTGATTGCTCCTTGGCGGGAGTGGGATCTGACTTCTCGCGAAACCCTGATGGCATACTGCGAGCAGCACAAAATTCCGGTGGATTTTTCTGGTAAGAAGAAAAAATCGCCTTACTCGATGGATGCCAATCTGCTGCACATCTCCTATGAGGGCGGCAACCTGGAAGATCCGTACTGGGAGCCAGAAGAAGACATGTGGCGTTGGAGCGTGAGCCCTGAAGCAGCGCCAGATAAACCCACGTATATCGAGCTGGGCTACCAAAACGGTGATCCGGTGACGCTGAATGGCGAAGAGTTAAGCCCGGCGACCATGCTGGCCACGCTCAACAAGCTGGCGGGTGACAACGGTATTGGTCGTCTTGACCTGGTTGAAAACCGCTACGTGGGCATGAAATCTCGGGGTTGCTACGAAACACCGGGCGGCACCATTCTGCTTCGCGCTCACCGGGCTATTGAGTCGATTACCCTGGACCGAGAAGTGGCACACATGAAAGACGAGCTCATGCCGCGCTACGCTAAGCTGATCTACAATGGCTACTGGTTTAGTCCCGAGCGGCATATGCTGCAGGCGGCGATTGATGAGTCCCAGGCGTTTGTAAACGGTGTCGTTAGATTGAAACTCTACAAAGGCAATGTGGTCGTAGTAGGTCGCAAGTCAGACAACTCGCTGTTTGACGAGGCCATTGCCACATTCGAAGACGATGCGGGTGCCTACGATCAAAAGGACGCAGAAGGCTTCATTAAGCTGAATGCTTTGCGGATGCGAATTGCTGCAAACAAGGGACGTTCTCCGCTATAAGTGTGAGAATGTTCTGGCAAAAGGGGGTGCCATTGCGCCCCTTTTTTATTTTAATAAACAGGTGTTGCCGCCAACGGTGGCGTTCAGTATTGGGGCATAGTTAATGATGTTTTCTCGTCAGCAGTATGATTCTGGATTTTTTAAATCGGTGGCATTGGTCGCTGTTGCCGCGGCGTTGTCGGCATGTGGTGGTGGCGGTAGTGACCGGGATAGACGGGTTGGCACAATTGGTACAGAGCTGCGTTCTGCTCAATTTGTGGTGAACGAATCTCTTGGCTCGGTGAGCTTTGCTGGGGGCGATACTCTTAATTTGAGCTTATCGGTGGGTAGCGGTGCTTTTCACGTGCCAGATGATGACCGGGACGTGTTTTATACCATTACTGATCGCGGCCCAACGGTGCCTTGTACTGATACGGGTGAGGTGATTGGCGTTGATAACTTTTGTTCCAATAGTAATGGCTCAGTCTTTGCCCAGCCCGAGTTCAGGCCGCAAATTTTGCGTTGGAAGCTGGCCGAATCCGGCAACAATCTGACCTTAGACTTGGTTGAGCGCACTACTCTGCGGGATCAATTCAATAACCCCGTAGAAGGGGTGCCACCTAGCTTTAGTCAGGCGCTTGATGAAATTCCTTATAACCCCAATGGCAATCAGCTACAACGTAACCCCAATGGTATGGACCCAGAAGCTTTGGTGCGTTTGGATAACGGCCGCTTTTGGATTGCTGAAGAATATGGCCCAAGCCTAGTCTTGGTTGAAAGCGATGGCGAGGTGGTAGAGCGTCAAGTGCCGGCCGGTATTGCCTCTGACTTAAACGGTTCAACCTTTGACGTAAAAGAAGATATTCTTCCCGCTATTTATGCTAAACGTGGCGTACAGCGAGGTATCGCGGCACTGGCGGTTTCTCCTGATAATAGTTTTTTGTACTTTGCGATGAAGGGGCCATTGGCTAACCCAAATACTGCCGCAGTTGAAAATAGCCGAATTGTGCGTGTTGGTAAGGTCTCTCTGAACGCCAACGGTACGCCTAATGCCTTGGTCGGGGAGTATCTCTATCGCTTGGATTCTGCCGCGCAATATGACCTTCAAGCAGACGGTGAAACTGCCGTTCAAAGCGACGTAACTGTTAATGAAATGTCGGCGGTTGCGACGGATGATTTATTGCTTGTTGAGCAAGCGGGTACTGCTAGTAAAGTTTTTCGTATCAACCTTGCCAATGCAGCAAGCATTCAGGGTAGCGAGTTTGATTCGCCTTCTACCTCCCCAAGTCTAGAGCAACAGCAGGCGCTGGAAGACTATCCTTTTGTGGTTAAGCAGCCGGTTTTCAATAGCGCAACCGACCCCCGCGCGGGCGGGATTGATGAAATAGGTACCGGTTTTGAGGGCTTTGCGATATTGAATAGCGATTTTGCGGCAGTTACGACAGACAATGAATATGGACTTCGTGGTGTTCAATCTAAAATTGTTGTGCTGCCAATTCCGGGTTTGCTCAATGGCACCGTGAGCCCTGTTGCCCCAGTCTTGAGCTACGAAAACTCTGCCATTGCTTCGAATGGGGCTGACTTTGATGTCAATGCCGCTGATATCGTAGTGGCTAACCCGAGTCGAGAGCGGATGTTTGTTGCCAACAATGCTCAGGGGAGTATCGATGTTTTTAGCTTGGCAACGCCATTGAGCCCAACGCTGTCTAGCGAGTTAGATATAGCAGAAGTGGCGACGAGTTCCGGCATAACCGCGGGCCGAATCACGGCGATGACGCTGACGGCTGATTATTTGGTAGTGACCATTGCCAATGCGAATGCTCAGGAGGACGGGGTGTTGGCATTATACGACCTTACTACCCTAGGTCTTACGGCTACGTATGACGTTGGTCCTTCTCCCGCAGCGATAGCCGCTGATAGAACGGCAGCTAGAGTCTTTGTGGCAAACGAAGGTGTGCCCAACAATAGTTATAGTGTTGACCCAGAAGGTTCTGTTTCTGTGGTGGATTTTCGTAGCGGGGTGACCTCTGCGATAGTCACCGAAATTGATTTTCAGGACTTTAATACCGGTGGCAGTCGCGCGGATGAATTGCCCGAGGGCGTTTTAATTACCGGCCCGGGCGCGACAGTTGCGCAAGATCTGGAGCCTGGAAGTTTGTCGACGAGCCTTGATGGCAGCCGCTTATATGTTGTCTTGCAAGAAAATAATGCGGTCGCAAAAATTAATGTTGCAAGCCTGGAAATTGAAAGCATTACTGCTTTTGGCAGCAAAGATTTTGGTGGCGCAGCGGCGGGATTGGATACCAATAATAATGGTTTAGCGCAAATTAACTCTCGTCCTGGCGTTGTTGGTTTGTTTCAGGCGGGCTCTGTTGATTGCTTTAATTATAGTGGTCAACGTTATTACTTGACGGCAAACACCGGTGCGCCTCGACAGTACGCAGGGTTTAATGAAGTGGTCCCTGCGGCAGATCTTGATGGTTTTAATGGCCCGGCGATTGACTCGGCTAACCCGAGTATTGGCGCTGCGTCTAATAATTCAGAAATTGGTCGTTTGCAGGTGAGTAATGTTACTGGCGATACCGATAATGATGGTGATATCGATGAAATCTCGGCCTTTGGTGGTCGTTCATTTTCTATCTGGAATGATGACGGTCAATTAGTCTTTGATTCCGGCGATGATATTGCACAAATTACCCAGGCTTACCTGGGTAACGATTTTAATAATCGTGATGCTGGCAGCATTGGCCAAGGCGCTAAACCTAGTGCCGCTGTATTGGTGGGTAGTCAGGGACGGGTTTATGCCTTTATCGTGCTAGAGGCCAGTGGTGGTGTTTTGGTATACGACGTGACTTCGCCATTTGGGGCGCAGTTTGTGCAGTATATTAATAACCGCAGTTTCGCTAGTGACCCGCAGTTTGATACCGGTGATATTGGACCGGCAAATATCGCAGTTTATTCAGACACGTCGGGGGCATATTTGCTGGTGGCCAATGGCCGCAGCGGTACCGTCCGCGTTTTTGAAGTGGGCTCTACGTTAGATACTGAGTAACTGCTTTTAGCTTTTTACCGGCCGCTTTTGCAGTTTTCGTTGCAGAGTGCGCCGGTGCATTCCCAGTGCTCTTGCGGTGGCAGAAATATTGCCATCGTTCTCGCCCAGCACTCTTTGAATATGTTCCCATTCCAGTCGGTCTAGCGATGGCGGTGTCATGCTGTCGGTACTGGTATTCGCAGGCGGTGTGTCGTGGAGTACGAGGGCGGCAAGAATCTCTCGGGTACTGGCCGGTTTTTGCAAATAATTATCTGCGCCGAGCTTTATGGCTTCTACTGCCGTGGCAATACTGGAATAGCCGGTGAGCATCAGCATTTGTACCTTTGGAAACCGTTGTCGCAGCTCCGGGATAAGCGTGAGCCCGGATTCCTGGTCCAGCTTTAAATCCAATACCACATAATCGGGCAGCATCTGTTCGCATTGTTGCCGTGCAGCTTGAATGTTGTTTGCGGCCAATACTTGGTAGCCGCGGCGCGTTAATGATCGGCTCAACGCATCTAGAAATCCTTGGTCGTCATCCACAAGCAAAATATTTTTTGCGGTTGTATTGCTGGTCATGCGGACACTCTTTGCAGTGGCAGGTGTAGGCTTATTTCGCTGCCGCCACCAGGTCTGGGTGTCCAGTTCAGGTGGCCTCCATAGCGGGATGCGGTGGCGTGGCTTAATCGTAAACCCAAGCCTAGCCCGTTCTGCTTGTTGCTGATAAAGGCTTCGCGATTGATATTGGCTTGGCCATCGCCTCGGTCGGCAATATTAAAAATGAGATGTTCGTCTTGGACCGTAACGCTAAGTGCAAGGCCGTGGGGCTCGGCATCGGCGGCATTGTTCAAGAGATTCAGCAGTGCTTGGCTAACCGTACCGTCGAGCTTTAATGCGAGTTCGCGACATGTTTGGCTGAGTTCAACCTTGATATCAATGCCGGGCCTCAGCAATTGCCAGCGATCCAGTAGCTCGCTGACATAGTGTTGCAGCTGTACGTGCTCATCTTCCAGATTGCTAAAGTCCCTGGCGGTGCTGACCAGTTTTTTTAAAATATTTGTGCAGTGGTCAATTTGCTGACTGAGCGCGACCATATCCTGTCGGGAATCCGTACCCTCGTCTAAATCCAACAGGTCTTCGGTTATGACCTTCATGGTTGATAACGGCGTACCGAGTTCGTGGGCGGTGCCTGCGGCGAGGGTGGCAACGGCAAGTAATTGTTCGTCTTGTAGGCGGCGTTCTCTGCTGCGGGCCAGTTCCGCATCGCGTTTGCGCAGGGCGCTGGCCATTTTAAAAACAAAATAAGTGACCAGTAATGCGCTAACTACAAAGTTGGCCCACATGCCCAGTATGTGAATGTTTAGCGCGCTTAGTGAGGGGGCTGGCAGGGCCGACATGGCGCTGTGATCGTGCTGGGGCATGATGGCGGCCAGTGGCACATAATGAAATAACAGCACCGTGTAAACACTGGCGCTTAAGCCTGTAAGTATCCAAGTATGAGACCAGGACAGCGTGGTGGCGGAAATACACAAGGGTACCAGCAAATAGGAAATAAAGGGATTGTTGGCACCGCCCGAAAAATACAGTACGGCGCTAAACCCGGCGATATCCACACAGAGGTGTATAAACAGTTCTAATTGGGTGACAGGCCAAGTCTGAAAACTGCGCCACCAGCTAAAAACAGCAAAAAAAGCCAAGGCGGCAAAGAGTAAATTTAATGTGAGGTAGGGTAGCATCCAGCCCAATACTGAACCGGCGTAATAGGCTGCGCTGACTTGCGCAATGAGTACCAAGCTGCGTAGCGCGCAAAGCGTGCGCAAATTGGCGGTGGCGGGATTCAGATTCACAATGCTCTTTTACAGTTGTTATTACGGGTTAAATAAGCCGATTCTGGGCTTAATCGTTAAGACAGAAATCAGCATATTTGTCAGGATATTATATCTTGTGCCGGCAATGATAGCTTTGCTGCAGCTGCGACAAACTGTCGCGCCAGCTTACTTAAAGGAGCAGGGATAGGGGAATAGGGATAAAGGGGCTGGGCAGCAGGAATCGGCCGTGGCGTTTTTTACGGGTAAGCGGGGCGTGACAATATGTCGCATTTTGTCGTGGGGCTGGCTTGTTAGAATGTCGCCTTTTGCGTAGTAGGAAATGGCAGTATGCGTCGTACATCTTTATTACTGGTAACGCTGTTGGGCCCTTCAATGGTCTTTGCCCACGGTTCACCAAATACCATATCGGGTTCGAGTAGCCATGCGCCGATCTCTGTTATGGGCGACCATACCCATAAAGCCGGTGAGTGGATGTTGTCATATCGCTATATGTCGATGGCGATGGGCGGCAACCTCGATGGCAGCGATGGCATCAGCAGCGCCGAGATTACGGGCAATATGATGAATCCGGGTCAGTATATGGTCGCGCCTGAAGATATGGTTATGACCATGCATATGCTGGGAGCAATGTATGCGCCGAGTGATCAGCTGACGGTAATGGCAATGCTGCCTTGGGTTTCAAGCGAGATGGACCATGTCACCCGAATGGGTGGCCGGTTTACCACCGAAGCTGCGGGCTTTGGCGACGTGAAGCTGAGTGCCTTGGTGAATGTTTATCAATCGGTTTCTAAGGCCCATAAAGTCCACCTTAATTTAGGTTTGAGTCTTCCCACTGGTTCTATCGATGAGCGTGACGATACGCCAGCTATGGCTAACGCCAAGTTGCCCTATCCCATGCAGCTTGGGTCCGGCAGCATTGATGTAATGCCGGGCATGACTTACCAAGGTTTTGGTGAGATATATAGCTGGGGCTCACAGTTGATGCTGACCTTGCCGACCGCAGAGAACGATAACGACTACCAGCTGGGTAATCGCTACGGTGTGTCGGTTTGGTTGGCGCGGAGTTGGTCTACTGCGGTGAGCACGTCGCTGGGGTTGAATTATCAATATTGGCAAAATATTGATGGGGCCAGAGAAGATTTGAATCCGAATATGGTGCCCACTGCTGACCCAGATGCCCGTGCGGGGCAACGCGCCGATTTATCCCTGGGGCTGAATTACTTGTTCATTAGGGGTTCGTTGAAAGGCCACCGCCTTGCGCTGGAATACAGCCAGCCGATCTTTCAACGTTTAGATGGGCCGCATATGGAGTTGGAGTCGACGCTGACACTGGGGTGGCAATACGCTTTTTAATGATGTTCTGATGGCTTAATACATTGGCCATCAAGAAAGCGTTGGCGCAGCTCGGTGCTGGGGAGCTGGCACTGAGCGTAACGACCAAAGAGACGGTAGCGGTTCTGGGCAATGCGGTTGTAGCCCCAGTCCCTGAGTGGGCGGGGAATAAGTTTAAAAATATAAAAAGCAGGCCAAGGCCAAGGCAATTGCCTGAGCACATTTAACACGGCATTACTGCGTAAATAGTGGTTTGCACCTTCCACATAAACCAGCGAATCGAACTGATCCAGCGGCAATGAAAAATGCGCCAGAATGGCTTGTCCTTCTGGAGACTGTACGCTGCAAAGCTTTATGTTTTGCGCTCGGTCAAAACGCAAAATAAAGCGGCTCCAGACGTGGCAAAGTTTGCAGACACCATCAAATAACAGAACCCGGTCCTGCGTTTGAATATACGGTGGAAGTGTTGGGTTATTCATCAAACGATAATAACAGTTTCTGCGGTTTAGGGTTGGCTGGCGGGGAGTAGCCAGGGTGTGAGCTGCTAGGGTGTGAATTACTAGAAGGGGAGTTGCTAGGGTGTGACTTGCTAAAAGGGGAATTGCTAGGGTGTGAGAGCGAGGAGAAAAAAGCTCGGCAGAGCGGGCTGCCGAGCTTGGGCCTGTTACTTAATCCAGATTTGTTTGGCGTTAACAAACTCTTTGATGCCGTGGGGGCCAAGTTCTCGGCCGTAGCCAGAGCGCTTAATGCCACCGCTGGGGAGGCGAGGGTCGGTTTTCACAATGCCATTAATGGCAACTTGCCCGGCTTCCAAGCGGTCGGCGACTTCTCTGGCTAGCTCGGCATTGCCTGTCCAAATGGCGGCGCCTAAACCGTAGGGCGTTTCGTTGGCCAGCTGCACGGCTTCTTCTATGTCTGAGGCTTTAATGGCCGCCATTAATGGGCCAAAAGTCTCTTCTTTAAAAGCGCACATGTTTTCTTCTACATCGGTCAGCAAGGTTACCGGGTAGAAGTAGCCTTTACCGCTGGGAAGCTCGCCACCCAGCAGGCATTTGGCCCCTGCTTCAATGGTCTCACTAACCTGTCTGTGCAGATTATCTCGCAGGTCTGCTCTGGCGATGGGGCCAATGTCGGTATCCGCTGATAGGGGGTCGCCGAGTTTTAATTTTGCCAGCCGGCTTCTGAGTCGCTCACAAAAGTCATCATATATCGATTCTTCAATGATGATGCGCTTGGCAGCAATGCAGGATTGCCCCGCGTTGATAATGCGAGACAGCACCGCGATGTCGGCGGCTGCATCAAGGTCTGCATCGGCCAAGACAATGCAGGGGTCAGAACCGCCCAGTTCAAGTACGGTGGGTTTAATTTCTGAGCCTGCCACTGCGGCAACTTTGGATCCGGCACCGGCGGAACCGGTAAAGGAGACTGCCATAATGCGCGGATCGCGGATGGCGCTTTCTACCTGGGCGGTTTCTATTGGCAGATTGACCATAATGTTTTCTGGCGCGCCAGCGCGTTGAAAGGCCTCGGCAATGAGACGTGCTGAGCCTGGCACATTGGGGTCGTGTTTCATGACGCAGGTATTGCCCGCCATCAGCGCTGGCGCCAAATAGCGGAATGCCAGCCAAGCCGGGGCATTCCAAGGCAGAATGCCGAGCAGGGTGCCCAGTGGTTGGTAGCAAACGTAGCTGAGTGAGGCGTCAGAGGGCAGTTCTTCTTTGCTTAAAAAAGTTTCGGCATTGTCGGCATAAAACTCACAGCACACCGCGGCTTTTTCGACTTCGGGGCCGCCTTCTTTAATGGGTTTGCCCATTTCAATGGCCATGGTTTTTGCAAGGCGTTGCTTGTCATTTCTTAATTCTCTAGCAACGGCTCTAAGCACTTCTGCGCGGGCGGGATAGGTCATCGCCTGCCAGCCATCAAAGGCGCGATCGGCGTCGCCGATACGCTCGTGCAGTTGCTCATTGCTCAGTGCGGGGTATTCTTCAATGACCGCACCGGTGTAGGGGTTGCGTGCTATTAGCATGGTTACCTCAAGCTCCTGTTGATTTTTGCGCTTTGTGGTCTTTGCTTTTGTCTTGCTTGCTACTGGCGTCCTTTGATCGCACTTCCTCCATCTTGATAGGAGCCAGTGGTTCTTTAGCGGCTTTAATACTGAAATCCCGATCCATAGTGAAGAAGGATTTACAGCCTTGATCGGTAATATGGATGGTGTCGGAAATGCCTACGGTTTTGTCGCCGTCAACGCCCCACATCCACGGGATGATATGAAAGGTCATGCCTTCATCCAGCACTACTGACTCGCCCTGTTTGAGGCTGACGATATAGCCCTCGTCCCAGCTGGGAGGAAAGGCGATGCCGATGGAATAACCCGAGCGGGTCACTAAACGAGCGCCGACATCGTTGTCAGTAATAATATTTCGCACCAAATTGTCGGCGTCAGATACAGTCATTCCCGGTTGCACGTATTGATGTACCGCATCCAAGGCGTGTTTCATTTTCTCCTGGGCTTTATACATAGAGTCGGTGAGCGGGCCGGTAACAATCGTGCGCATCATGGCGGTATGGTAGCGACGGAAACAGCCGCCCACTTCTAAAAACACATGGTCGCCGGGCTGCACGGTGCGGCCTTCCCAGGTGGCGTGGCCGATCATGGTTCGCGGGCCGGAGGTGACATAGGGCATGACTGCCGGGGGCTCGCCACCGGCACTGAACATGCCGGCGCTGATGGCAGCACCGATTTCGTTTTCTGTCACGCCGGGTTCGCAAGCAGCAATGCCCGCCTTCATGCCAGCCTCAGTGGCAACTGCTGCCCGGTGCATAAGCTCGATTTCAGCGGGCGATTTACAGATCCGTCCCTGCTCTACAATACCAAAACAGTCCAGCAGCTTGGCTTCTCTCAGCGTGGTGTGGATGCGGTCCTGTTGGTAAGCCGGGAAAAAATAGCTGTTTCGTTCATAGCCTATACGTTTTTTGTCCAGACCAAACTCGCGTAGCGCATCCACCAGCATTTGAATGGCGTCGCCGGTATCGGGATAGGGCCGGGTGCGCTCTACCCAGGTTCGAGCGTGGACATTGGATTCTTCCAATGCCCTGGTGATCATAAATGGTTCATCATCCAGCGGTACCACCAGCGCCTGAAAGAAGGAGTAGCCGGTGGTCTGGTAATCGGTGAGATACATAATGTTCTCAGGATCGGTAATGACCACGGCATCTAAGCGGCGCTTTTGTATACGTTGGCGCAGCGCGGCCAGTCGCTGCTCGTATTCGGCAAACTCAAAGGTCATATCATCGCGTTGTTTCATGCGGCCTCCATGATTTCTGCGGTGGCTTGAACGAGAATATCCAGCGCGGTGTTCAAGTCGTCATTGGGGATGGTTAAGGGCGGAATAAGTTTGACCACTCGGCCGCCGCTGCCACAGGCTGAAACGAGAAGACCGCGACCAAAGCATTTGGCGACAATGGCTTTGGCGAGATCGCCATTGCCAACATCGACGCCAATGATCATGCCTTTGCCTCGAATTTCTATGCTGTCATAGCGATCTGCCAGGGCGTCGACGGCACCGCGCATGGTGGCGGCTTTTTGCGCCACTTCTTCCATTAAGCTTTCGTCTTCAAAATAGCTCAGGGCTTCTGAGCCAGCGACAAAGGACAAACACTGACCTCTAAATGTCCCGGTGTGCTCGCCTGGTGACCAGTGTTTATCAATCTCTGGTTTGACGAGGTTCATGGCCATTGGCGTGCCCATGCCGCCGATGCCTTTGGCGAGGCAGATAATATCTGGGTCTAGCCCCATGCCGTCAAAGCTGAAGTAGGAGCCAGTGCGACCGCAACCGGCCTGAATATCATCAAAAATTACGAGCGAGCCAAACTCTTTAGCCAAGTCGCACAGATCCTTCAGCCACGCCTGGCTGGCAATATTGACGCCGCCTTCGGCCTGAATTGGTTCTACCAAAAATGCGGCCGGAGGCAACATGCCGCTGGAACTGTCGCTATACATGGCCCGTAGTTGAGTAATAGTGCTGTCTTCGCCAAAGGGGTAGTGTTTGACATGTTCTAATGGAATGCCTGCTGCCCCCCGAAACGCTTGGTTTGCAGTACATGCCAGTGCACCTAGCGTCATGCCGTGAAAGCCTTTGGTAAAGGCGATGATTTCTCGGCGTCCTGTCGCGCGGCGAGCAATTTTTAATGCGGCTTCAACAGAGTTGGTGCCCGTGGGCCCCATAAACTGCATTTTGTGATCCATGCCGCGGGGGTCCATTATGGTTTTGACAAACCGTTCCATGAAATCCCGCTTAGCAGTGGTGTGCATGTCCAAACTGTGGGTAACGCCATTACCTTGAATATATTTAATAACGGCTTGGGTCATGCGCTCGTTGTTGTGGCCAAAGTTAAGTACCCCGGCACCGGCAAAAAAATCGATATATTCATTGCCGTTCTCGTCGGTTTGGCGGGCATTGAATGCCTTATCAAACACCACTGGATAGACTCGGCAATAACCCCGGATCTCGGATTCGCGCTGTTCAAAAATACTCATGTCTTTCCTCCTGCGGTTTTTAGAATTTTGTCGCTGGGGACAAAATAGACGCGTCGTGGTGCGTCAAGGTAACGATAGTTTTGATGCCCGATTAGTTGGGCGTAGGTAATGCCGCGCCGACTAAGCGGGCATAAAGTTCGGTAACAAGTGGTATCAGTTTGTCATTAAAGTCGTAGTGGGGACTGTGGCAAGGGTAGGCTTCTTCGTCTGCCTCGCCTGCGCCGATTAAGGCAAAGGCCCCAGGAATTTCTTGCAGGTAATAGCTGAAGTCTTCTGACGCCATAATCGGCGTGAGAATATCGTTTGCCATTGCCGCGCTACCAAAAGCGTCTTGCCAGCAGCTGCGAAGGCGTTGGGCTTGCTGGGCATGATTAATGGTGGCGTTGTAGCGAGGGATGATTTCTACCTCGCAATCAACCCCATAACTGGCCGCGGTTTGCTGGCTTATTTCACGAATAAGCTGATTTACTTCGTCCCGGGTTTTAATGTCGGGTACTCGAATACTGCCGCCGAGTTCTGCTTGTTGCGGAATAATCGTCGCCCCGCTTGGAGCATTAATGGATGTGACGCTGATTACGGCGGCCCGTTGGGGTGCTAGGCGCCGAGCGACAATTTGCTGTAGCGCAAGGGTGATTGCACTGGCGGCCAATACGGGGTCTTTGCATAATTCAGGTTGGCTGGCATGACCACCTTTGCCATTCAGTTTGATGCGAAAGGTGCCGTTACCACACATTACAATATCGTCTGGGCAAGCCAATTTGCCAAAGGGGATGGCGGGCCAGTTATGCCAGCCGAAAATTTCATCCACGCCCTCTAAGGCACCGTCGGCGATCATTTCCCGCGCGCCGTGGCCCCCTTCTTCGGCGGGCTGAAAGATTAAAGTGACTGGCCCCGTGAGTTGATCTTCACTGTGTTTAAGCCACTCTGCGGTTGCCAGCAACGTGGCGGTGTGACCGTCGTGGCCGCAGGCATGCATGCAACCCTGATGTTCGGAGCGCCATTCTTTGTCGGATTTTTCAGTGATGGGAAGTGCATCGATATCGCCTCGCAGGGCAATGTGCTTACCGCGCTTGTGTTTACCGAGCGATGCGACAGTGCCGGTTTTGGCGCAATCTCGCCAAGAGATATCCAGTGAGCTTAACGCTCTGCGGATTTCTGCAGCGGTACGGTTTTCCTGCCAGCCTAGTTCGGGATAGCGGTGGAGCTCCCGACGAAAGGTCTGGGCCGAGGTAATGATGTTATTCCAACGTTCGGACATGCTCCTCCCTATTATTCTCCAGTTCTGCACTGGCATGTACGATCAAAGCACGTTTTGCCAACGGTTTACCACCTTGGAGATCGCTCGCTTGTAATAGGCGATTCATGATCAGGTGTCGAACTTAGCAATTCAGCTCTAATACTAGACCCGAGGCAAGACTTGTTCCAACCAGCTTTTGGGCAGGGGCGTTTAGCTTTAAATGCCCACCTGCTGGTGGTGCTGGAGCCGTGATACTTAAGTGCTATAGCGTTGGTATGTGGAAAAGCCAGAAAGTTTCTTGTTTGTGTAGAAAGAGCGGGGACAGGCCTAAACGGGCGTGACGCTCTTTTTTGGTGCAGCAAGGGGTGCCGGGGAGAGTCTGAATATCACTGCGTTCCATGTCAGTTGAATAGACTTGCAGGAAAGCGCCGTGAGGCCTGCTTTTAGCTTTGCGCGGCATAAAATCTGCATGATCAGGTTTATTGCGTTTCACCGCCAAGCTGAAGTGCTAAACGGATTTTTGCTTGGTTAATCAAGGTCTTCGGATCAGCCTTTACTGGTTTCTTCCTTCATGCAGTGAGGATGTTTGTGCGCCGTCTCGCGGTGCTAGGAGTGGCTCGAACGAGTGAGTGCTCCCACCAACATAGGTCCGTGGACCATACGTCAGGCATCGGCCTGGGGAATGCCCGGCGCTGTTGCAAATCACGGGAATTGACTATGTTGTTAGCAACCGATTTAGACGGCACGTTTTTGGGGGGGACTTCTGAAAATCGCCTTCGTTTATATCAGATTATCGCCGCTCACCCCGAAATTGAACTGGCATTTGTCACCGGTCGTGGACTGGAATCTGTATTGCCATTATTAGCCGACCCCACCATTCCTGAACCGGATTATATTATTTGTGATGTGGGCTGCACGGTAGTTGATGGTAGTACTCAGCAGCCGATACAACCTTTGCAGTCCGATATCGACAAGCTCTGGCCGGGTGAGCACGTTGTCGAAGCTGCCTTGGACGGTATTAACGGCCTGCAACGCCAAGATGTGCCGCAGGAGCGTCGTTGCTCCTATTTTTGTGAGCCTGAAGCGGTAGATGCGGTGCGAGCCCCCTTGGCCAAAGCTGTTGCCGCATTAGATTGCGATCTACTGTATTCCGCAAGTTGGTATTTAGATATTTTTGCTAAAGGCGTCAATAAGGGTTCGACCCTGACGGCATTGGTGGCGCATTTGAACATTCCCCATGAAGAGGTGTTGGTGGCGGGGATACTCTGAATGATCTGTCTATGTATGAGCAGGGCTTTATCGGTGTTTGTGTAGGTGAGTCAGAGTCAGGTTTGCTGGAAGCGACCGAAAGCCGGCGCGGGTTTTCATGCCTCGCTGAGTGGCGCGGGGGGAATTTTGGAAGCTATCCGCCATTTCGGCTTTTTAGGCACGGCCGGTTTGGATGCCGAGGCCCGAGACATTCTGGAGCCCGGCAAGGCGGACTTGGTGATGGTGTATCACCGCCTGCCCTACGAAGAAGTGGTAGAAGATGGTGTCATGATTCGGCGCAGGCCTGCCTCGCCCAATGGCATTATTCCTACCTTATTGAGTTTCTTTGCCGACGGCAAAGCGGGCTCGTGGGTGGCGTGGTCGGTGCATGACAATAAACAAGGCAAATTTGAAACCCACACCGAAGTGAGGCTAGTCGTTATCCAAAGTTGGTGGCAGCGCGGGTTCCTTTAAGCAAAAAAGACATGGATATTTTTTACAAGAAGTTCTCTAAGGAGGCTTTTGGCCCACCTTTGCATACTTTTTGGGAGCGAGCGAGTTTCGGAAGATCACTGGGAGGTTTATCTTAAGGTAAATCGACTGTTCGCGGAGCGTACGGCGGCAGAAG